>JADJLQ010000001.1:0-215000 GCA_016709995.1 Saprospiraceae bacterium
CATCAGCACCACCTAACTTGCCGTTTTTGGCTCCTTTTACAATGGCTTCTGCTGCGATAAGGTAAGCTTCTGCAGAGCGGAATATAGGTTCGTCAAAGGTCCCTCCAGCATCTCCATACGGGATATTGGGTTCCCAAAATTTCCACATCATCGGATTCTCACCAGGTGCAAAGCCTGACTGCATAAAATAAGCTCCGCCTATTTCATCTACATTGACTACTGCATAATTTCTTTTGCCGCCGACATCGATACCTCGGTCATCAAGTGAGGTAGCTGGGTTATTCCAGGTCGAAAGTAACAAGTAGTATCACCCATGGCCAAATTGACTTTCAGGCTTGAATTGGTTGGAATAGGCCTTAAATCTTTTACTGGTGATAGGGCATAACCGACCTCGACGAAATTATGATCATATCTTGAATCTAATTGTGGGTCAAATAGTCGATATAAAGCCGGAGTAGCTATAATTTTACCCAAATGCCTGTTATAATCAGTCGTTCTACCCTTGGAACCAGGGTAGCCTTCTCCATTGCCTCCAAATAGAGAATGGAGATCATTTCCACCGGCTGCATCTGCAGAGAAGGCAGCGTCCGTTTTGTTCGTCAATACTGTAGGACTATATTGTACCGCAAAGACAACCTCAGAGTTTTTATCGTTCTGGAGTACCCCTTGTATTGTGTCAATGGATTTTCAGAATGTTTAGGCCACAAATCTTTGTAATTAGCTATCATTGGGGTAAGCATCAATGACCTTGTCTGCATATACGACAGCCTGGTAAATCAGCGTTGGAGCCACCCAAAGTATTTTTAAAATTCCATCCCCTGGTCAGATATACTCTGGATAATAAAAACTGAGCAGCTCCTTTGGTGATGCGTCCATAATCGCTTGCAGTCGCCGGGAGTTTAGACTCACAGTCTAATAAATCGGTTATGATTTGGGTATAAATGGTTGCAGAAGGGGTACGTACAGCTTCTTTGGTCGCAGCAGTCGTCTCTTTTAAAGGAATTGGTACATCTCCCCACTGTTGTACCAAATAGAAAATGCCAGGGATCTCAAAAACTTTGCTTCAGATACTCTCGTATTTTTTTTTCAAGGCAGCAGCCATAGAAGTGATATTTTCAGAAACAGATATGGCAGTATTTGCCCTTGAAACCTCTTTGTATAATAGGGTCCAAAGGGTTTGGATGTCTAGCAGAGAAGCATTAAAACCTACATCATAAAGATCTATCGAGGGACCATTAGTTGAAAGTGGTGAGGACCACCCGCCCGATGCTGAGAAGATGTCTGTGCCATGTAATACCAAAGATCGACTTTGATGGATATTCCGCAATAAAGGATAACATGATTTTACTAAATCTTCAAATCCTGCTTCGGTTTGATAATATACATCTGTAGTCAGAGTAGTTACTGATTTTTCGACCAAAAAATCGTCTTTGCATCCTGTAGCTAATACTAAGGATAGTACAGCGAGGAAGGTCTTATATCGAAAATTATAAATTAATTTCATTTCTTAATATTTTTTCGGTTAAAAACTGATGTTCACACCTAAAGTCAAATTCATATAGGGCAGATCATCTTGATAAATAGCTGAATTAAATTCTGGATCAAAACCATCGTACTTCGTGAATATAAATGGGTTGGTGACCTGGGTATATACTCTCGCGGCAGCTAGTTTCCATCTATTCATCAGGTTTAATGGCAAGGTGTATCCTAAAGTAATATCGGACACTCTCAAGAAGCTGGCATCCTGGTAATTGATAGAATTGCGATATGGATTAGCAGCTGCAACTCCAAAATAGGTGTTTGAAGGATTGTCACTTCTCCAATAATCTAAGGTAGCAAGTCTATTGTATCGGGTACCACCTAGATCTCCAAAAGTCCCACTAAGCGTACTGTTGTAATACTGAGATCCATTTCTATAGTACATAAAAAAGGAGAAATCAAAGCTTTTGTAGTTAAATCTATTAGTCATTCCCATTAAATAGTTTGGAAGTGCAGAACCCAGGATAGTTCTGTCATCAATCGCATCGGAAGAGGAGATGATCCCATCATTGTTTTGATCCACCACTCTCACAGCTCCGGGTACTTGTTTGTATTTAGCTGCCAATTCTTTATCCGCTGTCTGCCAAATCCCCGCGAATTCGTAATCAAAGTTTGACCGGATCGGATAGCCTACAAAAAGTTTATTGCCTTTGTCGACCGTTTGGCCGTCTCCATACAATTCGAGCAATTCATTATTGTTTTTTGTAAATGTGAAATTGGTACTCCAGCTAAAATTACTTTTTGTGATATTGACTGTACTTAAAGTTAATTCTACCCCTCTGTTTTGTATTTTTCCCACATTGGCAATGACATCAGAAAAACCGGTCACTGTTGGTATCTTTTGATTTAGAATTAAATCGTCTGTCTTTCGGTCATATACTTCAAGAGAAGCTGCGATTCGGTTATTGAAGAACCCAAAGTCCAAGCCCAGATTCAATTCTTTGCTGCGTTCCCATCGCAAATCTTTGTTACCCAGGTTAGCAGGAGCAAATCCATATGCCGCGGTCCCACCAAAATCGTATCCTGTATTAAGCAAACCTGCTTGAGTACTATAAGGATTGACCGTAGAGTTGCCTACTTCGCCGTAGCTGATTCTTGCCTTCAAGTTTGAAAACAGATTTAAGTCGCGAATGAACTGTTCCTCACCGGCTCTCCAGGCCACAGCGACCGATGGGAAAAAAGCCCATTTATTGCCTGGTGCTAATTGAGAAGCCCCATCCGATCTACCGGTCAAAGTCAATAAATATTTATCATTAAAGGAATAATTGATTCTACCCATATAAGATAATAATGATCGCTCGGCCAAAGAACTGGATATGGTATTGATGGTACCGGCAGTATTCAAAGCGTACCAATCTGAATCGTAGGGAAGGTCGGTGACAAAAACTCTGTAAGCTTCATTTCTTTGATAGAAGGAACTTTGTAATCCTGTGAAGTGAATTTTGTGTTTGGAAACTGCCAGGTCGTAATTCACTATATTATCAATGGTGTAATTGCCTTGTATACCACTGTCGTACTGAGCACGAGGTTTTTTGCCCACTTGCGCTTTAGACCAGGTGCCTCTGAAATCGCCCATACGGTTATTGCCATAAGACGCAGATATTGAAGAGCGAAGCTCAAACCTTTTACAGGACTAAACTCAACAAAGGTATTGGCTGTGCCGACTAAAGAGGTGGTTTGAAGTTTAGAAATAGCCGGATCAATATCGAGTAACGGGTTAGGCACCTGTTTATCATTGATGCCCATCCATACGGCATAGCCATTGACATTGAGGTCTTTATTCTCCGTAGGGTTGAGCAGATCATCATAATAGGGTAGTCCACTTGGTCGTGCACGGAATGCCCCCCGGAGTGATTCCTGAGAGCCAACATTAAGGTCACTATAAGTCAGGTAAGAAGTGAATCCAACCCTAAACATTTGACCTATTTTGCTATCCAGGCCGGCATTAAGATTATATCTTTTAAAACCGGTATATTTACGTTTCCATCTTCACTTAAAAATCCTCCCGCAAAACGATAAGTGGTTCGATCATTGCCTCCGGATAGACTCAGGTTTTGGCTGGTTTGCAATCCTGGTTTGGTGATTAAATCAACCCAGTCTGTGGATTGACCAGATTCTATTACAGCCAGCTCACCTGCTGTAAAGGTAGCAGGTGTCGCGCCCTCCAGGATTCTATCGGTATACATAGATTTGTAAAACTCCTGAGCATTCATAAGCCTGGGTACATGTGCAGGTTGTCTTGAGGCTATATAGCTATCGTAGCTGATGCGTGGTTTGCCGGATGCACCTTTCTTAGTCGTGACGATGATCACCCCGTTCGCTCCGCGAGAGCCATAGATAGCAGTAGAGGAAGCGTCTTTTAATACATCCATAGTTTGGATATCGTTTGGATTGAGTGTGTTCAGATCCCCACCCATTATCCCGTCAATTACGACTAAAGGTTGGGTTGAATTATTTATAGTGTTTTCACCCCTGATAGTGATACTGTATCCTGAACCGGGTCGATTGTCGTTTTTGGTGACTGTAGCTCCGGCGACCTGCCCCTGGATAGCTCTTGCAGCCATTGTAGGATTGGCCCTGGTGATGTCTTTGGTCTGAATCGAAGCTACGGCACCGGTCAGGTCACTCTTTCTTTGTTCACCATATCCGATCACCACTACTTCTGAAAGTGCCTGGGCATCGGATTTTAAGTTAATGGTTACCTGGCTCTGACTGCCTACAGCCAGTTCCACAGTGATGAACCCTACATAAGAAATTTCTAAAACTGTATTTTCATCAGGTACATTTAAGGTGAAATCACCATTAATATCTGTGGTAGTACCTTGAGATGTACCTTTTACGATAATGGATGCTCCGGGCAGACCTTCACCAGTCTCCGCATCGATGACCTTACCATTGATAGGACGGTCGACCATTTCTATTTCATGAATCTGATTCATCAAACGAGGTACGGCGCTACCAAAACTCCCTGAATTTTGTCTGTTAATGGATGGTTGAAAACCTACAGTGTTTAATTCTTGAATCCCGTATGATTTATCTGCGATCACTAAATAGGAGCTCTTGTTTACTTTTTTAAACTTGAGTCCCAGGGGTTGTAAAAGGTTTTTCAAGTTTTTTTCAACTTTTTGAGCATTATCCAGCATGCCTGGTAATACGGTCAATCCATCGATAGTTTTTCTTTCGTACATAATTTCTACCTGATATCGATCTTTCAGGTCATTCAAAGCTTCTTTGAGCGTATGGACCTTATAGGTTTCTGGCTCAGTTTGGTGGTTGGCTTGTGCCATTGCCATGATTTGAGACCATCCTGAATAATTAATTAAAATCCAGAAAGCCAGCGTCATAGCCAATTTTGAAGTTAATCGTAAATTGAGTTTCATATTTAAAGGTTTAATATCATACTAAATAGTTATTTTTCAATAAGTTGTACATGGTTGCCTTCTTTGAGAACTGTTATATCCAATAGCTCAGAAAGTTTGTATGCTGCTGGTCCGTTGGTCCAGCTCAAAATGATCGCCGGGATGCATCAATATTTGTTTTTGTTCAGTGCCTTCGAGATATTGAAGTTGAACCTCTCCTTTATTCAAAACAACTTTTCTGTCCTTGCGTCGGGCATATACTTCAAATTCGGTGCCCAGAACCTTTACTTCAAAATCATTGCTTGTCTTGACCAGAAAAGAGGTGTTGTCCTTCTTGTGAGCTACCGAAAACTTTGCTTCGCCATTTAAAAAGACTTCACGGGTAGGTCGATTGAAACTTAACCTGGAAAGTCGCAGAGAAGAATTGGCATTCAGCGTGACCTCAGTACCATCAGTGAGTACGAAAGAATAGATTTCACCAAAACTGGCATTGTAGGTTTTGTATTGAAGTTTATCTCTCAATAGGAAGGTCGAAATTGAAATCAATATTATAATACCAGCAGCGGTAAACCGCTTGAATTCAAACACGTGACTTGGCTTAGGGTACGCCAATTTTTGTACACTTCGTTTAATGTCTATTGATGAGTCTTTTGCCAGGAATTGAGTGTATTGATGTGAATGTTTAGTCGTATCGGGTACATATAATACATGAGTGTGCTCCAATTCTTCTAACCATTCGTAATAAAGCTCTTCATGCTCCTGATGCTGCAGCCATTCATAAACCATTTTCCTTTGTATAGGAGTAGTCTTATGATTGAAATGATCAAATATTAATTCTTTACTGATAGAATCCGACATGCCTTTTAAAGGTGCTTATTAAGGATAATAGACAAGTTTTTTAGCAAATACCCTTAGTCTTAGTTAAAAATTTTATAAAAAAGTAGTGATTTTAAACCCAATAATCCTTTAGGCCCGATCTGAGGCTGGCAAGTGCTTTACCAATATGGGCCTCAACAGTTTTGACTGATATCGCCAATTCTTCAGCTATAATATGTTGTTTTTTTCCTTCATATCGGCTCAGCAAAAAGATTTTACGGCACTGCGGTGGTAACCCTTCGATAAGTCTCTGGATGCGTCCGGTGATCTCCTCCATATAAGCCATCTGATCGGGTCTCAGATGGTCTCCTGATTGAATGGTATCAGGTAGCTCTACACGATTTGTCTTATGGAATTCTGTCTTTAGATAGTTTGTAAGCTTCATTGCGCACGCTACGCATTAAATAAAACCGATAGGATGTAGTGATATTGGCATAGGCTTTAGATTTCCACAATCTGCAAAATACCTCACTGACTATATCTTCTGCTATCTCTTTGGAATACACAAAACGTATAGCGTGGTTGCACAAGATCTTGTGGTATCTTCGAAATAAAAGTTCACATCCTTTCGCAGGATTGTTGACCATAAGGGTATGGATAAATTGTTCTGAAACTGTTCTGCCAGTTCTGATATCCTCATCAACTGAAGTAGTTGGCAGGTCAAAGTCAGACCTTATTATATGTTCTGGTAGGTTTTTCATTTCCAAAATCATCAGAAAACAGACTTTTATGATTTGTAAAACTTAGTCTGGGATCTAATTCAAAGTATTTAGCAAGTTTAAATATAACATTAATGCTGGAAAATTATCCTTAACTAATCGAAAATTTAACCTCCGGCTTGAACCTTAAATTGGAACAGACATCAAGATTTGGCAGGAAATATCTCTTTTTAACGACCTTAATTCTAGGCACCGGGCTTTCCAGATAGCAGCGTAAATGGGCCCCGAAAGAGGGGAATAATCTTAGGGGGCGATCCGAAATAAATCAAATTATAACCCAAATTCAATGTAAGGTGTCACTTTTCCTTTACCAAGAATAATTTTTTAAAAAAGCTGAAGATTTTACTCCAAATGCCTTTCAATAAAAAGTCAGGTATGGAAAAGGTCGGCTTTAGTAATCCCCAATGCTCTTTCAGATCCTTTGGGATCCTAAAATTTGCTCCCTTACTTTCTCTGAAATAATCGGATAGCAGACCTACCATGATGCCTCCTATACTGCGCATCGCTTTGGCTTGAACGGTCAGGAAATCAGGGGTCAGTCCGGGTTTGTTCATTTCATTTATTAAATCTTCCTGCAATTCCAGATTTGACTCCAAAATGTTTTTCTTTCCATTCGGTAATGGTTCAGCCTTTAGAGGTTGTCTACCTATATGGTTTTTTACCCGTTGATAATGTTCGTAAAACTCTATTTTGAATTGTTCGTGCAATTGCATCTCATGATCGGGATCTGTCGCCAAGCCGGGTCGTTGAAAGATGTCAATGTATTTCTCTCCATAAGTAGGGCTCAAAATTTTATAGAATATGTCAGGATGAGCATCGTCAAAAATCATTCGGCGCATTAATAGCAGAATAAATTTTTCACTCAACATAAATGTATCCAGTGTGGTGACCAGCGCTTTAGACAAGGCAATGCCGGCGAGTATATCATCAGTAAACAAGTGATTGTACACTGTATGTTGCAGATCCCAGGCTTCCTGATAGGTCTCACAGAGTAAGTCTTTTTGAACCCCCATGATGCTGCCTATTTTTTTCCACGTATAGTACCATGCTTGTTTTTGGGGTTCTGATAGGGGCTGATCCATGATTTCCATTCCTTTCAAAAACTCGAGAGAAAACACCTGGTTAGTAGCTATCAGATCTTCCTGGCTGATAGGCATGCCCCAAGCTTCTTTGTTCCAAGGCTCTCCTTCCGGATTGTTGAGTAGATTGTACCGCATTGCTGCATGCATTAGCCTGATCTTCAATGCTGTGAGAATGCCTCTCTTTTCAGGCATCCACCAATCACGATCCATCACATCGAAGATAAACTGTGCCGTCTCAAATATTCTCCTGTCGGGGTGCAATTCCAGGAGCTTAGTGAGCCGGAGTACATTGGCTGGTTTTTCAGCGGCATACGTGTAGGGTAGGGACCGGAAAACAATGAAAAAATAAATAACGAAGCATTTTCTTTCCATATTTCGCGCGCTAGCTCAAACTGGGCAATATCCTCTGCAGTAAATGTCTGTTTCAATTCATTTTTGTAGAAAACTGTGCAGTGCAGGTGGCATATCGGCCTTTGCGTGATCATCATTTTCTGCCATATTTTGCAGTTGGGTGCGCAATTGATCAAAGGATTTACTGCGATACACTTCTTCAATAGCTTGGTCGGCAGTTGGGTCCATGATGTGCCTCAGTTCGTTGAGGTTAATATGATTCCAAACTGGATCGGAAGCATTGGTCATCATAATCAGAAATTTGGTTACCTGTAATTTACAATAATATCTTTTAATTTCGTCATGATGGACTTAAACAAATTGAAACTATAGGTCAAATTAAAAAAAGTAACCAATCGTAGCCCGTTAATAATCAAATAAAGGTTGAATGTCCCTATAGCGATTGGGCGCACTGACGAAGACATCACTAAAAGCCAAATCCCTACTATGCTTCCCGAAAATAGCTCCTGATACTCATGTTGTAAATCCGGGTTTTGAAACAGGTTTTCAAAATATTTTTTAGATTTCATTTTTCAGCTTAGCCTCAATGACCAGGCCTGACGATGATCCAAACATTTTATCCTCCAATCTCTGCGATAAGTGTACAATTGGTGGCATGTTCATGTAGCGGATGTTGTTATAAGATACCTTTAAAATGGCTGGTCTCACCAATATTTAATCGCTGAATAGCAGGACTGTTCAGTATACAAATAAAGGGAGACATAAGAACAAATAAAAAATGGTCATGAAGCGAAAACCCCATAACCATCTGATAATCAAGTGGGAGTTGACGGGTTCGAACCGCCGACCCTCTGCTTGTAAGGCAGAAAAATTAACTAAATTATGATCAGTATTTTTGAGTATCTCTTTGATTGTCAGATCGAATGTACTGAAAATGAGGTAATTGAATTTTGTGATATTTTGCGGTTTTAAGTGGATTTGCTTGCAAATTTGCTTGCAAATGGATATTTTAGTACCTCAAAGCATAAAAGATAATGAGTCAAGAATCATCTTCAGATTCCATTGTATCCGTTTCACTCAAACTGGATACCAGGAAGGCCAAGCAAGACAGTACATTTCCGGTAAAGCTCTGCATCTACTACAAACCAACCAGGAGAGCTAAGTATTACAGTACTTCATTTTCATTTTCCCCGGGAGAGTTCAAAAGCATTTGGGAGACTACCAAGCCCCGGGCTATCTACAAATCGACGATTGAGAAAATGCAAGCCCTGGTCAAAAAAGCTGAAAAGGATTTGGAAGATCTTGAGCCTTTTACGTTTGAAGCCTATGAAGTTAAGCTTTCCAGAAAGTCTAGTGATGGACAAAATGTATTCTGGCAGTATGATGAACGCATCAGGAATTTTAGAAACCGGAACGCAATAGGCACCGCTATTTGGTATCAGAATAGCCGCGATTCTATCAAAAAGTACCTGGTACATCTCAAAGATAGATCCGTTGATAAATTAGCCTTTGACAAAGTCAATACTAAATGGCTACTCCAATATGAAATATACATGCTTGAAAAAGGTATGTCCAGGACTACAATATCCATGTATTTGAGAGCCTTACGAGCGATATTTATCCAGGCTGCCAATTCAGGAGATATTGACCGATCACTTCACCCATTCGGTAAAGGCAAATATGAATTTAAAGGCAGTAGGAAGGTGAAAAAGGCCTTAAGCATTGATGAACTCAAGGTATTACTAAGGGCTGAACCAAAGACCCCTCAACAACATAAGGCCAAGGATTTTTGGTTTTTTTCTTACTTGTGCAATGGGATGAATATCAAGGATATACTTTACTTGAGATATGGACAAATTGGAAAAGAAAGCTTCACTTTTGAGAGAATCAAGACCAGAAACACCGATAGCCAACCGGAACAGATTGAAGTATTTCTAAATGAGTTTACGCGCATGGTTTTGGCTGAGTATGGGACCATTCCAGGCACGAATCCTAAACAACTAGTATTTCCTTTCATCAATGAATTGGAGTCAGCCACAAAGCAGCATATCAAGACTAAGGCATTCACCCGGTTTATTAATCAGCACATCAAGAAGCTGGCATTGGACAACGGCCTGACCAGGGATATTAGCACTTACTATGCAAGGCATAGCTTCGCCACTGGCTTGATCAGGGAAGGGAAGTCAATCGCTTTTGTCCAGGAAGCATTAGGGCACTCAAGCCCAAAGACTACTCAGAGCTACATGGCCGGATTCCTTAATGAAGAAAGAAAGGAAACAGCTGAATCATTGTATTCAAATTTATTTTCATAAGAGCTTTAAGGGGCTTGCATGGTGCTATGAAGGGGCTTGCATGGGCCTTAGACTAAAAATCGATTGGATTCATCCTTTCGTGACTGCAAACTTATTTTCATTTTCTGTCTTATTGGGTGATATCGGCATAGGTCCAAACATATCATAAAAAAATATGATATCAATCCAGTCTATCAAGAGATATTCGCCACAATCAATATATCATAAATGATGAAAAATAAAACAATTATGACCAAAGAGATAATGAATCTCAATGAGTTGTCCGAGTATACTGGCATCTCAAAATCACATCTTTACTATTTGCTTGCGAATGGAAAGTTAAAGGGAAATAAACCATTTGGAAAACTTCTATTCTTTGATAAGAAGCAAATAGATGAATTATTCTCAAGGTATAATAACTAAAATGGCTCAAAAAAACTACGCACTTATGAAACCAGATATGAATATCAACCCTTTCGAGATAATTTCAAACCAGATAGCTGATTTAGATTTAAAGTTGGAAAAATTGTATGAGAAGTTATCTATTCAGCCAGATAGTAGTAAGGCACCACTTCGGTTAAAAGCTGCAAAGATAAGCAATATAAGGATCAGTACAAGGCCACTTTTGAGAGCTTTTATGAACAGCCATCATCCATGAAGGAGGTCTCTGTCAAACGTGGATTCGATAGAGCCAATATTTGCTGGTATTGTCGGGATATGAGATTAAACAATACCATTTCTGTGTACAAGAAAGGGATATGTAGTATCACAAAACGATTGGTCAATAAGTATACTACGAATCCTAATCTCAGGCCAAAGCCTACTCCAACCCTTTTTGATTATGATTGATGGCATCAAAGCCACAACCAAAATTCATGATATTTATGAATGGAAAAAGTCGACCGGCATAGATCTTATGACCTCTATCAATGTCGACAGTGGCGAACAAGTTAGGTCAAGGTCACGACAGTATGATGATGGCTCTGAAAGCTATAAATATTGGGCCAACTATCAAAGTTATAACCTGGAGGTCATAGAATCAATCAAGGCCGGTAAATCGATTTGGAGGCTTAACCTGAGAGGAAGCATTCATAAAGCAGCAATGAATGGCAACAACGCACAAAGATTGACCTGGAGCCTGCTACAATCCGAGCTGACTAAAATTGAAATTGATTTGAAAATACCACTAAATGACTGGAAGGTTAAAAACATTGAGTACGGAGTAAATTTAGTCCGGGATCAGCCAGTATTGCCCTTTTTGAGCCAATCATTGCTGATGCATAGGCGGCAGCCATTTGGAAGCCTTAATTCGGAGAAAGGAGAGGCAATAGGATTTCAGTCAACGGGCTATCAGCATCAACTAAAAGCTTATGACAAGGCTTTGCAGTTAAAACTGCCTAATCCTTTGATGAGAATCGAAGATCGTGTAAATCGAATGCAATACCTCAAAGGGCAGCCCATTAGCCTCCATTTCATTGGAATGTATTGTATTCAGTTTAAAATCTATTCATCCTGCCTGGAGATGATCCAAAAGGATGGGATCATGATCTTGCAGAGTACCCGGGATGGAAAAGTAAGTAAAAAGCACCCGGCCATCAGCATCATGCAGGGGGCAATAAAAAACATACTTGCAATTTCAGACAAGTATGGCCTTACCCCTCTTGCACTTGGAAAGATAAAAATTCAGGATCCAGCTGGTATTGTGAAGAAAAGAGGTAGTGGGAAATGGGATTTTTAACTTTTAACTGACAATATTTTTTATTTCTGATTTATCTTCTGATCTATAAGCACTTGCCTGTGCTATTCGTGCAAGTATTCCCATAAAACAGGCCACACCTGCCATAGCTGCTTGTTGCGGTGCACTCATCACAAAGCTGCCTGCAATAAACAAACAACCCAGCCCAATTAATAAAATGGATAAGATCTTCATAATTAATTTATTTAATAATAAGGATGAAATAACTCGCTTTGCTTGCAAATTTGCTTGCAAATAAAAAAAGGTTACAAAGAATAATCCTTATAACCCTTTGATAATCAAGTGGGAGTTGACGGGTTCGAACCGCCGACCCTCTGCTTGTAAGGCAGATGCTCTGAACCAGCTGAGCTAAACTCCCTATTTTTTTATTTTCGAGGCAAAACGCTTATGCTTTGACCATTATATTTTTGAAATCCGCTCTGTGATGCTCACTGCCTGCCGCCAGGTAGGTGAACCAGCTGAGCTAAACTCCCTTTTAAAGAGGGGCAAATATAGAGAATTATTTGATCACACTATATGGACTTGTAAAAATTGCTGATTATTTTATTACAACTTCGTCGATCAAGATTACAGCTGGTGATCCACTCAGTTTATGGTCGGTAGGGCAAACAGCCCGGCCGACAGTCTTTACCTTGATAGATCTAACGGATTGCCGGCCAAAATTATAATTAGCGGCATAAACCTGGCTAGCTGCTGAGGTGCCCGGAATGGATATTTTTTTGACCTCCTTAAAGTTCTGACCATCCACAGAGATGAGCAGTGATGCTTGGGTGGGCAACCAAGCCCTCGCAGCTTTATTTTGTAGAAAACGTACTTCCACACTGGACATGAGGGTGTCTTTGCCTTTGTCCCAGGTGACTTCTCCTTCGCCCCCGGACAAAGAAACCCAATTGGACCTGGGGTCTTCGGGCAGACCGATCACTCCATCATTCAGCATAGCAGCATCGCCGTCGCCAAACTCCGGATCGGGGGAGGCATTAAAACTAAAAGTGCCTTGTTTAAAGCCAAGGTGGGTCTGTACTTTTTGACTTATGTATTGCAATATCTGGTCGCGAAAATCAGCTGGAGTAGTGCCATCCCGATCGATCACCCGGATGCCCATTCGATCGCAATCAGTGACAAATTGATTGACCAGGTCTTTCATGCCCTGAATAGGTCCCCACTCAGGTCTTCGGTTAGATAACTCTGTTTCGCTCTTTGCCACTACATTGGGCTGGTCCGCTTTTATAAGTTGGGATAATGCACCTATATTCATAAAATAACCAAAAGTCCTGGTGCCCATACTTTTAGCTACCTGCAGCTGAGCATAGATTAGCGACAGACGATCCCGATCTACTTTCTCTTTGAGATCAGAGTTATTCTGAGCAGCATTGATCACAGAATTAAAATAAGAATAGAGCTGATTGATATTGGTCGGGGCAAGCCAGGATCTGTAGGCTTCTGCTGGACTCGCATCCATAGGCAAGGGCGATTTACTTCCCTGGTAAGCTTTCTCCAGAGCCTGTACATACCCCAGCATCGATTTAGCACCTTGAGCATAGGTATTGTCACAATACTGCCAAATCAGGGAGTCAAGATTTTGATGAGCATTATAGGCCAGATTGGAGGCAACATAAAATTTGAGATCGGTGAGTGCAGTACCTCTCTGTGAACTTCCGGTAATAATCACCCCTTTAACTCCCTGGCTTTCAAGATATTGGAATGATTGCTGCATAGCAGTCAGATTAGGGAATGGCATCATAAAGTTCTGCTCATTGGTGACATGTATCATCGCCACGATATTGGATGTGAGTTTTTTCCATCCGGCTAGATCCGTCCTAAACTGCTCATTTTTAGGTCCTTCGCCTAAAGAGGAGCCATGGTCAGTATCCTTGGTATCCAGGACTACCATCACATTGCCGGCTGGAGTAATATTGGTAGGAGCCTGGCGATAAGGACCATTTACCCACATGGCATGGATTCTTTCGTGGTGTTTGTCAGCCACCTCATTGACCAGTTTTAACAGGGCTCCCCCCGCACTGCCGGTCTCTTTGATCGCATCCTGAGTCAACTTGTCTTCACTCACGATATTATTATTATATGGGCTTATAGACCAATAGTCAGCCCTACCCTTGGTCATAGTCCATACTTCAAGATTTTTGTCCAAAGCTTGTTTTAGCTCCGGGGACAAGAAGTTGATTTGATCGGGCACTTTAGACGATCCGATTTGAGCATAATACTCAGGGTGAGTTTTGAAGTATGATTCAGAGGGGAAAATTCTTTCCATAGAATATTCCCATGTGCCCCAGTCCTTTAGGTTATCGATTTTGATCCGGTTCCAGGCGCGATAATCTGCGTTGTTAGCAAATGTGCTTATGACTTGCCGATAACTGAAGGTTGGTTTGAATACGAGGTCCTGGTCAGCAGGGATCACCAACGGATTTTTTTGGCTATACTGGGTCATGGTCTCTACTACTTTGACGGACCCCATTCTGGTTAGTTGATCATATATGGCCTGGGTAAGGGCGGTGGGGTTATTTGCTGTGATAATCCACTTGTCGCCCCGGGCTCCTGCAAAATAGCCATCACCACCCAGTTCATTGTAGGGTATACTGTTGTCATATTTAGTCGTGCGATTGCTTTTACCTATCAGGATTTCATTAGGTTGAGGACCTACAATATCTGCGAATGCCTGCAGCTCGGCTCCTGTGATAATGTTTAAATGATTTTTAAAATCTGTTACCGCTTTTACCAGGCTATCGGAGGCTTTCTCACCATATATGATTCTATAGGTGGAGGTCTTATTTTGCGAAATGATCAGATCATGAGAGGGTTGTTTACACGAAATCAGGTATCCGAGTGCAAAAAGTACAAACAAGATTTTTTTCATGGAAAAATAATTACTATAAAAATTAAATAGAAAGCGCAAAATTAACAATTATAGAAAGGAATGTGATGTCTCAACATCCTTTAACTATTTCTTTGGTTTCTTGCGCAAGAAGAAAAGAATGATGACCAAGGCCCCTATGATGCCAAATACCCAGGTATAGGACGACCAATCGATTTTTTGTGAATTAGAAGAATTGATGGCGCTCGGAATAAAAGGCGCCACCGATATATTTTCGAGCTTGAGGGAATTAAAAAACAAATCTTTGTTTTCATGAGATTTCGAAGCATTACTTTGATATGTCCAATAATCAATGATGTAGAGATCGCTGCCCAGAAGTATCAACCTTTTGAATCTTACATCAGGGAAATCCGGGTCGGGCTTGCAAGTCGAATAAAAATCAGCAAAGGGTACATCACTGATGGACCCACTGGATTGATTGACTAACCTGCACTGGTGCGAAGGGTCCTGCATAGATTCGAAAATCGTTTTATAAAACTTTGGCCGGTCCAGGTTGGCTAGTTTGTCTACCGATACAGCATTCATTTTTAAAATACAAGCGTAATAACCATTTACATCTGAATAGTCATAGACCCTCTGGCCCAAAGTATCCAATAAAGAAGGTGGCGAAGGAAATGTCAGCTTAACACCTGGATTAATTTCAATAACTTGCTGTGCTACAATAAAATGCGAGCTGAAGAGGGTGCTTAAAAGCAAAGCTATATAAATTCGCATGCTTATATAATTTAATAATAATAGCGCTTAAAGGCCTCCATAGCTTCATATTCTGCCAGGCCAAGTTGATTGTAAGAAGCTGCGGTACCACGGTTTCGGTCTTCTGCCCGTTGCCAGAATTCACGGGCATCTGATCCTGGAAACAAAGGCCTGTCTTTTTGAGATTGGTGCTTAAATATGGCCTTTCTTTTTCTCATTAATTCGTCCGGCGAAATAGGTACTGCCATGTCAATATTTTCTAACTCCCATTCTTGCCATGCACCCCTGTATAACCACAACCAACAATCGTCAATCCAACTTACACGGTCTCTTTTGAGCTCTTCCAGAGATTGGATGACAGCTTGCAAGCATACTCTGTGTGTCCCATGCGGATCGCTTAAGTCGCCGGCTGCATATACCTGGTGAGGTTTGATTTTCTCCAGGATGTCCTTGGTGATACGAATATCTTCAGGGCCAATAGGTTTTTTCTTAACGAGGCCGGTCTCATAAAAGGGCAAATCAAGGAAGTGGGCGCGATCATCTGTCAATCCCACATTCCTACAACCTGCTTTGGCTTCCGCCCTTCGGATAAGCCCTTTAAGCATTTGTACTTGTTTGGTATCGATTTCTCCAGGTTTTTTGTCTTCCAGTTGTTTTTTAATCATATGGTATAGCTCTTCCGCGGCCTGTACATCCATATTGAAGGTAGCATGAAAATCTCTGATAAAGTCTGCAAATCGGATTACATCCTCATCAAATACGGCGATATTACCACTGGTTTGATAAGCTACATGGACTTCATGACCTTGATCGACTAACCGGATAAAGGTCCCACCCATAGAGATCACATCGTCATCAGGGTGTGGGGAAAATATAATCACTCTTTTATGACCCGGAATGGCACGTTCTGGCCGATTGGTATCGTCTGCATTGGGCTTGCCCCCAGGCCAGCCCGTGATGGTGTATTGAAGTTTATTGAATATGTCTATGTTGATAATATAAGCACTGCCAAATTCTGTTACGATATCACCCATTCCGTTTTCAGCATAGTCCCTGTTGGTCAGTTTGAGTATAGGTTTGCCGAGCTTGGTCGATAACCAGATGACAGCTTTTTTGATCAGTGGCTGATCCCATTGACAGGCATCGACTAACCATGGTGTTTTGATTCGAGTCAGTCCACTTGAAGCAGGTTCGTCCAGTACAAATAAAGCATTCGGATGTTGTTGGAGGTAAGTCGCCGGTATCCCATCATTTACTTTTTCTTCGATCGCCTTTTGCACGATTCTTGCTTTGCCTTCTCCCCAAGCCATCAGGATGATTCGATTGGCACTCATGATCGTCCTGACACCCATCGTAATGGCATTTTTAGGCACATTCTCCTCACCAAAAAACTCACTGGCTGCATCTACTACCGTCATAAAGTCCAGAGAGATAAGTCTGGTGATCGAATTGAGGCCTGATCCGGGTTCATTAAAGCCGATATGTCCGGTGCGACCTATCCCAAGGATCTGAAGGTCCAAGCCTCCGACGGAAGCTATTTTTTGCTCATAAGCATGACAGAAATCCGGGACATCTGCTTTGGCCAAAGTACCATCGGGCATATTGATATTCTCTGCTGGTATATCAATATGATCAAACAGATTTTCTTTCATGAACCGTACATAGCTCTGCAGGGCTGTCGGGTCTATTGGAAAATATTCGTCCAGGTTGAAAGTAACTACATTTTTAAAGCTCAGCCCTTCCTCCTTATGCAGCCTGATCAATTCTTTATAAACATTGATAGGGGTAGATCCGGTGGCCAGACCCAACACACAAGGCTGCTGCTGGATGGCTTTGGTTTTGATGAGCTGGGCGATTTCGTGAGCTACCGCCAAAGATCCTTCTATGGCATCCCGGTATATGTGCGTATGGATATGTTCAAATTTTGTTTGTGCTGAAGGCATATAATTAAGATTTGCGCAAATTTATAAAATCTACCCCTCAATAACATACTGGACAGTGCAGTATCGTCTTTTTAGATAGGAAAGAACGACTAATATTTTCAATTTACCTGCAGTTTTCAATGTAAGTCTTGATTTCAACATCAGTAAAGGGCTTGGCTCCAAATTCTTTTAGTCGGATGATATAATTGAGCACATTGGCCAAATCAGCATTGGAGATCAAGTTGAATGCCGGCATATACTGACCAGTGAGGCTGTCATTCGTCCCTTGGTAAATCTTGCAAATAGTAGCAGACCGACGCTGGGTAAAGGCAGCTTCTTCCAGGGGTGGTACCAAGCTTAGCAAACCTTCTGCCTGGTCCATATGGCAGTTACCACACATCAACTTATAATTGCGATATCCGTCGGAATGACCACAACCCACGACGGTCCAAAGCATCAATGCAAAGAAAATATTAATCTTGTTTTTCACTGAGCAATAGATCTATATCCTTCATGAGTCGGTCTACTTCTGTTGGCTTAGTCCCATCACAAAACGACCTGATATGCCGCTTCTTGTCGACCAAAACAAAGTGGCCAGAATGTATATACCCTCCAGCGGCAGACGGATCCACCTGGGCTGCAGCGAAATATTGCAGGGCGAGCTGAGTGATATCATCTTTGGGTACGCACACAAAATGCCAGGAAGTGCTGTTGGCGACGCCAAGTTTATCAGCATATTTTTTTAATGCTGCTACGGTATCATACTTAGGATCAATCGAATGCGACAAAAATTTCACCTGGTTGTTGCCCTGGTACCGATCGTGTAGGCGCAACATTTGTTGTGCCAGTTTAGGACAGATAGTGGGGCATTTTGTAAAAAAAAAGTCCGCTACATATAAGGATTGATCAAAAGTCTGGTTAGTAATGGTATCTCCATGATGGTCTACCAAAGAAAAATCAGGGATGCTGTGATATACGGTATCGCCGTCAACGATTTCAATTTCACCAAGAATAGGCAAAGATCGGGAAGTTGGTTTGCAGGCTAAAAAAATACCCAGGGAGACTATTACAGAAAAGAATAAACGCATGATAGGAGCTTAGTTGGATTTTGGCAGAATACTTTTAGCAAGTTCGATATTATGCTGCATATGGCTGGAGATCTTATTCATTTGATCGATCTGTGATCGCAAATAACTAATGCTGCTGGTGTCATTGGTCACCGGATCCTGATAGTCTGCCATCCAATCCATCATCATTTCGTTAGAATAATCGAGTTCTGTCCGAATACTGTCAATAGTGGTGGCATTGTCAACTGCCGAACTTTCTTTGATGGCTTTAAGCTGAGCGATCATGGACATAGACTCTCCTTGTTTGGCCATCGTCTCATCGTGGAGTAACATGAGTTGATCATGGAGAGATTTTATGATTTTTTCTGTTTCTTTAGATTTGCATTGGAATAGGCTGATTGTGAGAAGACTAAAAATTATTATTGTTATGTATTTCATCTTACGATTATTTTTGCAAAGATATAAAGTGGCCGATCAATCGCGGGTATGAAAAACAAATCAATACTTTGGTTTAGACAGGATTTGAGGATACATGACAATGAAGCACTCTACGAGGCGATTAAATGGAACAGTGAAGTCATCCCGGTTTATGTATTCGATCCAAGAGTGTTTCAATCGATTTCCAGGTTTGGTCACAGGCGTATGTCCGGGATACGGGCCCGGTTTATTATTGAATCTGTCCATGAATTAAGAGCCAAATGGCGTGAGATGGGTAGTGATTTAATCGTGCGAGTAGGGCATCCTGAAGAGATTATTTTTCAATTGGCCAAACAGTTCAAGACTTCACTGGTGTTTTGTAATCGCGAACGGACTCGTGATGAAGTCTATGCACAGGATACTTTGGAAAAAAATTTATGGACGGTCGGCCAGGAAATGCGCTATGCCAGGGGTAAAATGCTCTATTACACCCAGGATCTACCTTTCCCTGTCACGCACACCCCTGACAATTTTTCAACATTTAGAAAAGAATTTGAGCGCATCATCCCAGTCAGGCCGGCTTTGGCCATACCAGATTTTGTAAGTCCCATGATGCATCCTTATGATCCTGGCGAAATTCCGGATTTAAAAGCATTCGACCTGGTACCCTGCACCGAAGATCAAGTATACCATTTTGCTGGGGGAGAGCTGGCAGGACTTCGGCGACTCAAAGAATATGTATGGGCTGGAGTAGGCCTGAGAAAATACAGGGCCAAAGATCGATCTATATCTGACCCTTTTTTTACGACCATGCTGTCCCCATGGTTATCCCAGGGTTGTGTGTCTCCCAAAGTGGTATACCACGAAATAAAATCTTATGAATCAATCAATGGAACCAACGAGAATATCCAGGCATTGTTGACTGAGCTCATCAGAAGGGATTATTGCAGGCTGATCGCAAAAAAATACGGTAATAAAGTATTTTTAAAAGGAGGTATAACCGGCAAAGTCAGTGAAAGCCGCAAAGATGAAAGTTATTTATTCAACTTGTGGAAAGAAGGAAGATTAGGGATACCGATACTGGATGCAGGTATGAAAGCTTTGAGTGCAACCGGCTATCTGCCTTTTCCTTTGCGTAATGCTTGTGCACAATTCTTGGTACACACCTTAAAACTCAATTGGCAACTTGGTGCGGATTGGTACGAATCTAATTTGATAGATTACGATCCTGCCAGCAATTGGGTCAATTGGTTGGTGCTGGCCGGCTTATTGCCTGATAGTGCAGAAGACAAGCCACTGAGTATCAATTTTTTGACTAAAAAATATGATCCGCAGGGCAAATTTGTAAGGCACTGGATACATGCTTTGGACAAAGTACCGGACATTAAGATTTTTCATCCGGAACTCATGGATCTGGAGGAGCAAAAAAAATATGATTTTATCCCAGGAAAACATTACCCAAAACCAATCGTGACTTATAATTAGACCAGAGCCGGTTTAGTCTTTTTGATACCTTTTTTCTTTGTCAGATAGTTTTTGAGTATCATGCAAGCATCGTCATCGGATAAGATGGAATTAAAATCATTTGTATCAAGCGGGATTTGATCATAATCTGATTTAAAATAATAACCCACACACTTGCCATTTTGCACATATAATAAGGTATGCTCTTCATAATTACGACCTGCTTCATTTATGACAAAAGTCTCTGCCGGATATCCGGGGGTGCCTAGGAGTTGGCCTGCACGGAGATTGTAGGTATAATGATATTCCTCTCCAATGCAAGCACCAGGGCATTTGCCGATGTGGTGGTCAAAGCAGGTGCCACCATACTTTTCTATACCTGCTAGTTTAAGGCATAACTGGTATCGTTCCACGTTGGCTGCCAGAAAGGATTTAGCGTTCGCTGGAGTGGAAAATTTCTTCACCAGGGTATATTCCGAATCGGCATTTTCTATCTTGCTGGTGATAAATCTGATATAACCGTTTTCATCCAAATAGCGATAGACACCGATGGGCAATGTTTTTTTCTTAACTGCCGATTTATTTCCGGTTTCAACTTTTTGATTTCTTCGTTTTCGCGTAATAAGGCTAGCAATTCACTCCCCGTGATCTCGTAAGTAATGCTGTCAACTTGTTGGTGCAGCGCTGTTGATTTCTCAGTATGATCTGCAAAATGTTGCAGTATTCTGTCTTTAATATTGATACTCTTTCCTACATAGATGATGTCGCCTTTAGCATTGTGAAAATAGTAGATACCACATTCTTCTGGCAGCGAATGAAGATAATCTAAGGAAAGAGAGGCGGGAAGTCTGGACTCTTTGACTCCCTGGTGGATCATGTCAAAGGCCATAGATAGATTTTCTTTCCTGCGAAGCACGTGATCCAATACCACACTGGCGGCATAAGCATCATCCAACGCTCTATGTCTATGGGTGACTTTGATATTAAAATGGTTGATCAGTGACTCCAGGCTATAGGATCGAAGGCCTTCGATCGATTTTCTGGCCAATCGTTTGGTGCATAGTTGCTTTCTGGTAAAAGTATAACCCAACCTGGAAAATTCCTCCCGGATAAAATTATAATCGAATCTCACATTGTGCGCTACAAAGATGGCGCCCTCGGTAAGTTCTACGATTTGTTTAGCCACCTCAAAAAATTTAGGAGCTGCCTCTACCATACCTGAGTGAATACCGGTGAGTCGGGTGATCTGAGGGGGAATCGATATGCCCGGATCGATAAGTGATTCAAACCTGTCTAATTCTTTTTCGCCGTCATATAAGATGATCCCAATTTCGATGATCCTGTCTCTGCGGGGTAATCCACCCGTGGTCTCTATATCTATCACCGCATATTTGGTCGACATCTTGTAATTTTACTTTTTTATTATTTTCAAATTTACCAACTCTTTTTACATTATGCTTTTCTTTAAAGTGTTTATAGGCCCAATGATATTATTTCTGGCTTGTGGTATGGGCCACACTGATCTTCGGCAAAGTGTTGATAATAAGTCAGATGTATCTATTTTGGCTCCTTTGCCCGGGTCCTATAATCTTAATGCTTTATTGCCTGAGCTGCAAGGCAAACGAGTAGGACTTGTGGTAAACCAAACTTCGATAATCGGTCATACCCATCTCGTCGATACGCTGCTCAGCCAGGGTATCACCATCAACAAAATCTTTTCTCCTGAACATGGCTATCGCGGTGAGGCCGACGCTGGAGAACATGTGCTATCTGAAAAAGATCCAGCCACTGGCATCCTCTTAGTCTCTTTGTATGGCGATCGGCGCAAACCACTGCCTGAAGATTTAACCGGGCTCGATATAGTCGTCTTTGATATCCAGGATATTGGAGTACGGTTCTATACCTATATCGCTACCATGTCCTTACTCATGGAAGCCTGTGCTGAACAGCATCTCCCACTTATAGTACTGGATAGGCCTAATCCAAATGGCTACTACGTAGATGGCCCTCTATTGAAAAAAGAATTTAAATCTTTTATTGGCATGCATCCGGTGCCTGTAGTTTATGGACTGAGTATCGGCGAGTATGCCCAAATGGTTAATGGTGAAGGCTGGCTAGCCAATAACGTTAAGTGTGAGCTTAGGGTGATCCCATGTAATAATTACGATCACACGATGACCTATGATCTCCCTGTCAAACCATCGCCCAATATTCCTAATCTGCGATCTACGCTGCTATATCCGTCTATCTGCTTTTTTGAAGGTACCAATTGCAGTGAAGGGAGAGGTACTGAACAACCTTTTGTGATTTTTGGGCATCCAAAGTATACTGCAGGCGATTTTCAATTCACACCTGTACCCAGACCCGGCGCTAAATCCTCCAAATTATACAATCAAATGTGCAATGGTCATAATCTCACTGCTCTGTCTATTGAAGAAATCATGAGTTGGCGACGAATCAATCTTTATTGGTTATTAAAGTTGTATCAAAACATGAAGGATCGTGATGACTTTTTTCTTAAAAATAATTTTTTCAATAAACTGGCCGGCAATACCGAGCTGATGGCCCAAATCAAGGCCGGAATGTCAGAAGAAGAGATCAGAGCTACCTGGCTCTCGGATATCACAGCTTATAAAAAAATAAGAAAGAAGTATTTGATATATCCTGACTTTGAGTAAGTAATTTGTATAACAGCATTACAGATTGAATGCAATTACAGGAATTTTGTTATAAAACTGCTTTCAAAAATGCCTCATCAGTAGGCAATACTTTAGAGCCGAAAAAATGAGTCAATTCGCCTTTTTCGTTGACTACATATTTACAAAAATTCCAACTTGGCTCTTTGTCATTCCAACCATTAAGATCTTTAGATGAAAGCCACTGGTATAAGGGGTGCTTGCCTTCACCTTTGACGATTATCTTTTCAAACATTTGGAAGGTTACACCATAGTTTTTTTGACAAAAGCTGGCTATCTCCTGGCTTGAACCTGGCTCTTGTGCCCCAAACTCATTGGCAGGGAATCCCAGGACAACCACCTCATTGCCATGCAATTCATGAAACTTTTGCCAATCAGCATACTGTGGAGTAAAACCACATTGTGATGCTACATTCAGGATGACCACTTTTTTACCGCGATAGATGCTTAGATCGATTACCTTGTTACTTTCCAGGGCTCTCATTTTAAAATCATATAAAGACTGGGTGGCTGTCGGGGTAGAAACTGGTCTTTCCACAGTAGTATTACGGTTGAAAGGCATACTGATTATGCTGAACAGGGTACTCCAGGAGATGAAATTAAAAAGTAAATTCATAAGGGTAAAGATAATGAGTATGATAAAAATAAATTTTAGCATATTTCAAATAACAGTTTCTTATTAAAATAGTTGTGGCTGTCTCTTGATTACTTTGCTTTTAAGAGATCATGGATCTGAGCATACTGGATCAACATGATGGTTTTGGCATCTTTGATGGATTTATTGGTAACCATTTCGATCACTTCAGGGAATGTAACCTCAAGCACTTCGATTTCTTCATGATCCTCCTCTAAACCGCCTCCATCATTGACCTTCATGGCAGGCTCGTACAGTCCAACAAAAAAATACAAGATCTCCGTTACTGATCCTGGGGACATATAGGCTTCCATTACTTTGTGGACTTCTTTTATTCGATAGCCTGTCTCTTCTTCAGTCTCTTTGCGGATACACTCTTCCGGATTATGGTCGTCCAATAGACCGGCACAAACCTCGATCATCATGCCATCTTCATTGCCGTTGATATAAGTAGGCAGCCTAAATTGTTTGGTGAGCAGGATTGTATTCTGGATAGGGTTGTAAAGCAGGATAGCAGCACCATTACCCCGATCGTAAGCTTCCCGCTCTACTTTCATCCAACCTTTTTTGGTGGAGAATTGCTCGAAAGTAACTTTTTTGAGGGTATACCAGTGATCAGATAAAATGTCAGTTTTAAGGATTTTTATATGTTGATTATTCATTCAATTTTATTTTGAGTCATCATCATTTTTTTCGACGATATCTTCCTTGGTGTGGGTATGCTTGGGACCAGAGGACAGCCAGGAAGAAACCAAACCGCTAAAGGTACCAAAGAGTCCTATTCCGGTGATCATCAGGATGGTACTTACGATCCGCCCAAGTGTAGTCACAGGATATCGATCTCCATAACCGACGGTGGTGATCGTCGTGATAGCCCACCAAATGGCATCTTCGGCGCTTTTGATGTTACTGGTAGGATCAGTCTCTACTTGTAATATAGCAATCGCGGAAAATACAATCATCATCACCCCAACTACTGAAGCGGTAGCCACTGCACCTTGTGCTCGGTTTTTAAATATATGATGGACGAGCAGATGAGTAGATTTAAAAGCTCTTACGATGCGTAATAACCTGATCAATCTGAGTAGTCGGCCTGCACGGAACACATCTATGGCAGGTATACTGGACAATAAATCGATCCATCCCCACCGCATAAACTTTAATTTGTTGGGTGCCTTTTTAAAACGAAAGGCAAAATCATATAGAAAGACTATACATATTCCGTTGTCCACCAGGTTTAAAATTTTGGATATTTCTTCGGGTATATCGGCAAAAGTTTCTATGATCAATGCTCCCAATACGTAGAGAGAAAGAAATATAATGATCAGGTTGAGCGGAGTCAGCTCCTCTCCCTTATTATTTTCTATTTCCATAATAGCCTATTGATAGAATCACAATAATAATACCATTTCATTTAAGCCATTGATTAAAAAGTTTCAATATCCTTTTGTATTCGTCAGTCCAGCTGGATGGTTCTACAAATCCATGGTCTTCCATTGGATAGGAAGCCAGCTCCCAGTTTTCTTTTTTAAGTTCTATGAGTCGTTGAGCCAATTTGACGGCATCCTGGTAATGCACATTGACATCCACCATGCCGTGACAGATCAAAAGGGGTTTGGACAACCCATTGGCATAATAGAATGGAGAAGATAAGCGGTAAGCAATGCTGTCTGTAGCAGGCGTATTGAGGATATTGGCAGTGTAAGGATGATTGTATTGAGCCCAATCTGTCACAGGTCTTAAGGCTGCCCCTGCTGCAAATACCTCTGGTGCCGTGAACAATCCCATCAACGTAATAAAACCCCCATAGGATCCGCCATATACCCCTATTTTTTTAGGGTCTATTTTTAATTGTTCGGTAAGATATTTGGTGCCATCAATTTGATCGGTCAGATCCACCCCACCCATATGCCGGTAAATAGCGGTGCGCCAATCTCTGCCATAACCTGCGCTGCCCCTATAGTCTATATCAAGTACTGTATATCCCTGATCGGCTAGCAGATTGTGAAACATGTATTCTCTAAAATAGCTGCTCCACCATTTGTGAGCATTTTGCAGATACCCGGCGCCATGGACGAAGATCACTGCGGCTTTATTATTGTATTTTTTGGCAGGTCTGTATAATCTTGCTTTTACCAGGGCCCCATCACGGGCATTAAAACTCACGATTTCAGGATCTCTCCAGGGATAGGAAGCAAACTCAGGTGATATCGCCTGGTCAGTTACACGGATTGGCTTAGTCCCAGGTCGATTTTCCTGCACATAAAGTTCCCAGGGTTTATTGCTATATGAATACAAATAAGCGAGATACAGTCCATTAGGCGAGTACGTTATTTGGTGAGCCCCTATCATTGGTGTTATTAATTTTGATGCTCCGCCTGAAGAGGGTACATGGTACAGCTGTTGGACACCTGGATCAGTTTGGTTGGTGAGCAGGTAAAAAGTCGAATTATCATTTGACAAGGACACCTCCATTATTTCATATTTTCCTTCAGTTATAGCGGTAGTTCGCTTATTTTTCATATCATATACATACACATGAGAATAACCAGTTTTTTCGCTTTGATACCAATATCTATCTTCTGCTATCCAACCTTGATTACCTCCACCAAACCTGCTTCCAATCCCGGGCCCTCCGATCCAAGCCTCATCGTGTTGGTGATCTATTAATTGCAGTGTACCACTTTTAAGGTCAATGGCGCTGATCCACCGATCCTTGTTGTCTAAAGACCTGATATCTACCATAGCCTGCTGGCCAGAAGCTGAATACCGCAGCATTGAAAAACTGACTTTTTTGCAGGTGGTGTCTTTTTTCATTTTTTCAAACGAGTTTGGGTAGTCCTTATAAAATTCGGGAATAGCAGTGATACCTGGCAGAGAGTCGACCATGACCTGGTAGGTAGTATCCGCTATCCGGTCATATAAGTACAGTTCCTGGGGCCCGTCATTGCTACCTACCTTAGACCTGGCATTCAGGACATCGGTATATCCTGACTCGGTGACATAGGAGGGCACAATGGTAGATTTTGATTTTGAAGATTGATTTAATTTATAAGAAATGTATTTGCCATCCTGGCTGATTTGGATGGTGGTGAGAAATTTATCTTCGATATAGATTGGCCTGATAGATTTGAATTTTACTCCTATGCTCACTGAATCCGCATGTTCTTTTTTACTTTTTTCTCTCAGCCAGGATATCAAATTCTCTAAGTTGGTCCTGGTGGAGCCAGGTATCTTGAAGCGTTTCTTTAGTGCTGGATTTTGAGGGTGTGCCCCGGACAAAATTGGTCAGTTGTTGAGTGCTGCCTGATGCGATATTCCAGGCGTACAGGTTATCACCTTTGGTATATACTACTTCGGTCTCGTTAAATGAAAAAACCGGATTTCTTTCTAATTCCATTGTGGAGGTTACAGCTATTGGAAACGACATTCCTCTCGATTGAAAAAAAATATCATTGTTTTGTTCGTAGAGCCACATAGACCGATCGTAGGAATAAGTCAGATCTTCTTCAGCCAGCGAAGTGTTTTTTGCAGACCCAAAGGGGTATTGGTTGTTCAGCTTGAATGGAGTGGGTTGCCCAAGTTTGTAGGAATACATGGAGTCGGATAGAGCATTGGCTGGATTCCACATAAAATAAATTTGTTCTCCGTTGGTATTCCACTTGATAGAAGAAGGAGAGCTGCCGATCCACTTTGGATCACGCATAATTTTAGCCACTGTGAGTGGTGCAAGAGAGGACTGAGCATGGCAAATCAAAGGGAATAATATCAAATAGGTCAATAGTCTTTTCATCATTTTTTTTAAAGTTAAAGGATTAGGCTAATAAATTTTCCTGCAAATATGGTTACTCGTCCTGAAATTTGTATACTTGATCGAACCTGGGAGGTTAAAATGAATTTTATTTATTTTAGGCTTGTTAGTAGTTGAAACACTTGTATTATGAAATTTTATGTTTATTCTTTATTGATTTTATCTGCTATTATTTTTGCTTGTAAATCCGGAGATTCTTCTGAAGACAAAAAGCGCGAAGAATCAAGCGAAATCACTGAAAGCGATCAAGAGTCCTTAGACCGACTCAGTGAAAAAATGGATGAAAAATCCAAAGACATCAAAGATGCCTTGCAAAAAGCTTTGAATACCAAAGCAGGAGATTTAGTGTCCATCAGTGACCTCAGAGAAGTTTTTCCATCCAAAGTCGATGGGATGGCACGAAATAGTATCAAAGGAGAAGGCGTAGGTGCATTTGGTTTTAAAATGAATAATGTAAAGTCTGAATACGAAGATGGTGATAAAAGGATAAAGTTTGAGCTGATTGATTTTGGGGGCTTTTCGCCGGCTTTGGTGGGACTTGCAGCCTGGAGTGTTGCAGATTTTTATCGTGAAGATGAGGATGGGTTTGAACGGGTAGACACCTGGAAGGGATACAAATCTTTTGAAAAATCAGATAGTAAAAATCACACTTCATCTATATCAATCATCGTCAAAGATCGGATCATACTTAATGCCAATGCAGACCATATGAGCCTGGATGACCTCAAAGAGGCGATTGACGATGACTTGTTGGATGAAATAGCAAGCCTGAAGTTTAAGGAAAACAATTAGCATGCTTTAAAAGATCTGCTCCAACTCTTTTAAGTGTTTGATTCCGAGGGTATGAGGTATATCAGTAGTCAATCCATGATGATTCACGTAGATACTTTTGATGCTGGCATTATGAGCTCCTTGTAGATCAGCCTCAGGGCTGTCCCCCAACATGATACTGTCCAGGGTCGATGCACCGGCTTTGTTTAAAGCATATTCAAATATTTTTTTATCAGGTTTGGCATAGTGACATGCCTCGGAGGTTATAATTTGGTCAAAAAAATCTTTTATACCACTGTAGTGAAGTTTTTTGTGTTGCACTTGTTCGAATCCGTTCGAGAGGATATGAAGCCGGTATTGTTTGCTTTGAAGGTAGGCTAATATCTCTTTTGTGTACGGAAAAAGCTGTGTGCTCTCTGGTAGTATCTCGAGGTAATATTGACCCATGCGATGGGCATTTGTTTCATCATCGATATCAAAGGCTTTTAAAGTCGCATGCATTCTTTTCCAACGGAGGTCTTGCTGGTTGATTTTGCCCTGGGCATACAAAGACCAATAGTATGTATTATGGACGAGATACTCCGGATGAAAATGGTGAAACGAGGTTTGGACTAATTGTTCGATCTGAAGATCCTCAAACATACGTTGAAAAGCGATGTGAGAGTTGGTTTCAAAATCCCAGATCGTATGGTCCAGGTCGAAAAAGAGGTGTCTGATGCTCTTCATTTAAAGTAGCTCTTTTGTGGCTACGACACTGAGATTGCCCTTGACGACATCGTTTATTTTTACTTCTACTTTGGCATCTAATGGTAGATAAAGATCGACCCGCGAGCCAAAGCGGATAAATCCCAACTCTTCACCTTGTTTTATTTCTTCACCTACGGTGAGATAATTTAATATCCTTCGTGCCATGGCACCGGCTATTTGGACTACCCCCAATTCATAAGTGCCCTGATCTATGACAGAAAAGTTGCGCTCATTTTCAGTTGAGGACTTAGGGTGCCAGGCTACTAAATACTTTCCCGGAAAATATTGATTGAATACGACCCTGCCACTCACCGGAACTCTATTGACATGTACATCCAACGGAGACATAAAAATAGATACTTGTATTCTTCGAGCTTTAAAATAAATATTTTCATCTACTTCCTCAATGACCACGACTTTGCCATCACAGGGTGCATACAAGATGTCATCTCCCGGCATCGGAATCAATCTTACGGGATCTCTGAAAAACCACAATAGCCAGGCAAAAATCAGAGACAATAATATAATAACAGGTATAGTGAGAAAATGCAAATAATTAATAACCAGTGTGGCAATAAGGACTATCAGCAGTGTTCCTATAATAATAATCTTAAATCCCTCTTTATGAAAATTCATTTAAATTTTTTAATGTTTTTAAATTTTGATTATGTAGGATTAAGCTTTGCCTAAAGCTGCTGACTCAAATCTGTGATGTCGCTATTTCCACCACAAATATAGAAAGAGTGTAGCGATTGGGATGACAAAGATAAATGCGTCAAATCGATCCAGGAATCCACCATGCCCTGGGAGTGCTGTACCTGAGTCTTTTACACCATACCTTCTCTTGATCATGGATTCAAATAAGTCGCCTACTGTAGAGCATATAGACACGACAAATCCGTATATAACCCATTGAGTGGGAGTCAGATGTTGCACATAAATAGACAATATGAGCGCTCCGGCCACGGAGAGTACCAGCCCCCCCACAAAGCCTTCGATTGTTTTTTTGGGTGAAATTTTGGAATACAATGGCCTTTTACCAAATAGGCGTCCCACAAAATAGGCCATTACATCATTGCACCATATCAAGGCCAATAGGGTCATTGGTTTGAGCCATTGATAGTGACCATTTTGGATAGACACCCAGATCATTAATAAAAAAGGGATCGTAATGTACATGATAGACATACTGATAGCCTGGTACATTTTGTAATCACCAACTTCATTTTTGATTAGAAAATAGGCCAATAAGCCCATGATCAGTATACTGCCAAGTAACAGACTGAGTTCAAAACCATGCTCTGTATTTTTAATTAATCCATAAAACAGAAGAGGCATTGCGGAAAGTAATGCGCCAATCTTTGTCATCGAATGAGGTATGCTGATATCAGCTCCAAAGGAAGCAAGCTTGATATATTCAAAGGAAGCGAATGCACCTATCACGATCATAAGAGCTATAAAAGTATATACTGAATAATATATACCACCTATGACCCCGATACCAAGGAAGATGGCGGTCAAGACCCGCTTCGGTAAATCATTCATCTTGATGGAGGTTGTGGGATGTTGCTTTGGCCAGATCAATACTTAATCGATCAGTGTCTCGTTTTTGTATATAAAACCAATAACCAACTATCCCGGTTAATATGATTGATCCTAAGAGGGCATACCATTTAATCGGAATCGTACTCTCAAAGTCCTGATCCATCATCTCAGGGTTTAAGTAAGTGAGCAATACCTGTATTCCATTATTAAAAGCGTGTACGCATATACTCATCCATAGACTACCGGTCCAATAATAGATCAAACCTAATATCAGGCCCAGAAAAAATCTTGGTAAAAATCCTTCAAATTGAAAGTGGAGCGCGCTAAATAAAAGGGATGCAATGACAATGGCCACATAAGGATTGCTGATGGTTTTATATAATTCTTTTTGTAATATGCCTCTAAAGATCAACTCTTCACCCATACCTGGTATGATTGCTATGACTATCAGGTTGACCAACAGCGCCAGAGGTGTTTCCATAGTCAGTATTTTCTTAAGCATTACCTCAGTTTGACTCTCCATGCTGCTCATCCAGGATGGTAGATCTAGGCTTTGGTTAAATTCGTACGACTTGGATACGATTGGATAAGCTACTATTAAAAAGCCAATGCCCCCTACCAGGTATCTCCAGTTGAATGAACGGTTTAGATCTAATCCGCTCAACCATGCTTTTTTGTAATAAATGACTGACCAGGCAATGGCGGGCAACATAAACATCGTCACATGATTGATCAGGAGCATAAGTCTAATCATCATAGTACTGTCAAACTTTAAGGCTCCTTCACTGATCAGGTCAGACAGATTGGCCCCGGATACAATTGCCATCCCCACCATCAACACAAACCCCAAAAATAGACCTGTCATGATTAATACAAATAATACAAATAGTCGCATAAGGCGAAGATAGTATATTTGTTAAGTGTGGTTATCTTCGTTTCTTTCAATTCAATAAATTGTGTTATTAGCTCATGACCCGACTAAGTGTAAACCTCAATAAAGTAGCTCTAATCAGAAACTCCAGAGGTGGCAATATGCCTGACTTGGTTCAAGTAGCAGTCGATTGCGAAAAATTTGGCGCTGAAGGCATTACGATCCATCCAAGACCTGACCAGCGTCATGCCAGATACAGCGATGTTCAGGATTTGCGCAAAGTCGTTCAGACTGAACTCAATATTGAAGGGTACCCAACAGATAAATTTATTGATGTAGTCATAAAAAGCAAACCCGATCAGGTGACCCTCGTCCCGGATGAGCCTGGGGCTTTGACTTCTGACCATGGATGGGATACTGTTAAGAAAAAAGAATTTCTTACAGACATCGTCAAAAAATTGCGTTCTCATGGCATCCGTACCTCTTTGTTTATAGATCCGGATCCAAAATGGGTAGAAGGAGCAGCTTTGATCGGGGCCGATAGGGTAGAACTCTACACAGGACCTTATGCCTACCACTACAAGTCAGATCCGGCTGCGGCGATCAAATCCTTTCATCTCACTTCATTAACAGCCAGGTCGCTTGGTATTGGTCTCAATGCCGGTCATGACCTCAATTTAGACAATCTGTATTATTTCCAATCAGTAATCGTGGATTTATTGGAAGTATCTATCGGTCATGCTATGATTTGTGATGCACTCTATATGGGACTTGAAAAAACTATTCACGCTTATTTGGAAAAGTTAAAAAAATAAAGAATACATAACTTAGTGCATCCAAGCAGCTATTTGTTATAACTTTGCGTTAACTATTTCAAACAGGTTTAATAAAAATAATAAGTGGTCATACTGTTATTTTATCTGTTTTCAGAAGACACTCACTTAATTAAGACTTTCTCTAATATTATTGAATTGAAAATCTTTATTTTTAATTCAGTTGGATATTTATGTGAATGGTAGCGGGTAACTACCTATCAACAGATACCAGTTAGGTGAATTGGTTTTAATTTGTTTTGTGCTCTCTTTAAGGCTTCTCTAAATTAAATGTTGGACTTAGTACACTCAGGCTGTAGCTTCTTTTGGGTGCTAAAACCATTAAAAAAACTCTTACTCTAATTCTGAAGTAAACCGGCTGGTTTAGGCCAGGTATTTTATTTCTATGCTTGTATGTATTGTAACCAGTACATAGGAGCAATCTATTGGGTTTATTTAATCACTAATCATTAATTTATGAAACTCATTTATTTGTTAATTCTCTCTGTCGCAGCTTTTTCGGCTGAGGCACAGCGCGTATTAAAAGGCTCAGTCCTTGATCAGAACAGGGATCCGCTGACCGGTGTAAATATATTGGTCAAAGGCGGATCGAATGGTACAGTATCTGATGAAAATGGAGCCTATTCCATCAGCATTCAACCGAATGAAAAAGTGTTGGTATTTAGTTATACAGGCTTTACTACGCAGGAGGTGAGTGTTGGTACCTCCAATACATTGGATATAGTCTTAGTAGAAGGCGTACAACTCAGTGAGATGGTAGTCACTGCACTTGGTATCAGCAGAGAAAAAAAGGAATTGGGATATGCGATTGAGGAGATTAAAGGGGAGCAATTGCAGCGGGTAGGAGAGTCAGATCCTCTGAGAGCAATGCAAGGCAAAATCGCCGGGGTCAATATAGTTGGTTCCAGTTCACAGCCCGGCTCTGCTACCAGACTTACGATCAGGGGACTCAAATCTTTTTTTGGTAACAACCAAGCCTTATATGTGGTGGATGGTATTCCTTTTGATGCTTCTACCAATGGAGCTTCTTTCCAATTGACGGGAGGAGGAGCGTATTCTAATAGATTGGCTGACCTCGATCCAAACAATATCGAGAGCATTAATGTACTCAAAGGCGCCACCGCTGCGGCATTGTATGGATCGCGTGCCAGCAGAGGAGTTATTATCATCAATACCAAAACAGGGTCACTTAAAAAGGGGGATAATCGATTGAGTGTAGATGTATCTTCTTCTATTAATTTTGAAAAAATTGCTTCCTTGCCTAATTATCAAAATACTTATGGCAATGGTACAGGATTCATTTATGCGCAAGCCAATGGAAGTTGGGGCGCACCTTTCCCTGGCGCCGTACCATATCCTACTATTGATTCGATCAACCATTGGTATCGGGGAGCAGGATATACGGCTTCTTTTAATCGACTGGTAGAGGCAGGTGATCCGCGAGTCACTTCAAAGGTCCCTTACCAGGCCTATCCTGATAATGTCAAAGATGTGTTTAATACAGGTAGTTTGAGAGACAATTCAGTGACTATCCGAGGAGGCAATCAAAACACCTCTATGGCGATGACCTTTTCACGAGTGAACCACACGGGCATTTTTCCAAATAGTGATTTTGGCAAAACCTCTTTTTCACTTGGAGCCAACAGCAAATTTGAAACAGGTCTTCGCGTGGGAGGCAATTTTAGTTTTATTAACTCTTTGCAAAAAGGTCTGCAGGGAGGAGCTATCGGATCAGCTTCTACGGCCTCCTTTATGGCCAGGACACTCTACCTCGGTCGGGCATGGGACTTGCAGGGACAGCCGTTTGAAGACCCTGTTACTCACGAAAGCCTGTTTATGGTATCCAGAGCTTCTGCAGACAATCCTCTTTGGTCATCGAAATACAATGGGTTTTCTGGTGATGTGAATCGATATGTGGTCAATGTCAATGCAGGATACCAATTCAATAAATGGTTGGATTTAGATTATAGAATCGGTATCAATCAATACAATCAGCGTGATTTGGAGTGGTTTAGGCCAGGTTCTCAGGGTGCTGGAGGCTTAGGCTCTGTAGTGGATCTCAATACAAATTTTAGAGAATTGGAATCTACTGTCATCCTGACTGCTAAACATAGATTTAATGACCGATGGGCTATGGAAGCCAGAGCTGGGCATAATCTCAATGATAGGCAGAATAGGGCACAAGGAATCAAAGGTACCCAGATGCTGGATTTCAATATCATAGATGTCGATAATACAGTAAACCAGGTGTCTGCCGGAGGCGATCTGACAAAACAAAGATTGCTAGGCATGTTTGGTGAGCTGACCGCAGATTATAACAGCTATTTGTTCTTTACCTTGGCTGGCCGCAATGATTGGTCCTCTACCTTGCCCAGGGCCAACAATCATTATTTCTATCCTTCAGCAAGTATGGCCTTTGTTTTTTCTGAGGCTTTGAAAATGTCAGACAATCCTATCCTCAACAGTGGAAAGATCAGGCTCAACTGGTCTAAAGTAGGATCACCGGCATCTCCATATTCGTTAAAACCAATTTATCTGCTCAATTTGGGCGAATCAAATGGGCTCACGGCAGGTATCAGGGATATTGACTTCCCGTTTGGAGGAATAGCCAGTTCTACCCTGTCGAATACCTTGTTTGATCCTAACTTAAAACCTGAGTTTACTACAGACTTGGAAGCCGGAGTAGATCTTGAGTTTTTCAAGAGCAGAGCAGAGCTGAATATCTCCTTATTTAAAAGTACTTCTACAGATCAGATTTCTCAGCTTGCCTTGCCGACTGCATCAGGATATGATGTGCTATTGACCAATTTTGGTGCACTTCAAACTAAAGGAGCTGAAGTATCATTAAAACTCAATCCAATCTCCAATAAATCATTTGATTGGAACATTACAGCCAATTTTACGAGGTATAAAACCATTGTAACTGAACTAAGAGAAGGTACAGATGAATTGGTGATCAGGCCGCTGTTTGCAGGTGGTATTACGCCAGTGCTCAGAGTTGGTCAGCCTTATGGCATATTCAAAGGAACTGTGAGTGCACGTGATGAAGAAGGCAATTTATTGATCGACCGCACCAATGGTCAGATCATTAACGGTATAAATGATGAGATCATTGGTGATCCTAATCCGGATTTTACCTTAGGCTTAGTCAACAATATTAGCTGGAAAGGAATTTCTTTAGGTACCGTTTTCGATTGGAAACAAGGAGGTGATCTTTATTCAGAGACTATCAATGCAATGTTGGGTCGTGGAGTTCTGGCCTTCCAGGGGGATCGTGAGAAAAACGCAGTGATCAAAGGGGTATATGGTAATCCCGTGCCAAAGGATGGCAAACTGGAAGCACTACTTGATGAAAGTGGCAAAAAGATTCCAAATCAAACCATGATAGAAGTCAATGACCTATGGTTTGGAAGCACTTTCGGTACCAACGGACAAGATGAATGGACTGTATTCGATGCTACCCTGTTTCGATTAAGGGAGGTATCACTAGCGTATTCACTGCCTGCTTCATTATTCAAAAAAGGGATTAAAGGAGCATCGGTTTCTATCACTGGAAGGAATCTTTGGTACAAGGCCCCTTACCTTCCCAAGGACACCAATTTTGATCCTGAGACCAGCACCTTCGGTGATTCCAACTACCAGGGGTTTGAATTTCAAAATTTGCCATCTATCAAACGTTATGGCGCAAGCATCAATCTTAAGTTTTAAATCTTTTCAACCAGGCATATCATGAAACTTTATAAAATTCTAAGTTTATTTTTATTGGTCAATTTATTTACCATTACTTCCTGTGATGATTATTTGGACATCAATGATGACCCTAATAATCCTACAGATGCTCAGCTGAATAATCTAATGCCTTATAGTCAGGCGGCCATAATAGGTGCTTTAGGGATGGGTACTGCCGGTATTTCCGAGCTGGTTTCGGTATATGCTCATCACATCGTGCAGAGAGGAGATCACGATGATTATAAAATCACAGAAAATGAATTTTCGCTCACTCAATCCTGGGAAAAATTTTACGCTGTAGCCCTGCCTGATCTCAACATCGCCATCGAAAAAGCAGTCGAGTCAAACAGCTGGGCCTATGCAGGCATGGCTAAACTGCTCAAAGTACAAATGTTTAGTGCTATCGTTGACCTCTGGGGAGACATGCCTTATTCAGAGGCTGGGTTAGGGGCTGAGGCTACTTTCCCTAAGTTTGATGATGACAAAGAGATTTACAGGGATCTCTTCAGATTAGGGGAGGAGGCACTTGCAGATTTAGACAAAGTGAGCTCCCGTAAACCATCAGGTGATGATCTCATCTATAAAGGGGATATGAATAAATGGAAAAAATACGGCAGGTCTCTTTTGTTGAATATGTATAACAAGGTAAGGTTGACCGATTTGTATGATGGCGCAAAGGTGGCTTCCCTCATTAATTCAAGTTTGATCAGTGGTACCAATGAAGATTTCGAATTGACTTATAATACTTCCATTACTCCTGAAAATCGCAATCCCGGTTTTATTAGGGAATATACCCAGGGAAGTCCAACTTATTATATTTCACCTTACTTCTACCTAGTCATGAAAGGAGAAACTGCTGCTCAGAATAGTACGATGGTTGGCATCAAGGATCCAAGGATTCCATATTATTTCTATAATCAGCTCAATGCCAGTGAAACTGCTGAAAATCCAGTTTCTTACCAGGATGGTCAATTCCTTTCTATTTGGTTTGCCTCTTATGACAAAGATCCAAACGAAGGTTTTGATCAGGGCAAATCTCAGACTATGTTGGGTCTATGGCCTATCGGTGGGGCATTTGACAACAAATCTGGCGCCAGTGGTGATCTGAATTCGGGACTAAAAGGTGCAGGGGCACAGCGTATACTCACGACTGCTGATTTATTTTTCATCCGGGCTGAATTAGCTTTGACCAAAAATACAGGAGAAAGCGCTCAGGCTCTAGTAGAATCTGGTATCAAGGCTGCTTTTGCCAAAGTCAATAAAGTAGCAAGCCTGGCCGGAGCACCGGCTATAGCAGATGGTGATATCAATGCCTATACAAAGAGTGTATTGGCAAAATATGATGCAGGTGATAATCAAAAGAAATTAGAACTCATCCTGACTCAAAAATGGATCCATGACTTTGGATATGGCCTCGAATCGTATAATGATATTCGCCGTACAGGATTCCCACAAATTTGTGATCCGTCTCGTGATCCCAATGTGTATTCTGCTCAGACCAGGCCTTACCCCGTTTCTCTCTTGTATGATGGAGATGATCTTTCTACCAATCCTAATGGCAAACAACGCAACCAATATACTGACAAGGTATTTTGGGACATTGACTAATCTTCATTTATTTATTTGATCCTTTTTAAATAAAAATTATCAACATGAAAAAATTCCTTTTTATTATAGCCACTTTAAGCATACTCTCTCAGTGCACGGATGATAGCAAGATCAGGATACCTGATATACCAGCTGGAGTCAATCTCAGAATCATAGTAGATCCCGCGCATACTGGCATTTTTACTGACAAGATTGCGACAGATTTTCTTGCATTCGATATGTATAGTGAAAACAAAGATCTCAGCCTGGTTGAAATTTATTCAAGCAAAGCTGGGGAGAAAAAATTGATGAAATCTTTTTCTCAAGCTGATTTTGACAATGGCAATGGTAAGGTCAGGGTCGAATTTAAAGCTTCAGATTTTGCTGCTGCTTTTGCAGAGCCAGGGCTTGCAGATGGAAGCAAGGTGGGCAATTTTGCTTTGAGTCCTTTGGTTAAACTCAACGATGGCAGGGTATATCCATCCTACATCAGGTTTTCGAGCACAGACTCCTTATTGAACATTGGCCCTTCTATCAATGGAGCTCCTGCTTCCAGTTTTACTTTAGGGTTCAATTCATTCATAACGTGTCCGGCGGTTGACATTTCTGGCCCATACAAAGTCGTTGAAGCAAAAGGCATGTCCACTGATGGCTGTTGTCCCAATCTGGTCACTCTCAGTGGCAATATCGTGACCATCACCAGGCTGACAGCATCCTCTTTTAAAATCAGTGATTTGACAGGTGGATTATATTTTGATTGGTACGATGTATATGGTATTGGCAAACCTGAAGACTCTCCGGGAGAGATTGCTTATAGCTGTGACGAGGTCTTTATCCAAAATTCGCCAGAGCCATTTGGCGATAAATTTGCCGGGCAGGGTATCTATGATCAAACTACCAAAACATTGAGTTATGATTGGACCAATGGGTATGGAGATTTCGGGTCTATCAAACTAATAAAGATGTAAGCAAATGAGTATCAATTCACTATAAATACATTAACTCCTAACTCCAAATTCTTTTAATGCACTCTACTGTTTATTAAAAAGAATTAGAGTAAGTTTTTTGGGCAGTTGAGCTTCGCAAAGGCGTAGGCACCTGCCCTTTTTTTGTTTTATGACCTGCCCCATTTTATCGGCATCATATAACCAACTGATAGCATTATTTTAAGTTTACTTACTGTGAGTTGACATTGATCTTCCAATGTCCTTTAGATTCCAGCTCAAACTCCAACCTCACTGAAATGGGGGCACTCAAACCCTTTTGAGCATTATAATTCATCCTCACTCTTAAAGGAAACACACAATTTTCTATAATTGCTTTATTGGGCCCTTGCATGTAAAAAGTGCCTGATGACGGATTGATGGATACACCACTTAATACAGATCTGGTACCCAACATAATCTCCACTCGCTCCGTTCTTTCGTCAGGTTTATCAAATTGAGTGGATAAGGTGTTTAAATTTTGAATGATGGTGTATTTTTTTTCCAATATTTCTTCGATAAACTCATCTTGCTTCCAGCGTCCTAATTTTCCTCCAAGGATTTCGGTACTATCCTTATTTATGGCTTTAACGGATTGGACTTCAAACATTCTTCCTTCACCATGACGGAGTCCATTTTTGAATTCACCTACATAGTATGACCCGTTTTCATAAATATATTTTCCTTTTCCCTGGGGTATCCCTTCCTTAAAACTTCCTTCATATGTTTCTTTTCCGATGGCCAACCCCTCCCCGTGTGCTAATCTATTTTTACAGTCTCCTTCATAGGTACCTTGTAGATTCTGTGGTATTACTTTGTAATTACTAGTTTGCCGTTGTGAAAAACTGACAAAAGAAAAAGCAGTAATATCGAAATAATATAATTTTTCATTTTGTTTGTGTTTAAAATCATTACAACGAGCAAGGTAGGCTAAATGTTAATTTATTTATTGAAAAATCTCTGTTTAAGGGTGGCAAGGCAGCACTTTTCATTAACATATCGTTTGACTCAGAGTTAAGAAACCTTTGGTTTTTTAATTTTTTATTAACTTAGCGTCGAAATTTTAACATTTTATCATGAAAAGACTTACTCTAACCATTTTTTCGGTTTTGCTGGCTTTGACTTCGGTCCTTGCTCAGCGTACTATTACCGGCACAGTCAAAGAGATTAGTGGAGAGCCACTGATAGGTGCCAATGTATATCTGAAAGGGACCACTACAGGTACCACTACGGACATTGATGGAACATATACTATTGATGTTCCTTCTGAATCATCCATTTTAGTGATTTCTTATATTGGTTATAATGACCAGGAGATTACGGTGGGCAATCAACAACAAATAGATATTACTTTGAGTGAAGGGATTACCTTGGCGGAGACGGTAGTTACTGCCTTAGGTATCAGCCGGTCTCAGAAGTCTCTGACCTATTCTGCTCAACAAGTGGACGCAGAACAACTTAGGCAGATACCTTCCACCTCAGTCAATAATGCCTTGAGTGGAAAAATCGCCGGGGTCCAGGTGAGAAGCCAATCTTCAATGGCTTTGGGTAGAGATGCTACCATTCGTATACGAGGCGCAGGTTCTTTAAATGACAAAACACCGCTTTATGTTATAGATGGCACACCGGTAGCTAGTGCCCAGGACATCAGTGTAGACGATATAGAAGCAATGACTGTACTCAAAGGCCCCAGTGCAACTGCCTTGTATGGACAGAGAGGGGATGCAGGTGTGGTTGTTATTCAAACCAAAAGAGCTAAAGCTTCTAAAAATGTAGGTATCGAAATCAACTCAGGTACATTTTTTGACAATGTGTACATTTTGCCAAGATATCAGAACTCTTATGCAGGTGGCGGAGCACCTGATTTAATAGAGTTTAATTGGGAAGCCGGCATGCCGGATGAATGGAAAACTTTCGAAGGAAAGTTTTATCATGATTATTCCGATGATGCTTCCTGGGGGCCCCGTATGGTTGGTCAGGAATATATACCCTGGTATTCCTGGTATGTAGGTACTCCTGCTTTTGGACAAACTGCCAAACTGGTAGGTCAACCAAATAACGTACGTGATTTTTACGGTACTGGAGTTACCTTAAATAATAACGTAAGTTTAAGTAAGGGTGGAGAAGGATATAGTATCCGTGTCTCCTATACTAACCAAAATATAAAAGGCATGCTGCCTTATTCCAGTTCGAATAAAAATACCCTTAACACCACTGGTAATTTTGACCTGGGCAAATATTTTACAGCCGGATTTAATATCAATATGGCAAATCAAAAAATCAATGGTCAATTTGATGACGGTTATGCCAATCAATCTTCTGGATCTTTTAACCAGTGGTTTCACAGAGATCTTGATCTAAAGAAAATTAAAGAATACCAGGGTATGTATTCACCAGAAGGAATACTTTCGAGTTGGAATCATAATAATCCTGGAAGCTATTTGTCCAGCCCCTTAGATTTTTATGGTGGCAATTATTGGTATAATTATTATGACTGGTTTGAAAACTTAAGTCAAACATCTAATCGAAACAGAATGTTTGGCGATGTTAATTTGACTTTCAAGCCATTCAAAAACTTCCAGGTTCAGGGTTTTGTACGTAGAAACCAAATAGAAGTACTGGATGAATCTTATGTAAAAGCGATACTCGAAAATAGCGGTACCCAAACAGGTGTTAGGAATAGTTATAGCTACAATCAGGGATTTTTCGAACCTTCAGATGGCTCTGCCGGTAAAGAAGACAACTATGAATTATTAGCTTCCTACCATACCAGAGTGAAGGCCTTTTCATTGGATTTTAAGGCTGGAGGTAATATAAGAAAAGTTACAGCTACTAGTGTTGGCGGTGCAACCGTAGATGGTTTGTCTGTGCCTGATTTATTCACTTTGGCTAACTCTAAGTCTCCGGCCACTTTTGGTAGCGGACGCAGTTTTAAAACGGTAAACAGCTTATATGGTACCGGTACCTTCGGATTCAAAGACATGCTATATGTTGACTTTGCAGCCAGAAACGACTGGAGTAGTGCTTTACCTAAAAATGCCAATTCTTATCTATATCCTTCCGTAGGTGTGAGCTTTTGTTCAGCGAATTATTGGGTATCAATGATTTATCATTTGGTAAAATTCGTGCCAGTTGGGCACAGGTGGGATCTGATTTAGGACCATATCAACTCTCTTTAAATTATGGGGTAGCGGCTAATCAATGGAATGGTTCATTCCTCATGAGTACACCGGATGGATTGATTGACCCGAATATCAAACCTTCACTTTCTACAGCCTATGAAGGCGGAATAGATCTAAAGTTCCTCCACAATAGAGTAGGACTTTCTGCTACTGTATACAAAGAGAATAAAATTGATGAAATTTTGAGTGTGCCGGTTTCAGGTGCTTCAGGATTTTCTTCAAAAAATATTAATGCAGGTAGAGTGGAGAGACAGGGCTTGGAATTAACCCTCGATGCTACTCCAATTTCTTCAAAAAAAGTTAACTGGAATATTACCTTCAATTGGGCTAAAAACGAAACTAAAATTGTTGAACTGGCAGAGGGCATTGATGCCATTATTCGTGAGACCGGTACATTTGGTACCAGTAGTGGTGCAAGGTTAGTTCACCAGGTAGGACAGAATTGGGGTCAGTTAAGAGGTGGAGGAATCAAACGAAATGCACAAGGGGTACCTATTCTCGATGCAACTGGATTGTTTACATTACAGCCTGATACCTATTTTGGATCAGTATTGCCAGACTGGACAGGTGGTATATTGAATGAAATTAGTGTTGGTAATTTGTTCGCTAATTTCAATATTGACTTTTCTAAAGGAGGAGTATTTTATTCATTATCTGATCATTGGGGTAAATTCTCAGGATTATTTGAGGAGACGGCTGCCTTGAATGACAAAGGCAATCCAAGCAGAGATGCTGTGGCTGTAGGCGGCGGAGTGCATGCTGTTGGTGTCAGTGCTGATGGGTCACCTGTCGATGTTTATGTAGATGCTCAGACTTATTGGCATCAGTTTAGAACCAGAAGCATAGCTGAGGATAATATTCATTCTTTAGATTTCGTTAAATTGAGAGAAGTAAATGTTGGATATAAAATCCCAACTTCAAAACTGGGCCTGAAATATATCAATACGATCGTTGTATCTTTTATTGCTCGCAACCCTTGGTTGATTTCTTCTAAATCTAAGGACTTTGATCCATCTGAGGTGGGTCAGCGGTATGGTGAAAATGGCCAATTCCCGGGTACGCGTTCCTTTGGTTTTAATATTAAACTTGGCTTTTAATTAAAAATATATTTAATAATGAAAAATTTATTCAAATCTATATCACTTATTGCTTTCGCGTTCTTATTCAGTACTTGCTCATTGTCAGATTTTGGAGATGTTAATAAGAACCCAAATGCCACCACAGTACCGGTTACTTCTGCTTTGCTGACCAACGTTTTGGCAGGCCTTGGCGGATGGACTCAGGGTATGAACGAAGGATTATATGCTCAATACTTTTCTGAGTCTCAATATACTGATGCTTCCTTGTACTCGTTACAACAAATCAATTTTACAGGTAATTATTCCGGGGCTATGTATGACTTGCAGAATATTATTAATAACAACACCGATGAAGACACTAAAAATGAAGTGACTGCCAATGGCTCAAATGCCAATCAAATCGCGGTTGCTAAAATTTTGTTGACTTACCTCTATATGCACCAGACGGATCGATGGGGTGATGTGCCTTATAGTACAGCACTCACAGGTGATGCAAAACCTACCTACGATACCCAGGCTGATATATATAAAGGATTTTTTAGTACACTCAAAAGCGCAATCGCCCAATTTGATAATGGATTGGCTGCTCAGGGTGATATTCTTTTTGGTGGAGACAAAGCGAAGTGGAAAAAATTTGCCAATTCTTTGCGTTTGGTTTTAGCGATGAGGTTGTCTAAAGTAGATCCCGCATCAGGTAAAACAGAATTCAGTGCTGCTTTTTCTGATGCAGCCGGTTATTTATCTTCCGCTGCAGATGATGTCACTTTATTCTACCCGGGAGCTACTTATAAAAACCCATGGTACGTTGTATATGATGGTCGTAAAGATTATTCCATCAGTGATGTAATGGTTACTGCTTTGAAAAACCTGAATGATTCAAGATTGCAACAGTTTGGTACGCCAAACGCAAAAGGAGAAGTAAAAGGTATCCCTTATGGCCTGACGCGGGATGCTGCCATCAATTACACCAATGCCAATGCTGACTGGTCATTGATTTTAGCACCTAAATGGAGATCTCAGACAGCTCCGGTTGTAGTCTTAGCTGCATCTCAGGTGCTTTTGCCTCTTGCTGAGGCCATTCAAAGAGGTTGGGTCACTGGTGATAAAAATAAGTTTTATGCTGATGGCATTAAAGCTTCGTTCGAAAGATGGGGAATCAGTGATGCTTCTACTATAAATACCTATGTTAATTCGAATTCTGTCGCTTTAGATGGTTCCTCATCTGATCTGGAAAAAATCAATCTGCAAAAATGGATTGCTATTTATCCCGATGGTCGTAGTGGTTGGACAGAATGGAGAAGAACGGGTACGCCTACTTTGACACCCACTCCTCAGGCTGTGAGTGCATCCAAACAGATTCCAAGAAGATTTGTATATCCTACGGTAGAGTATAATCTGAATGGAGAAAATTTGTCTTCTGCAGTTGGTAGAGTCCCAGGTGGTGATACTCAAGATGGGCGAGTCTGGTGGGATAAGCAATAATTTTTTAAAATATAAATACCAAGATATTATGAAATTTAAATATATAATTGGACTTTTTTTGTTAGGTTGTCTTGCAAGTTGCATTGAAGAAGGAGGAAATGCAATAGAAGGGATCGGGGAAAATTTTGTCCGGATTCCTGCTGGCGCAGATGAGATTAATATTACTGCTCTTGACGCAACCGCAGGTACAAAAAAAGTTGTTTTGATGGATGTTTTTAGAGATGCAAATTCTCAAGCATCATTAAACACGGCTTCCGATGTAAAATTAAAAGTCGATAACTCTTTGATTACTCAATACAATACGGAAAATGGTACATCATTTGTGCCATTAGAAGGTGGGTATTCTTTAGAGTCTCTTGATTTAAAATTCGGAGCAGGTGAGTTTGGGAAAAAAGTTTACTTAAGCGTTGATCCCAGCAAGTTAGATTTGACAAAACAATTTGCGCTTGGACTCTCTATTGAAAGTTCAACAGGGGGATTTAATACAATACCTTCGCTTGATAGAGCATTATTTAATGTGGTCATCAAAAATGAATGGCATGGTACATATCAGGCGGTAGGTGTTTTTCACCATCCAACTGCTGGCGATAGGGCTATAAACAGGGTTAAAGACTTATCTACTTCGGGACCTAATTCAGTGATTGCTGAATTGGGTGATTTAGGTGGTTCAGGTTATTTTATGGTGTTGACTATCAATCCAGATAATTCTGTTACAATTACGCCTAGCGGGGTGACTCCAAATGTTGATCAAAGTTATGGACCTAATACCTATGATCCTGCTACTCATAGTTTCAAATTATGGTATGCTTACAATGTCGCAGCACCCAGGATTACGGAAGAGACTCTCACTTTAAAGTAATTTGCAGTATAGTCTTAAAGCTATTGCTCTTTAATTATTAAAAAAGGCTTTCAGACCTCGGTTTGAAAGCCTTTTCTTTTTGAACAATTCATAGAGATAAATCTTGAATACCACCATATATACTGCTTTTTATGTTAACACCATCTTCACAAATTGCAAGATAAGATCGTTAATACTTTTAGGAACATTTCTTCTGGATAAGACTTTTTTTTAACTAATCACTAAATCAAACTTAATGAAAAGACTTCTTATGAGATGGCTGGTAGCCATTCCTTTTTGTTTATTATTTGCTATTGTACTGGATGCTCAAATAAAAGGCACGGTCACTTCTTACAGTGATGGTGCACCTTTAATTGGGGTATCGATTTCGGTAAAAGGCACCTCGATAGGTACTATTACTGATATTGATGGACAGTATGACATCAATGCCGGAGCCAATGATATTCTGGTATTTACTTACCTCGGCTTCACGAGTATCGAAGAAAGTATCAATGGCCGATCCATCATTGATGCAGTACTTAAAGAAGATGTCAAGACTTTAGAGGAAGTCATTGTCACAGGTTATGGCACTCAAATCAAACGTGATCTCACTGGCAACATAGCCAAGATCAAAGCTGCTGACTTTAAAGACATCCCTGTTAGTTCTTTAGAAGGAGTGTTGCAAGGTAAAGCTGCCGGAGTTCAAATCAATGCTGGTACCGGCAAACTCGGCCAAGCCATGCAAATTCGTATCCGGGGTAATTCATCAGTATCTGCATCAAATGAACCTCTGTATGTGGTCGATGGTATCCCAATCACGACCGCCAATCTTTCAAGCAATGGGGGAGGAGCGACCAACTCGATTGTAGATATCAACCCTCAGGATATTGAGTCTATTGAAATATTAAAAGATGCTTCTGCTGCCGCCATTTATGGATCAAGAGCTTCTAATGGTGTAGTCCTCATCACGACTAAAAAAGGCAAATCAGGTCAAACTAATGTAAATCTGGGTATTCAATATGGTAAAAGCAAGCCTACCCGGAAGGTTGACTTTTTTAATTCTGAACAATATCTGGATTATTATAGAAAAGCAGCAGCCAATTCTGACCGGATAGAACAAATCGATCCGGCAGATCCGGATTCTTATACTTCTTATATGGAAAGCTTCTTTGACGGAGTCAGCATAGGTACCTTTGGTACTCCAGATCAGGCTGACACCAAATGGGACGAACTCGCCTATCAGGATGCCCCTCAAAAACAAATCGATTTGAGCATAGACGGTGGTAATGCCAAAACCCGGTTTTTTGTTTCTGGTCAGTTTTTGGATCAGGCAGGAATCATGATTGGCAATAATCTGCAGCGGATGACAGGCAGGATCAATTTGGACCATGAAGTGAGTAAAATACTGAACATCGGATTTAATCTTGGGCTCAGTCGTACTTTAAATAAGCGCCTGGATGGAGACAATGCCTTCTCCAATCCTCAACAGATCGTCGCGCTTACTCCACTGTCTCCACTGATTGATCCAACTACGGGCTTGAGGATAGGCTCTCCTCCCGGAGACATAGGCCAGCCACTTTATTATAATCCACTACTCAACCTCGACGGTGCTACTTTTAATACCAATGTACATCGAAACCTCAGCAATGCTTATGGAGTATTGAAGATATTGCCTGGTTTGACCTTCAGATCTGAATTGGGGGTAGACTTCCTCGATCAACAGGAAGAATCATACAATAATAGTATTACCCAGCGGAATACAGGTTTTGCTTTGGGCACTGGATCCAACTATTTTACCAGGGTCGAGAATCTGAATACAAACAATTATTTTAGTTATATCAGGGGCTTTGGGGCTCATAATATCAACCTCACAGGTGGTATGTCTTTTCAGCAATCCAGACAAGATTTTAACTCCGTGACAGGTACAGACTTTCCATCGGATGCTTACACTAAGATTGCGAGTGCAGCTAAAATCACCGCAGGTACTTCTACCCAAACTAATTTTCGTTTTGTTTCTTATTTCGCAAGAGCTAATTATAAACTATCGGATAAATATTTATTGGGTCTTAGCGCCAGGGTGGATGGCTCCTCAAGATTTGGAGCAGATAGCAGGTATGGTTTTTTCCCGGCTGTTTCCGCAGGGTGGATCATTTCTGAAGAAGGATTCCTTCAAAATAATAATCTGATAAGTTTTTTAAAGCTGAGAGGAAGTTATGGAAGGACAGGAAATGCTGAGATTGGCAATTTTCCTCAACTAGGATTATTTCAGGGAGATGCTGGATACGGCAATAAACCTGGTCAGCGCCCATCACAATTAGGGAATCCTGACCTCCAATGGGAGACTACTGATCAGGTAGATGTTGGACTTGATTTTGGCTTGTTTCATGACCGCATCAATGGAGAGATAGACATTTATCAGAAAAAAACGGACGGGCTTTTGTTGAATGTCAATGTTCCGGCAAGTACGGGTTTCTCAACTTTGACCAAAAATGTAGGAAAACTTGAAAACATGGGTATTGAGTTGGTATTGAACAGTACGATTATCAATGGTGCAGATTTTAAATGGGACCTTGGTTTCAATTTTGGACTCAACAAAAATAAAATCAATGATCTGCAAGGACAGATTATTGAAGGAGGAGTAGCCAATATGAGTCGGGCGATGGAAGGCCAGCCACTCAGCACTTATTTTACAGTCGAATATGCCGGAGCAGATCCATCCAATGGAGATGCATTATGGTATAAAAACTCTATGAATGCTGACGGCACTTTAGACAGAAGCACGACTAATAGCTATAATCAGGCCCAGCGGGTTGTTATCGGTAATGCACTCCCTAAATGGATCGGTGGACTTACCACCAATGTGAGTTATAAAGGTTTTGAGTTTTCAATGCTTTGGAATACTGTACAGGGCAATCTGGTCAATTTCTATGGCGCCGGACGCTTCAGTTCTGCCAATGGTCGATTTGAAGACAATCAGACTGTAGATCAGCTAAATTCCTGGACGCCTCAAAATACCAAAACCAATATTCCCGAAGCCAGGCTTTTCTACAACAACGGAGCACAGGCTTCAAGCCGATTTATTGAAGATGGCTCTTTCGTTCGACTCAGAAACGCCACCTTTGGATACAATCTGCCTAAAGGTTGGCTGCAAAATGCTAAAATTAAAAATGCAAGAATATATGTCACTGGGCTCAATTTGTTGACTTTGACCAATTATAGTGGATGGGATCCTGAGGTAAATTCTGATGACTTTGTTACGAATGTGGCGCAAGGATATGATTTTTATTCACCTCCGTTGCCACGATCGATCATTGGTGGACTGTCTGTAAAGTTTTAATGGTCTCATTTTATACACTTAAGAATTTAAAAACTGAAATGCATGAAAAAATTTATTTATATCTCAATTATATTTTTGTTAGTCTCCTGTAATAAGGAATTGAATATCAATCCTACCCAATCCATTGATGAAAAAAATGCACTCTCTACACCTCAGGATGTCAAAGTGACCTTGATAGGGGCTTATGACGGCCTTGCCGATGGTGATGTGATGGGTGGCGGTATCTTATACGAAAGTGAAATGGTAGGAGATGATAGAGAGGTTGTTTTTAGAGGTACTTTTTCTACGCTGGACGAAATGTGGCGTAAAGCTATGACTGCTGGCAATACTCAGGTGTTGTCTTCCTGGCGGGACGCTTATGTAGCTATCAATAGAGCCAATAATGTCCTGTCTGCTTTGGATATTTTGTCGGCAGACGAAAGAGGCCAGGTAGAGGGAGAAGCAAGATTTATTCGAGCCAATGCTTACTTAGGGTTGATCAATCTTTTTGCCAAAGGCTGGGGCGATGGAGACAACAATGCAAATCTTGGAGTACCCCTTGTCATCACGCCCACACGTGTGGTCACAGAGACAGATGACCGTCCCAGAGCCAGTGTAGCAGCTATTTATGCTCAGATAATCGAAGATTTGACTAAAGCTCAATCTTTGATACCCGGCTCATTAGACAACAATGGTTTTGCCACCAAAGACGCAGCCACGGCTATATTGGCAAGGACCTATTTGATTCAAGGCAATTTTGCTGGGGCAAGAGACGCTGCCAATGCAGTGATCCAATCTGGCAATCATGCCCTCGCAGACACTTACGATCAGGTATTTGATGAAGAGTCTGGTGGATTTGATGGAGAAAGTATTTTCAAACTCATCGTCACAGATCAGGATGGAGTCAACAACCTTAATACTTATTTTGCACCACCAGCATATGCAGGTCGAGGGGATATAGTAGTACAATCTAAACACACTGCACTCTATGATGCTACTGATACCCGTGGAAAGTTTACCATCATAGCGTCTAATAGGCTTTACAGTCGTAAACATCTCAATCAGTTTGGAGATGTCAATATTGTAAGATTAGCAGAAATGTATTTGATTAGAGCCGAAGCCAATTTTAGACTGAATACCTCTGTAGGGGCCTCCCCCCTGGTGGATATCAATACTTTAAGATCTCGAGCCGGCGCTGCAAGTTTGACACAAGCTAATTTGTCACTCGATAAAATACTTTTAGAACGCAAACTTGAACTTGCATTTGAAGGGCTATTATTGCAAGATGTAAAGCGATTAAAATTGGCTATCGGAGGCTTGAATCCTTCAGATCCCAAATTGATTTTACCGATTCCACAGCGGGAGATCGATACCAATAAAAGCCTGGTCCAGAATTCAGGATATTAACATTTTGGTAATAGGTTTGGATGCCACAAAAAGGCAGATTTGTTCTCAAATCTGCCTTTTTTGTGCTTAATTAAATATAGAGCATAAAAATTATATATTGGCAATAATTAATAATCTATTACAAAATTCCTTTAATTGACAATAATGCAATTAATATAGCCTGTTTGAGCGAGACAATATTTGCGTAAAAATAAAATATTAGGAACTAAAGAAAATCCAATATTTATTTATTTTCGTTCCACAATTTAGGTTATCGATACGTTAATTTATTTTGGAAAGATTACTCAAGCTCACTTTTTAAATCATTAAATCAGGGTTAATATGAAAAGACTCTCTCTTTTTTTAGCAATGCTGTTTTTGACAGCATGGACTACCTTACTCGCTCAGCGTAATATCTCTGGGAAAGTAATTGACGAAGCAGGAGAACCACTCATCGGAGCCAGTGTACAAGTCAAAGGATTGACTGTAGGAACTGTGACCGATGTGGATGGCGCTTTTGCAATCGAAGTACCGACAGGCCATGATGTATTGGTCGTCACCTACACCGGATATGCAACCAAAGAAGCCAATTTGGGCAGTAATGTTGGTGAAATCACCATCACTATGGTCGAGTCCGCTGAACAATTGTCAGAAATCTTAGTTACAGCTATTGGGATCCAAAGGGAGAAAAAAGCTTTGGGTTATTCTGTCACTGATTTGAGTGGAGACCAATTAGCACAACGCTCAGAACCGGATGCTATCAGAGCGATAGCTGGTAAAACACCTGGCGTTCAGGTCACCGGTGGAGGCGGCGCTCCCGGTCAGAGTACCAAAATCAATATCAGAGGAAATTCTTCTCTAACCGGTAATACTCAACCTTTGTTTGTCGTTGATGGTATCCCTTTCGACAACTCTGTCAACTCGCCCAACAATTTTGGTGCTGACAAAGGATCTTCCTACTCAAACCGGGCCTTCGACATTGATCCCAACAATATCCAGTCTATGACCATACTCAAAGGAGCGGCTGCTGCTGCTCTTTACGGCTCACGGGCCACCAACGGGGTTGTGGTGATCACTACCAAAACTGGTGGTAAAAATGCTCGTAAAGGACTTGAAGTAAGTTATAGCTCCTCGTATTCGACTGAAAAAATCTCCGGACTACCAGATTACCAAAATGTTTATTCACAGGGATCTAACCAAAATTATAATGGAGGATTCATTGGCAACTGGGGTGCTCCATTCCCTACAGAAGTGGATAGGCTAAATGCTCTCTATGGCACCAATTATTCTAAAATAATTGAACCAGGTTATCCCGAAGGCACTATTGCACATCCTCTGGCGTCTACAGGTTATTCCAGACCACGATTTACCGCATTTTTTCCTGAACTTTGGGAAAAAGATGGCAGTGGCAACCCCATCATTTTGGCAGATGGACTCCCAAAAGCGATTGCAGTTCCTTTTCGTCCCTACGATTTTGTAGAGAAGTTTTTTGAGCAAGGTACTGTTTTGGAAAATTCATTAACCATCAATGCCGGGGGTAAAGAATCTTCCCTGTCTGCTACTGTGTCAAGGATGGACAATGATGGAATAGTGCCCAACTCCAAAGCAAATAGAACTTCCTTAAGTTTTGGTGGAAATGGCAAATTAGCCGATGGTTTAGTGCTCTCCGGTAATGTGACTTATGTCAATACAGGACAAGCCAACCCGCCGCTCGCTGCTTCCGTTTTTGGAGGTAATAACGGTACTGCCTCAGATGGCTCTATTTATACCCGATTGTTTTTCTTGCCAAGAAATTTTGATTTATTTGGTGAGAATGGAGTAGCACCTTATCCTTTTGAAACGCCATTTGGTGATAATGTATTTTATCGCGCCCTGGACAATCCTCTATGGTTGGTAAAATATAATAAATACAGCAGTGATGTCAATCGTGCTTTTGGCAATCTTACTTTGAGTTATGATGTCACTCCCTGGCTTAACCTGACTGCTAAAGGGGGCATGAATACTTATGGAGATGCTCGTAAAAGCATTGAAGCTCCCGGTGGCGTAGCAGATCCTACCGGAGAGGTTTGGACAGATGATATTCACAATACGGAGATTGATTTCAATTATTTAGCAACTGTCAACAGACAGATTTCCAAGGATATTGATTTTAAAATAATTGGTGGTGTAAATCTCAACCAAAGAAGTTACTCTGAAAGATTTGTCGATGGTAGAGGCGTTATCGCCAAAGGGCTCTACAATACAGACAAAACAATTTCGCAGTCTTCTTATGAAGAAACATCTCTTAGGCGATTTTATTCAGCTTATGGTGATGCTACCATAGGCTACAAAAATTATCTATATCTTGGTTTAGTGGCCAGAAATGACTGGTCTTCTACCTTGCCTAAGAAAAATCAAAGCTTTTTATATGGGGGGGCCAATATGTCTTTAATTTTTACGGACATGTTGAAAATGAATAGTAATATTTTGGGTTATGGAAAGATTAGAGCGGCCTATACCTCAGTAGGTAATGAGGCTTCCCCTTACAGAACCCGTACTACTTATTCTATCAATCAACCCTTTGTCAATATCGGAGGTACCAGTGTCAATAGGGCTTCTTTGGGAAATACCCTTGGTAACGCCGACTTAAGACATGAATTAACCCATGAAGTAGAATTAGGTACTGATCTGAGGTTTTTCAACAATAAAATTGGTGTAGAATTTACCTGGTTTAAGAGAAATTCCTCGGATCAGATCACTACTGCCGAGCTGCCTCGAAGCACAGGCTTTGTCCAAGCCATTGTCAATGCAGGTGAAATCGAGAATAAAGGTATTGAACTAGGCGTTGATCTTACACCAATCAAAACAAAGAGCGGATTTGAGTGGAATACTTTCGTCAATTTTACCCGCATCCGAAGCCTGGTGGTAGATGCAGGCCCAACTGGCCAGATCACTTTCGGTAGCTTCCCGGCTTATGGTACCCTTCAAAATATTCATCGTACAGGTTATCCTTATGCCCAAATATTTGGTGCTAAAAATGCAAGAACTCCTGAAGGTGATTTATTGATCGATAAAGATTTAGGTACGACCATCGTATTGCCAACCAATGAAATTGTTGGTGACCCAAATCCTGATTTTATGATGGGGATCAACAACTCATTTAGTTTTAAAGGGTTTACGCTTCGGGCGTTAATAGATTGGAGACAGGGTGGTGATATGTTCCTTACTACTGCAGGCTCTTTGACGCTCAGAGGTCAATTAAAGGTAACCGAAGATCGGGAACCACTTAGGATCATACCTGGTGTATACGGTGATCCAAGTACTTATGAAGCTATCAAGGGTGACGATGGCAAATATATTCGTAATACTACCCCCATTACTTCCTTTGACTTCTTCTTTAGTAATGGTTTCGGACCTTATGGCGCTGACGAGACCAATGTGTATGATATCACTAATATCAGATTGCGAGAGGTCAGCTTAGGGTATGATCTTCCTAAAAAATTATTAAAAAAGACACCTATAGGCTCAGCCAGAATCTCTATCTCTGGTAGAAATCTTTGGTGGTATGCTCCTAATCTCATAGAAGGTATCAATTCCGATCCTGAAGTATTGGCTGAAAACGCAGATACCAATCTTCAAGGAATCGAAACTGGGACTACACCTACTACCAAAAGGTTTGGGGTGAATCTAAATGTGACTTTCTAATTTATTAACCTAAGATATAAAGAAAGAAATATGAAATTATTAAATAAATATATAGGTTCGTTTGCGCTGATATTGGTTCTGTTTGTGGTGACTAATTGCAAAATTTTTGATCTTGATATCAACGATGATCCTAATAATCCGGTCTCAATTTCCTCTCCTGAGCTTTTGCTGACCAATATTGAATATACCCTTACCCAGGGAGTTTTCACTTTTAGTGACCAATCTTTGGGTATTATGGGATTATATTCAACAGGCGGTGATGGGTTTGGATATTCACAAACTTCCTTTAATGGTACCTGGAACAATCTTTATTCGGGACCATTGAAAGATATCGAAGGTTTGATAGCAGCTTCCTCAGACCCAATTAATCCTAAATATTTAGGTATCGCTCAAGTACTGAAAGCCTGGGCCATATCCAACATGGTGGATATGTGGGGAGACCTGCCTTACTCTCAGGCTTTAAAAGGTGATGCCGCAGATGCCGTGACAGATCCTTCTTTTGATAAGGATGCTGACATCTATGCTGATTGTTTTAAATTGCTTGATGATGCGACCAATAACTTCGGTATTTCTTCTGCTGTATCAGTGGCAGGTGACTTGTTTTATGCTGGTAATATCAGCCGCTGGACCAAATTGGCTAATACCTTAAAGCTGAGACTTAAACTACAGACGAGGTTGGTCAATGGCAGTGCAAAATCTGAAATCGAAGCTTTGATGGCAGACCCTGCAAAATTAATCAGCACCTCAGCTGATGATTTTCAATTTCAATACAGCAAAGCCAAAAATCCTCAAGACTACCGTCATCCTTGGTATCAGGATGGATATGGTGCATCTCAATACGGTTTGACCTATATGCTGCATCAGAATGTGGTCGAAATGTTGGAACAAAAGGATCCCAGGACACCTTTTTATTATCGTCGTCAGACCAAAAGAATTTTGGACCCTGCCAATCCTTCAGATAGAGGGACTATTCCATGTTCTCAAACTTCTGGATGCACCTATGGTTATATCGTTTTGAACCCCAATATGTGGCCTAGAGTCATTGGTACTTCTACGCCTACCACCGCTCAAAATGAATTTATGGCTGGCTTGTTTGGTCGTGACAGAGCCGACCCAGCCGGGGTACCCCAGGATTCTGACTTTAGATTGATGGCTGGCGTCTATCCGGCTGGAGGATTTTACGATGTCACTGCTGCGGGTTTGCCGGGTACAGATAAAGCCCCTGGTGGGGGTATTTTCCCGATCATCACGAGTGTCAATACGCTTTACTACAGGATAGAGGCGATCTTGGCGTTAGGTTCAGCGGGAGACGCCAGAGCATTGTTTGTGAGTGCCATCAAAGATCATATCAAGAAAGTGGTTGATTTTGGAGCTGCTGCAGATGCCAATGCTGTAAGACCTACTACTGCCGCTATTGATGATTATGTCAAAATATGGACAGATAGATGGGATGCACAACCAAATAGCGCGGGTAAGTTAAATTTAGCTTTAAAACAATTATGGGCTTCAAGCATGGGATCTGGTATTGAGATCTATAATGCATACCGCAGGACTGGATTTCCCAATACCATTCAGGAGCCAATCAATCCTACCCGGGGTTTCCCTTTGAGATTACCTTATCCACAGGCTGAGTTGACTCTGAATCCAAATGCAGCTAATTATAAAGCGGTTGCTTTTGATAAAGACCCTATATTCTGGGATAAATAATATGACCTGATTAATTGTTATTTTTTAAAAATTATTTAAAATGCAAAAAATTAAATTTTCTTCAAAATATATCATGCTGATGGTTGGTTTGGTCATGCTATTTTCTTGTAAAGATGAAAGCCTGAGTCCGATTCCTGCATATGAAACAGCAGTGCATGCATTGGGTGTGACCAAATCAGGGTCAGCCACTGCATTCAAGCAAGGTGATTTAAATACTAAATTGGATTTTGATTTTAAGTGGAATTCAATTGATGGCAAAAACACGGTAACCAAGATCCAGTATTATGTTCAGTTTAATGAAGGGTATACTGATGCCGAAGGCAATGATCGTATCGCCAACCATGGTGTAAAATTGTTCAAAACAATAGAAGGCTCAGCGGTTCCGGCCAATAGAGTGAATACTTCTTTTTCTATCAGCCAGGCGGAAGTACTCGCCCTATTTAATGGAGTATCTTTCGATTATAAGGATGGGAAAGGATCAGTAAATGTTTTTACTAAATCGCCCAAAGCTGCAAGAGTACTACCTGGTACTCCATTTATCACCAATGCTAAGTCAGCACTCAGAGATAATTTTATTATGACCTGGGCACTCACTACAGATGATGGTAGGGTATTTGACAGTTGGTCAGACTCTATTTGTGGTGAGTTTCCTGGAGCTGATTGTGATGTGCGCTGGGATGTTAAATAAGTCGTACTTTTTAATGTTATATAAAAAAAGGCTGTCATCCGTGACAGCCTTTTTTTTGATTAGTCCTTGATAAGGGGTTAATTTTGTTTTAAATGAATTTGGTGTTTATTGTTTTATTCAGTTTCAATTTTTTTCAGATCTTTTCTCACGAATTGAATGAGCTGGATATCGTTGCTCCTAAAAGGATATTGTATATCACTTGTGATCCTGAATGTCCTATTTCTCAAAAATATACTTCATTATTCAAAACAATAGGAGATCTTTATCCTTCTTTGCAGTTTTCATTATTATTTTCTCCTTCGACTACGAAGAGTTCAATTATTCAATTTTATAAAAATTATGACTTGAAGGTGGATCGTATACTTTACATCCGTGATCATCGAATGAAGTTAATTAAGAAATTAGGTGCCACGATCACTCCTGAAGCTTTTTTGATTGACGATAGTAAGATTTTTTATTATGGAGCCATGGATGATCGATATTATGAATTAGGGAAAATGAAAAGTATACCGACACAGCATTTTCTTCTCGATGCCATTGATGCCATGTTGCGCCAAAAAGTTATTAAGACATCACATATACAAGCTGTTGGATGTGTTATAGAACTGTAATAATACTTGTGATTATCCTTCAGATGAATGCACCTATGCGCTCACAGGGTTATAAGTATTACCCTGATGTGCAAAAAATTATTTTGTCAAAATGTGCTCCTTGTCATCATACCGATGGTGCAGCTCCTTTTGTTTTAGATAATTATGACGCTGTATCTAAAAGGGCTCTGATGATCAATAAAGTAATACAAGATGGGTATATGCCCCCATGGTTTGCAGATACTGCTTTTAGGCATTTTAATAATGAAATCGTGTTGACTTTGGCTGAAAAAAATATCTTGTCCGAGTGGATAATATCCGGCAAGAAGAAAGGTAAAGCTAAAAGGGCAATTCCATTCCAACTGAAATCCTCTGCGAGGGATTCAGCAGATTTGGTGTTTGAATTAAACGAAACTTACCACATTCCTGGAGACAATAAAGAGCATTATAAAATATTTATTATTCCCACTCATTTGTCTGACCCCGCCTATTTAAATGGGATCGAATTTGTCCCTGGCAATAAAAAGCTTGCTCATCATGCAAGGATTATGATCGACACGACAGGCTTATTGCGTGCGGATGATGGGTTGGAAGTGGGTGACGATTCTGAGTTTATGAGAAAAAAGGTAAAACTGTATGATCCATTTTATCATGGTTGGGTGCCAGGGAATAATGGAGTATTTTTCCCCGGAGGTATAACCAAAAAATTGCCGGCCAATACTGACCTGGTTATCAATATTCATTATGCTGCCAGTCCCATTGATCAGGAAGACAGGTCAGCGGTTAAATTTTATTCATCCAAAATACCTACTGAAAGAAGAGTTCAGACAATGATCCTTGATGAAAATTGGGTAGTCAACCAACCTTTTGAAATCCCTGAAGATACGCTGATCAAATTTTATATGAGGTCACCCCCTGTGCCATATGATCTTTCATTGATCAATGTATTGCCTCATATGCACCTGCTTGGTCAGTCATTTAAATCCTATGCAATTTCTCCGGACGGAGACATGATCCCTTTGATAATGATCGATAGATGGAATTTTAATTGGCAGTATACTTATGAGTTTAGTAAATTTATCCACATTCCCAAAGGCTCATTTATCTATACCGAAGCAGAATACAATAATTTGTCCTCAAACCCTATCAATCAAAATCAACCTCCAAAGAAAATAACATACGGTTGGGGGACAAAAGATGAGATGTTAAACGTTATTTTTCAATATGTGCCGTATAGACCATTAGACGAGTTTCAATTAATACAGTTTCAAAAATGAAGAACCTTACTTTATTCACATTTTTCGGCTTCCTCTGTCTATCCGGATATTTCGTTCGTGCCCAGGAGGAAACCATGCCTGAGAGCACGTTAGATCAATTTCGATTTGGATCGCTGAATCCAAACGAGCAGTCTACAATCTATGGAGTGAGCAATCAAGTTAGTGTTGTTGTAGGCGATTATTATATCGATAAGTCCTGGAAGCTGGGTGTTATAGATTTTTATCCATACAAAGTCACCCTGGAAGGCCGTGAGTGGAACATCGATACAGTCAAAAACGAAAGAATTCGTTTTAACACCAAATCCAATGAGTTGGAGATTAATACGAAATATGGGGTCAAAATAATATCAGGAGATAAAATTCGATCCTTTATCACGGGTAGCGGAAAAGATGCTATAAGAGTAATCAATGGGCAGGAATTAGGATATAAGCCGGAGGATAAAAATTTTGGTTTTTATCAAGAATTATTTTTAGGCGAAGTTTCATTGTATTCTACATTTAAAGTTTCGGAGAGAAAGCCAACATACGTGCCGGCATTTGATGTGGGTGATAAGAATACCGAAATCCTGAAAAAAGAATTTTTTTATCTTAAGGACCGCACCGGTTTTAATAAAATGAAAGCCAACTACAGTGGGGTTTTAAAAGCCATGTCAGATAAAGAAGATGAACTTAGTAGATATATGGACAAATATCAACTTGACCCAGCTCTGAGGCAGGATCTTGTTAGAATCATTCGATATTATAGTGGTCTACTGGCTTCCGGTATTAAGTAGAAAATAAATGTTTGGAAAAAACAAGAGGTATGTGTACATTTGCAATCCAATTTAAAATAGTATATGCTAATTATTGATGTAAAAGACAGTGAATCAATCGATAAGGCTCTTAAGAAGTATAAAAAGAAATACGAGAAGTCTCAGATTTTGAAGCAACTTAGAGCCCGAAAACATTTCACTAAAAAATCTGTAGAGCGCAGGCATGAGGTTCTCAAAGCTGCCTACAGACTGCAGATTATGAGCCTTCCCGCTCAATATTAAATAATAAAGCTATCGTGTGACAAAGTAGATGATGTCACGCCTACTTGCATTTGCACCAGTATTGTATTACATTGCAGTACTAAGCATCTGTAGCCAAATTGATCATATCTTTTTTTAATTATCTAGAGTTCGAGAAGCGCTATTCCAGCCATACGCTGGATGCTTATAAATCTGATATTGAACAGTTTACCTCCTTTCTACAGTATAATTTTCAGGTAGATAGCCTTGTAGATGTCACATCTGCCCAGGTTAGATCCTGGATGGTCAGCTTAAAGGAGCAAAATATTTCCAATCGGTCTATTAATCGAAAACTATCCGCTTTAAAGACGCTCTTCAATTTTTTGAGGTCCCGACATGGGCTAGCTCAAAATCCCTTGCGAAAAATTATTAGCCCTAAAACAGAAAAAAGGCTTCCGCTTACTGTCAGAAAAGAACACCTGGAACGCATGTTTTTGATCAATAATCAAAATGCCGGTGACACTTCATACATTCTCTTGCGAAATGATCTTGTCCTGGACATGTTATATTCTTGCGGGCTTAGAAGATCCGAGTTGATGCAGCTTTCATTGAAAGACTTAGATTTAGACCGTCGCTTGTGTAGGGTCCTTGGAAAAGGAAAAAAGGAACGATGGGTTCCACTTTCCGCGAATTTGGTAGATAAAATTTTGACTTATTTAATCTTTAGGCACCAAACTTTAATAGATCTGGCCAAACCAGAGCACTTTTATTTGTTTATGACAGATCAGTGCGAGCCATTATATCCTAAGTGGGTGTATAACCTTGTCAAAAAAAACCTTAGTCTCGTATCTTCCGTGGAACGACGCAGTCCTCACATATTGAGACATAGCTTTGCCACCCACCTTTCAGATGCCGGAGCAGACCTCCATGTAATTAAAACTTTATTGGGGCATTCATCACTCGCTGCTACTCAAGTATATATGCACAATTCAATAGAAAAATTAAAGAAAATTTATGATCAGGCACATCCTAAATCATGAATACCGTGAAATAATAACAAATTCATTTCGTTACTTTTTAAAATATTATATTATGAAAATTATGACTGAAAGTGTTCATTTTACCGCTGACCAAAAGCTTATACAGTTTATTGAAAACAAACTTCAAAAACTCGAACGGGTGTACGAAAGAATCATTGACATTCATGTGATTTTAAAACTGGAGAGCCATCAGGCAGTAAAAGATAAAATAGTAGAAGTTCAGGTCCATGTGCCGGGAGGTAATATTTTTGCCAGGGAAAGCAGTAAAGCATTTGAAACATCTTTTGAATTGGCCATGGCTGCCATCAAAAGGCAGACTATAAAGTTTAAGATGAAATCGAAATAACAATCCGATAAAGTTGATTCATAGAGAAAGCCATTCTGATCATTAGGATGGCTTTCTGATTTTAAGCAAGACCAACTCTAAAATAAAAAAGTAAAATATTTTTTCCTAAACCCGAAAATGTTCGTAAATTTGTCCGCGCTTTTAAAGAAAGCGACATATTTAATTGAAAATCAGGATTGAAGAAGCACAAATAGCAGTAGATACAGTGGACATTTAACAATGCCGATGTAGCTCAGCTGGTAGAGCAGCTGATTTGTAATCAGCTGGTCGGGGGTTCGAATCCCTCCATCGGCTCTCAAATTGTACTTGATGTAGTTTTTGAAAGCAGAAGTAGATCAAATGGGGGCGCGCCGGAGTTGGAGAGCCGGGCCAGACTGTAAATCTGGTGTCTTACGACTGAATGGGTTCGAATCCAATCGCCCCCACTCATTTTTGGCACTATAATAGTATCAAAAGCTATTTGACTTTAACAATCTAAACAGGCGGGAGTAGCTCAGTTGGTAGAGCGACAGCCTTCCAAGCTGTAGGTCGCGGGTTCGAGCCTCGTCTCCCGCTCTTTCCAAATATTTGCTATTTGAAGTATTTGTGGACGAAAATAGACAAATGGGAAGGTTACACTCAGATGTTGCATAAGCCGATGTAGCTCAGGGGTAGAGCACTTCCTTGGTAAGGAAGGGGTCGAGGGTTCAATTCCCTTCGTTGGCTCAAATTTTTTGAAAATTTAAAATCATTATATCATTAAATTCAATTTAAAAAGGTACTAAACCATGGCAAAAGAAACATTTCAGAGGACTAAACCTCACTTAAACGTTGGTACTATCGGTCACGTAGATCATGGTAAAACAACTTTGACTGCAGCCATCACTTCTATTCTGTCGGAATCAGGATGGGCGGAAAAAAGATCTTATGACTCTATCGACGCTGCTCCTGAAGAGAAAGAGCGTGGTATCACGATCAATACAGCGCACGTAGAGTATCAAACCGCAAACCGCCACTATGCGCACGTAGATTGCCCTGGTCACGCGGATTATGTGAAAAACATGGTTACTGGTGCTGCTCAAATGGATGGTGCTATTCTGGTGGTTGCAGCGACTGATGGTCCTATGCCCCAAACAAGAGAGCATATCCTTCTTGCAAAGCAGGTAGGAGTACCTAAAATTGTGGTATTCATGAACAAAGTAGACCTGGTAGATGACGAAGAAATGTTAGACTTGGTTGAAATGGAAGTAAGAGAATTATTGGATGCTCAGGGATTTGATGGAGCCCATGCTTCAGTGATCAAAGGCTCGGCCTTAAAGGCACTTGAGGGCGATCCAAAATATAGACAGTCTATTCTTGATTTGATGGCTGCCGTAGATGCAGACATTCCTGAACCAGTTCGTTTGGTTGATCAGCCATTTATTATGCCGGTAGAAGATGTATTCTCTATCACCGGTCGTGGTACAGTAGCTACAGGTCGTATTGAAAAGGGAGTTGTTAAAGTTGGGGATACGGTCGAAATCATTGGTATGATGAAGGATGATGAAAAACCAATCAGCTCTACCTGTACTGGAGTAGAGATGTTTAGAAAATTATTGGATAGAGGAGAAGCCGGTGATAATGCTGGTATCTTGTTGAGAGGTGTTGAAAAAGATCAAATCCGAAGAGGTATGGTTATTTGCGCTCCCGGTTCAGTAAAACCACATAAAAAATTCAAAGGAGAGATTTATGTACTCAGCAAAGAAGAAGGTGGTCGTCACACTCCTTTCTTTAATGGTTATCGACCTCAGTTCTATTTCAGGACTACCGATGTAACCGGAGATGTCAAATTGCCTGCAGGAGTTGAAATGGTTATGCCTGGTGATAATGTCACTATTGAAGCTAGCCTTTTAAATTCTATAGCAATGGAAAAAAATCTTCGTTTTGCTATCCGCGAAGGCGGTCGCACAGTCGGTGCTGGTCAGGTTACAGAAATACTTGATTAATAGAGTATTATACTCGATATAATGAATAATTTTTGAAGCATCTCCTGAAGAGGAGGTGCTTCTTTGTCATAAAAAAGTATTAAACGGGCATAGCTCAATTGGTAGAGCGACGGTCTCCAAAACCGTAGGCTGCGGGTTCGATTCCTGCTGCCCGTGCAAGCAAGTAAATTGAAAGTAAATGGATAAGTTAAGTTTATATCTGAGAGAATCGTATGATGAGCTGATGCATAAAGTCACCTGGCCTTCATGGGCTATGTTGGTAGATGCTGCTAAGATTGTGTTGGTGAGTACTGTTATTATCACAGCGATCATCTTTTTAATGGATGTAGTGTCTAACTATATTCTTCAAATAGTTTACGGGTTATAATAATATGGCTGACCAGGAAAAAAAATTGTATTCTCTAAGGGTGATTAGAGGCAAAGAACGCAAAATCAAGGAGCGAATTGAACTAGAGATTCAGCGCCAGGGCTGGAATACATTCATTAGCCAGGTCATCGTCCCTTCTGAAAAAGTGTATAAAATCAGAAATGGTAAAAAGGTAGTCTTAGAAAGAAATATTTTACCAGGATATATTTTATTGGAAGCAGAACCTTCCAAATTTGTACCAGAAGTAGTACAGGTTATAGCTAACATTCCCAATGTAATCCATTTTTTAGGCAGAGATACACCCATACCTATGAGTCCTGGCGAAGCAAACAGGCTGCTGGGTAAAGTGGACGAATCTCAGGATGCCAGTGAGTCAATGATTGAACCTTTTATCAATGGCGAAACAGTGAAAATCATTGATGGACCATTCAATGATTTTATCGGGGATATTAAAGAAGTAAACGAAGAGAAAAAGAAACTTAAAGTAATAGTTAAAATATTCGGCAGAGGAACTGAAGTTGAATTGAACTTTATGCAAGTGGAGAAAACATCATAAAAAAAAGCATCTGGTTACTTTTAATGGCAAGCTTCCAGTCATTTTAAGGACTTTTTAGAATAACAAATTGAAATTTTTAAAATCATTATGGCTAAAGAAATAGAAACATTCATTAAACTCCAGGTAAAAGGTGGCCAAGCCAATCCTGCGCCTCCGGTAGGTCCTGCTTTAGGTTCTAAAGGGGTCAATATTATGGAGTTTTGTAAGCGATTTAATGCCATGACCCAGGACAAACAAGGCAAAGTCGTTCCAGTGGTCATTTCAGTATTTAAGGATAAATCTTTTGACTTCGTCATTAAGACTGCACCTGCAGCCATTCAACTCATGGAGGTTGCTAAGATCAAAAATGGTTCGAAAGAACCTAATAGAAATAAGGTGGCAAATGTGACATGGGATCAGGTCAAAGTTATAGCTGAAGACAAATTACCTGACCTCAATGCTATTACAGTGAGTGCCGCCATGAAGATGGTAGCGGGTACTGCCAGGAGCATGGGGATCACAGTAAGTGGTGATTTTCCGGGTTGATACCGGTTTATCGATATTTTTTATTCATCCGAGGGAGTCAGTTTTAACAGATTGACGATAGCACCTCTAAATTTTTTGAAATGGCAAAAGAAACTAAAAAAAGAAAAGCAGTAAATCCTAAAGTCGACAGGAAAAAATTATTCTCTGTCCAGGACGCGATGACATTGGTGAAAGAAGTCAATATTGCAAAATTTGATGCATCAGTGGATGTGCATATTAGGTTGGGGATAGATCCTCGCAAATCAGATCAGGCCATCAGAGGCACGGTTACACTTCCTCATGGTACCGGTAAAACAAAACGTGTACTTGTATTGTGTACTCCGGACAAAGAAGAGGAGGCTAAAGCTGCTGGTGCTGACCATGTGGGTCTGGATGATTATATCCAAAAAATATCTGAAGGGTGGATGGATATTGATGTCATTATCGCCACTCCAAGTGTCATGGCTAAAATTGGTAAAATAGGTCGAATCCTCGGCCCAAGAGGATTGATGCCTAACCCCAAGACAGGCACTGTTACCCAGGATGTTGGTTCTGCTATCACGGAGGTCAAAGGAGGAAAAATTGCTTTTCGAGTAGACAAGCAAGCTATCATTCATAGTACGGTTGGTCGCGTATCTTTTGGTGTGGATAAATTGTCAGAAAATGCAAATGAGTTGATTTCTACAATCGTGAAACTGAAGCCATCCTCTGCTAAAGGTACTTATATCAAATCCATATCCGTAGCCAGTACGATGAGTCCTGGTATTTGGTTAGACACCAAAACCTTTCATTAATTAATTTTTCTCATTAAGTAAACCTGGATTAAAATGAATAAAACAGAGAAAGGGGCAACGATAGAAGCCCTGAAAGATAAAATAAACGAAAGCTCTTTTTTCTACCTTGCTGACGCTTCTTCCATGACAGTGGCTCAAATAAATAGCTTTAGAAGAATTTGTCATGAAAAAGGTATTGAAGTAAAAGTGGTTAAAAATACCCTGGCAAGGAAAGCCATGGAAGCATTACCAGCTGACAAAGGTTATGCCGATCTGTATGAGGCTTTGCACGGCCCTACCGCCATGTTATTTGCAGATGCTGGAAATGCACCAGCAAAGGTGATAAAGGACTTTAGAGCGACTTCTGAAAGACCGATTCTCAAAGCAGCCTACATTGATAGTGCAGTATTCCTGGGAGATGATCAATTGGATGTACTCATCGCTATCAAATCAAAAAACGAGCTTATCGGAGAGATTATTTCTTTGCTGCAATCACCAGCCAAGAATGTCATCGGTGCTTTACAATCCGGAGGCCACAAATTGGCTGGACTGGTTAAAGCATTAGAGGAAAGAGCAAACTAAGGCTTCCAAGTACGCATCATATTTTTTTAAAAAATCAATCTTAAAACAAATCAAACAAAAATTATCATGGCAGATTTAAAAGCAATTGCAGATCAACTAGTAAGTTTAACAGTAAAAGAAGTAAATGAGTTGGCTGCAATATTAAAAGAAGAGCATGGTATCGAACCAGCAGCAGCTGCAGTAGCTATGGCTGCTCCAGGAGGTGCTGCTGCAGGTCCCGCAGCCGTAGAACAAACTGAGTTTAATGTAATTTTAAAGTCTAGTGGAGCAGAAAAACTTAAAGTAGTAAAAGAAGTAAAAACATTATTGAATCTTGGCTTAAAAGAAGCTAAAGATCTGGTAGATGGTGCTCCTGCAACTTTAAAAGAAAATGCTACCAAAGATGAAGCTCAAGCTCTTAAAGCTGCTTTAGAAGCAGTTGGCGCAGAAGTAGAGGTGAAGTAAAGTCATTAATGCTGATTTTACCGCTACTACATAATAAAATCTACTAGTGGCTTAGCTCAAATACGAAAGTATTTGGCTAAGCCTTTAGTGATTATACACACTATTAGGACATTATCTTTTATTAATGACATTTTTAAATTCGCATAGAGGTTTATGGCAATCAAAAAAATAGAATCTAAGCGAGTCAATTTTGGGAAAATCAAACATGGCACAGAGTCGCCTGATCTTCTCGAAATACAACTCAAATCTTTCCAGGAGTTTTTTCAATTAGAAACCACCCCGGAAAACCGAAGCAATGAAGGACTTTATAAGGTTTTTCAAGAAAACTTCCCCATTACAGACGCCAGAAATATCTTTTTACTGGAGTTTTTGGATTATTTCGTAGACCCTCCACGCTACACGATTGAAGAGTGTATGCAAAGAGGCCTTACCTACAGCGTTCCTTTAAAAGCTAAGCTCCGACTTTCGTGTAACGATGAGGAGCATGTTGACTTTGAAACCATCGTCCAGGATGTCTTTTTAGGCAATATACCTTATATGACTCCAAAGGGCACCTTCGTAATCAATGGAGCTGAAAGGGTCATCGTGAGCCAATTGCACAGATCTCCAGGGGTGTTTTTTAATCAGACCTTTCACCCGAACGGTACTAAAATTTATTCTGCCAGGGTTATTCCTTTTAAAGGTGCCTGGATGGAGTTCTCTACCGATATCAATACAGTGATGTATGCATATATCGATAGAAAGAAAAAATTTCCGGTTACAACCTTGCTTCGTGCCATCGGATTCGATTCTGATAAAGACATTTTAGACCTTTTTGGTCTCGCCGAAGAGGTGGTCGTCAATGCCAAAAACCTACAGGAGAATATTGGCCGCAAACTAGCTGCACGAGTATTGAAGAAGTGGACGGAAGATTTCGTCGACGAAGATACCGGCGAGGTTGTGACGATCGAAAGAAATGAGATCATTCTTGAACGGGATGTGATCCTGGATGAAGATAATATCCAGTTGGTACTCGAAGCCGAGTCTGACATGATCATCTTGCAAAAAGAAGAAGTTGAAGATGATTATACCATTATTTACAATACTTTACAAAAGGATCCTTCCAGCTCTGAATTAGAAGCTGTTCAACATATATATCGTCAATTAAGAGGTACTGATCCTCCAGACGAAGAAACTGCCCGCGGTATCATTGACAAGTTGTTTTTCTCTGACAAAAGATATAACCTTGGTGAAGTAGGTAGGTACAAAATAAATAAAAAATTAGAGCAGGATATAGACCTCAATATCATGATCCTGACTAATCAGGATATCATCAATATCGTCAAGTATCTGGTATTATTGATCAATCAGAAAGCTGAGCTTGATGACATCGATCATCTAAGTAATAGAAGAGTACGCACCGTTGGCGAACAATTGTATGCGCAATTTGGTGTGGGTCTGGCCAGAATGGCTAGAACGATCAGAGAGCGTATGAACGTAAGAGACAATGAAGTGTTCACTCCGATCGACCTGATCAATGCCCGTACTTTGTCCTCTGTAGTATCCTCCTTTTTTGGTACTAGTCAATTATCTCAGTTTTTGGATCAAACCAATCCACTGTCTGAGATTACCCACAAACGTAGAATTTCTGCCTTAGGTCCTGGTGGTTTGTCCAGAGAACGTGCTGGATTTGAGGTGCGAGATGTTCATTACTCTCATTATGGTCGTCTCTGTACCATCGAGACTCCTGAAGGACCTAATATCGGTTTGATCTCCACAATGTGTGTACACGCGAAGATTAACAAAATGGGTTTCCTGGAGACACCGTACCGCAAAGTCAAAAATGGTGTTGTTGAAACTAAATCTCATGCAGAGTTTTTATCGGCAGAACTGGAAGATAACAAGAGAATCGCGCAGGCCAACTCACTCATTGATGAGAAAGGAGCCTTCCTTAACGATCGGATAAAATGTCGGCAACATGGTGACTTTCCTGTGCTGACTCCTGAAGAAGTAGAGTACATCGATATAGCTCCAAATCAAATCGTTGGAGTATCTGCTTCCTTGATTCCATTCCTTGAAAACGATGATGCTAACCGTGCTTTGATGGGATCTAACATGCAGCGTCAGGCAGTTCCATTGATTCATCCAACATCACCGATCGTAGGTACAGGCCTTGAAGGTAAAGTGGCTATGGATAGCCGGATGTTGATCAATGCAGAAGGGGAGGGTACCGTCGAGTATGTAGATGCCAATCAGATTGTCATTAAATACGATAGATCTGAAGAAGATCAATTAGTATCATTTGAAGATAATCTCAAGACATATCAGCTCACTAAATTCCAGCGTACTAATCAAGCTACTTGTATCAATTTGAAGCCTATCGTCAAAAAAGGTGATCGGGTGCATGCAGGAAGCATACTTTGCGATGGTTATGCTACCGACAAGGGAGAGTTAGCCTTAGGCCAAAACCTGAAGGTGGCCTTTATGCCCTGGAAAGGCTACAATTTTGAAGATGCCATAGTGATTTCAGAGCGAGTCGTCCAACAGGATGTATTTTCCTCTATCCATATAGAAAGTTTTGATTTAGATGTAAGAGAAACCAAATTGGGTGATGAAGAACTTACAAATGATATTCCAAACGTAAGTGAAGAAGCCACTAAAGATCTGGATGAAAATGGTATCATCCGCATCGGCGCCTGGGTCAATGAAGGCGATATTCTGATTGGTAAAATTACACCTAAAGGAGAGTCAGATCCTACCCCTGAAGAGAAACTTCTGCGGGCGATATTTGGCGATAAAGCAGGAGATGTAAAAGATGCATCATTAAAAGCGCCACCATCTATCGAGGGGGTGGTGATCAGCAAGCAGCTTTTTGCCAAAGCCAAAAAGGATAAAGTTCAAAAGACCCAGGAAAAAGATATTATCGACAAACTGGATCAAAAACATGAAGTCGCTGTCAATCAGCTCAAAACTATATTGATATATAAACTTATGCGCTTATTGAAAGGTGATGCCACAGAAGGTGTAAAGACCATCTACGGTGAGCAACTTCTTTCTAAAGGCACGAAATTTACTCCTAATGTGTTGAAGAAACTCGACTTTGCTTCAGTGGATTATACAGGTTGGACAGCAGACAAAAAGACCAATCTATTAATCACTCGGTTATTGCACAACTTCAGCATTAAATATAATGAAGAGGTCGGTAGGTTTAAGCGGGAAAAATTTAATGTAAGTATTGGTGATGAACTTCCCGCTGGTGTTCAAAAACTGGCCAAGGTGTATATAGCCAAGCGCAGAAAACTGAAAGTAGGTGATAAGATGGCGGGTCGCCATGGAAATAAAGGTATCGTATCCAGGATAGTTAGGATGGAAGATATGCCATTCCTCGAAGACGGCACTGCAGTAGATATAGTGCTCAATCCGCTTGGAGTACCTTCAAGGATGAACCTGGGTCAGATATTTGAGACCGTTCTTGGTTGGGCCGGAGAAAAAATGGGTGTCAAATTTGCCACTCCGATTTTTGATGGCGCTAGCTTGGGTGAGATCGAATCCTATATTGAAAAAGCGGACTTGCCTCAGTATGGTCAGACATTCTTATACGATGGTGAGACTGGTGACAGATTCCACCAACAAGCCACCGTAGGTGTGATCTATATGTTGAAGCTTTCTCACATGGTTGATGATAAAATGCACGCCAGATCGATAGGCCCCTACAGTCTGATTACGCAACAACCACTTGGTGGAAAAGCACAGTTTGGAGGTCAAAGATTTGGTGAGATGGAAGTCTGGGCATTAGAGGCCTATGGTGCATCGCATATATTACAAGAATTACTCACAGTCAAATCTGATGATATCATTGGTAGAGCCAAAGCATATGAAGCTATAGTAAAAGGTGAAAACCTTCCTGAGCCAAATATTCCTGAGTCCTTCAATGTATTGATCAACGAATTACAGGGCCTTGCCCTCGAGATAAAATTTGAATAATCTGGTATTTTTTAATTCATTAAATCAAATTGGTATATGCCATTTAAAAAGAAAAGTACTAAGCATCCTAAATACTTTGATAGTATTACGATCAGTCTTTCTTCTCCTGATGATATCCTTGAAAGATCTTATGGAGAAGTATTAAAACCAGAGACCATCAATTATCGTTCGTATAAACCTGAGCGAGATGGTTTATTTTGTGAACGAATATTTGGCCCTGTAAAAGATTACGAATGTTATTGTGGAAAATACAAACGTATTAGGTATAAAGGAATCGTTTGCGACAGATGTGGAGTAGAAGTCACGGAGAAAAAAGTACGAAGAGAACGAATGGGCCACATCAAATTAGTGGTACCTGTTGTCCATATTTGGTTCTTCAAATCTCTACCGAATAAAATAGGTTATTTACTAGGGCTTTCTTCAAAAAAACTGGAGTCTATCATATATTATGAAAGGTATGTGGTCATTCAACCAGGAGTAAAAGAGAAAGACGGCATCGGCCAACTGGATTTATTATTAGAAGAAGAATATCTCGATATACTTGAGGCCTTACCTAAAGAAAATCAATTCTTAGACGATACTCATCCAGATAAATTTATCGCCAAGATGGGTGCTTTAGCTGTCAAAGATTTGCTCGAAAGAGTCAATCTGGACGATGTGTCATTTGACCTGAGGCACAAATCTTCTACCGAAAGCTCCCAGCAGAGGAAATCCGAAGCTTTGAAGAGGCTTAGAGTAGTTGAAGCTTTTAGGGATGGCCAGAAAAATCAGGTCAATAAACCTGAATGGACCATCATCCAATATTTGCCGGTGATTCCACCTGAATTGAGGCCTTTAGTCCCTTTGGATGGAGGAAGATTTGCCAGTTCGGATTTAAATGATTTGTATCGCCGTGTGATCATCAGAAATAATCGTTTAAAGAGATTGTTAGAGATCAAAGCGCCAGAAGTCATCCTTAGAAATGAAAAAAGGATGCTACAGGAAGCGGTAGACAGCTTGTTTGACAATAGTCGTAAATCGAATGCCGTAAAAGCAGAAGGTGGTCGTGCTTTGAAGTCTTTGAGTGATATTCTTAAGGGTAAACAGGGTCGATTCCGTCAAAATTTATTAGGTAAGCGTGTAGATTATTCAGGACGATCTGTTATCGTCGTAGGGCCTACATTGAGACTTCATGAGTGTGGTTTGCCCAAAAACATGGCTGCTGAATTATTCAAACCTTTCGTGATCAGGAAACTGATCGAGCGAGGTATAGTAAAGACTGTAAAATCAGCCAAAAAATTGGTTGATCGCAAAGACCCTGTGATCTGGGAAATATTAGAAAATATCCTGAAGGGCCATCCGGTGATGCTGAACAGAGCTCCAACACTGCACCGTTTATCTATCCAGGCATTTCAGCCTAGATTGATAGAAGGAAAAGCTATTCAATTGCATCCTTTGGTCTGCGGTGCGTTCAACGCTGACTTTGACGGTGACCAAATGGCAGTGCACGTGCCTTTGAGCCAGACATCTATTCTGGAAGCCCAGTTGCTGATGCTTTCTTCGCATAACTTGCTCAATCCACAGGATGGTTCGCCAATTTCTTTGCCTTCTCAAGACATGGTACTTGGTTTATATTATTTGACCAAAGAGAAAAAATCTACGGAGAAAGAGAAAGTCAGAGGCGAAGGTTCCAGGTTTTATTCCCACGAAGAAGTGATTATAGCTTTTAATGAAGGCAAGCTCGATCTGCATGCAGCGATCAAAGTGAGGGCCAAAGCCATTGGAGAGGATGGTCAGATGACAATCAAGTTGATCGATACCACGGTTGGAAGAGTATTGCTTAACCAGGCTGTGCCTGAGAAAGTGCCTTTCATCAATGAATTGGCAACTAAAAAGACTTTGAAAAAAATCATCAGTGATGTCATCCTGAGGACTGATTTTGCCCAAACTGCAGACTTTTTGGATTCCATAAAAGACCTTGGTTTCTATTGGGCATTCAAAGGAGGTTTGTCTTTTAATCTCGGTGATCTTGTGATACCATCTATCAAGGATTTGACCTTAAAACAAGCTCAGGTAGAGGTAGATGAGATCTGGGAAAATTATAATACTGGTCTCATTACTAACAATGAGCGATACAACCAAATTATTGACCGTTGGACTTTTGCCGATAATAGGATCACAGATAGTTTGATGAAAGAATTGGCGAGCCACAAGCTGGGATTCAACTCAGTGTATATGATGTTACACTCTGGTGCAAGAGGATCAAAACAGCAAATAAAGCAGCTGTGTGGTTTGAGAGGATTGATGGCTAAACCCAGAAAATCTGGTGATACCGGAGCGGCAATCATTGAAAATCCCATCTTGTCTAATTTCTTGGATGGACTAAGTGTATTGGAATATTTTATCTCTACCCACGGAGCTCGAAAGGGTCTGGCGGATACAGCGTTGAAAACTGCTGATGCAGGTTACCTCACCAGGAGGCTGGTAGATGTATCTCAGGATGTTGTAATCACAGAAGTAGATTGTGGTACATTGAGAGGTATCGAGACAGTGGCTTTAAAGGACAATGAAAAGGTTATTGAACCTCTTTCCACCAGAATACACGGTCGATACAACTTACATGATATTTATAACCCGGTCACCGATGAATTCATCATAGGGGCAGGTGAATATATCACTGAAAAATTAGCTGAAAAAATAGAAGAAGTAGGTATCGAGTCTGTGACGATCAGGTCTGTGTTGACTTGTGAGACTAAACGTGGTGTTTGTACCAAATGTTACGGTAAAAACCTTGCCACAGGTCGTATTGCTGAGCAAGGAGATGCTGTCGGAACCATTGCAGCTCAGTCTATTGGTGAGCCTGGTACGCAGCTTACACTTCGTACCTTCCACGTGGGAGGTATCGCTTCCATCTCAAAGACAGAGTCTGAGTTGGTAGCCAAATTTGACGGTGCCATTGAGTTTGATAATGTGACCTTTACTTTGGTCAAAGAAGAAGATCAGAAGACCAATATCATTCTCTCCAGATCAGGAGAAATCCGTATCGTTGATCCTAAAACTAAAAAGCAATTCAACACCAGCCACGTACCTTATGGCGCTACGTTGAGAGTTAAAGAGGGTCAAATCGTCAAAAAAGGAGAATTGTTGTGTGATTGGGATCCCTTTAATGCGGTTATCGTATCTGAATTTGCCGGCATTGCACAATTCCAGGAGATTGAAGAAGGTATTACATTCCGAATGGAACGTGATGACCAGACCGGTTATTCTGAAAAAGTAATCATCGATGCTAAAAACAAAAAGAAGATACCGGTTATAAGAATTGCCGATAAGAATGGGGACGATCTGAAGCAGTATACTCTGCCGGTTGGAGCGTATATCTCCATTAATGATGGTGATCACGTAACCGCTGGACAAAAAATAGTCAAAATCCCAAGGAAACTTGGTAAAATTCAAGATATCACCGGTGGTCTGCCTCGTGTAACCGAACTTTTTGAAGCCCGTAATCCTTCTAACCCTGCCGTTGTAGCTGAGATCGATGGAATCGTGAGCTTTGGCAAGATCAAGCGAGGCAATCGTGAGGTGATGATTGAAGATGAAAAAACAGGGCAAAAAAGCAAGTACCTCATCGGTCTTTCAAAACACCTTTTGGTGCAGGAGGGCGATTTCGTGAGATCTGGCACTCCAATCACAGATGGAACAATTGCTGCAAGAGATATCCTTCATATCAAAGGACCTTATGCTGTTCAATCCCACCTGGTCAATGGTGTCCAGGAAGTATACAGATCACAAGGGATCAGTATCAACGACAAACATATTGAAGTCATAGTGCGTCAAATGATGAGAAGAGTACAGATTGAAGACCCTGGTGATACACATTTCCTCGAAAGCGAAGCGGTTGACAAATACGAATTCAATGATCATAATGATTGGATTTATGACAAAAAATTCGTTGTGGATTCAGGCGATTCTACTAAATTGAAACCTGGTGCCCTTGTCAGTGTCCGTCAGATCCGAGAAGAAAATAGTATTCTCAAGCGTAATGATCAGAGACTGGTCGAGTATAGAGATGCTTTATCTGCCACTTCCAGCCCCTTGCTTTTAGGTATTACTAAGAGTTCTTTGGGTACAGAAAGCTGGATTTCAGCTGCATCTTTCCAGGAAACGACCAAAGTATTGTCGCAAGCGGCAATTGCTGCAGGTAAAGACAATTTGAAAGGTCTTAAAGAAAACGTGATCGTGGGTAAACGAATACCTGCAGGTACCGGTTTAAGGCAATTTGAAAGACTTTTGGTAACTGCCGATAATGGTGGCATTGCATTAGAGGCTATCGCGCCTGAGTAACTAACAGTACATCGATAAATGAACAGGGAGGTAGATTCTACTTCCCTGTTTTTATTTTAGGGAAATTGCAACTCCTTACAGATGAAGGAATTGACATTATGCCAAATACAAGCGTTTTATTTCCTTCCAAAGTCAGCAGGGTTTTCGCCCCAGGACTCGGTTTCCCATTTTACAACAGGATTGGAATATCGATTTGCTTGTAGCCAGTTGATAGCCCTGTCGACTAACTGGAAAAGGTCCTCATTTTTCCTGGTTCTAACAAGATTGGTTTTAATTCTTTTGTTTTTTACCCAACTTATTCCTGTTATCGAGTCAGAATAAATGGTCGTTTTAGGGCGATCTTTTTTTTGAAGCCATGCCAGAGCGTGGACTATAGCCAGAAACTCTCCAATATTCACGGTGCCCTCAGGGAAAGGACCCTGGTGGAACAATTTGGTACCATTGTGCAGGTCAACACCCTGGTATTCGAGGATCCCCGGATTGCCTTCACAGGCAGCATCGACGACAATACTATCCTTGACGATCGCACTAAAGTCACGAGTTTTAACGATGGATGTAGGATTGTTGCCTTTGAAAGGCCCGAGCCGATATGCCGCAAGCGCCTCTTCTGAAGAATCAAACGATTTATATCTCGCACCTTGAAAATTTTTCACCTGGGCTTCACATTTTTTCCAGTCATCATATACTCCTGGACTCATTCCTTCCCAAACAACATAGTATTTTTGTTTCTTAGCCATAAAATTCGGTTCAAATATACTATCATGTTTATAGACACCCATGCACACTTGTACAGCTCAGAGTTTGATCAGGATAGGTTACCAATGATTGACAGAGCTTTTGCAGCAGATATAACTAGTATTTATATACCCAACGTTGACTTGGATACCATTGATTTGATGCATGAAGGGTGCGAATATTCTGAAAAATTATTTCCTATGTTGGGACTTCATCCATGTAGTGTCACGGAAAACTACCGTACCGTCTTAGAGACTATGTATAAAAGATTCGATCAAAATACTTACTATGGTATAGGCGAAACAGGTATTGATCTGCATTGGGATCCATCCACGTTGGAGTTTCAAATCGAAGCGTTTAAGCTCCAATGCGCCTGGGCGGTTGAGTTTGGATTGCCTGTCATCATTCACTCCCGAGCTGCTACTTCTCTGGTGATTGAAACATTGGAACAATTGACCACCAGACCCTCGAAAGGTATCTTCCATTGTTTTGGGGGAAGTATTGAAGAAATTAATAGGATTAATAGCCTGGGCGACTATGGATTTGGTATTGGGGGAGTCCTAACTTTTAAAAATGCAGGATTAGCAGAGATATTGCCTCATATACCTATGAATAAAATAGTGCTGGAGACAGACGCTCCATATCTAGCGCCTGCTCCTTTTCGTGGCAAACGAAATGAACCAGCTTATCTTCCCCTGGTCGCTGCTAAAATGGGTGTGATTTTAAATAAGTCTGTAGAAGAAATTGGATCGATGACCACAGCCAATGCAATGAGAATATTTCAACAAGGATCTATGAGGATAATGCCGTTTATGCAATCTAACACGCGCTAACCGGCGGTGTAATCTGAGGTGGTGGATATTTTTATTCGAGTTTTGATTAGATTTTGCAGGGTTGTAATGCACCAAACCTTCGGAAGCACTCATCTTAAATGAAGGAAGAAAAGTTCTTTGAGAGGTAATTATTTTGAGGTACGCTGATTTTTGTCGAAATTTGCACTATTCAATTGCAGAATAGCTTAAGGAAAAGGTGATTTTTTACTTACACCCTTTTAAAACTTGGCTGTTCTTATCGGAAGGTTGCAAGAGCGGTTTAATTGGCACGCCTGGAAAGTGTGTGTACATCAAAAGTGTACCTAGGGTTCGAATCCCTAACCTTCCGCTTTTTTATTTAGAACATTGGTTATCAATTATTTGTAGTTTCTGCCCACGGCTATGAAAATTATCCCTCAGCAAACTGTTATCTTTTTAAAGAAAATGTGATTTATTATTTGAACTTTAATAATATTTTATATTTTTAAGCCTTCAAAAAAATTAAAACATTAAACTTATGCGAAAGATTGCTTTACTTTTTACTCTTGTAGTGATTGCCATGTTGGTTGTCAACGTTGACCTGATGGCCCAAGATGCTGTAGCCGCTCCTTCAACAGGATTCCAGATGTTGAAAGAAAAATTCATTGAGGGAAGCTGGGAATGGATGGTGCCAATACTTTTTGTATTGATTTTAGGACTTGCTTTTTGTATCGAACGAGTTATTACACTCAACGTAGCGACTGTCAATACTGACAAACTACTTTCTAAAATTGATGACAGATTGCAATCAAATGATGTAGAAGGTGCTATTGAAGTATGCAAAGCTACTCCAGGACCTGCAGCCTCCACTTTATTGGAAGGTTTGAGACATGCAGAGAAAGGGCCTGAAGCTGTTGAAAAAGCTATATCTGCTTTTGGTGGTATGCAGATGTCCTTGTTGGAAAGAGGTTTGGTTTGGATTTCACTCTTTATTGCACTTGCTCCGATGCTCGGATTCTTGGGTACTGTTGTGGGTATGGTGGCCGCATTTGACCGTATAGAAGCTGCTGGTGACATATCTCCTTCAATTGTAGCCGGGGGTATCAAAGTGGCATTGTTAACTACGATCTTTGGTCTTATTTCAGCTATTATTTTGCAGATTTTTTATAATTATATTGTTACTAAAATCGATTCAATTACCCATAAAATGGAAGAGAGTAGCATCGGTTTGGTAGATATCCTTAGTAAGAATAAGATTTTTAAATAGGAAGGATCTTTTGACTTTACTTCACTTATTTAAAATTTAAAAATCTTAATTATGGTAAACTTATATAAACTTTTGTCAGGAAGGGGTACCCTGTTTGCCTTTCTACTGTCTATTATTTTGATGGTCATTTTGGCTATTCCAATCATGAGTGGTTTGGATGGATTTAATGCGCTTCCTGCTGCAGAACAAAAAACTAGCAATATTTTTAATACCGGACTATACCTTGTATTAGCCCTTTTAGCGATTACAGTGGTAGTCACAGTCTTGTGGGCTCTAGTGCAAATGGCGATGAATCCTGCTGGTGCGAAGCATGGACTCATTTGGGTTGTTGTGATTGCAGCTCTATTTGCTCTTGGTTATTTTGTATTGAACAAACCAGATAGTGTGCAAATGCTGGATAAACTAAAGAAGTATGATGTATCTGCCTCCGCAAGTAAATTTATTGGTGGTGGTATCTGGATGATGTTATTGATGATGCTGGGTGCTTTTTTGATCTTTATTGGCTCTGAAGTCAGAAACTTATTTAAATAACTATTATGGCTAAGAAAACTAGGCAGTCCCCGGAAATCAATGCCAGCTCTATGGCGGATATTGCTTTCTTGTTGTTGATTTTCTTTCTTGTGACTACCAATATTGTGGAAGATAAAGGAGTCTTAGTGAGACTTCCTGTATGGTCCGAAGAACCTCCAGAAGACTTGGAATTAAATACAAGGAATGTATTCTCCGTTTTAGTAAATGCCCAAGATCAATTATTGGTTAGAGGCGAACCTGTTAAAATCGAAGAGCTTAAAGTAAGAGCAAAAGAATTCATAATGAATCCTTCAAAAAGGGCTGATTTAGCAGAATCTACCACAGAAGCCATCATCTCATTAAAAAATGATCGGGGTACACATTTTAAACAATACCTTGGAGTTTACAATGAATTGAAAGCTGCTTATTCAGAATTATGGAATGAAGAAGCACAAAAAAGATTTAGAAAAGAATCCGTAGAAGATTGCACAAAAGAACAGCAAAACGAGATCAGGAAGTTTATACCATTCGTTCTTTCTGAAGCTGAGCCTACCAGTTATGGTGATGAGAAATAATTTTATTTAAAACAAATCAACCTATCAATATGGCTAAATTTGCAAAAAAAAGAGCTTCTACAGGGGCAGCTATTTCGACAGCTTCTCTACCGGATATCATATTTATACTTTTGTTTTTCTTTATGGTTGTTGTAAAACTTAGAGAAACCAATTTAAAGTTAAAAACTGTTACTCCTTACGCCACTGAATTAACAAAACTAGAGAAAAAATCTTTGGTTAACACAATGTATGTTGGACGGCCCACTGCAGCATTTCAGGAACAATATGGCACCAAACCTAGGTTGCAATTAAATGATAAAATAGCCAACCTTGGGGAAATTCCGTTATTTCTGGAAAGGCATAAGGTAAAAGTCCCAGAAGGACAGAGACCTGGTATCACTACCTCTTTGAAAATAGACGGTGATGTTACCATGGGATTTGTGACGGATGTGAAAACAGAGCTTAGAAAAGCAGGTCAACTTAAATTAAATTACTCTGCTAAAAAAAGAACCGAACGATCCGGATTTTAGAAGAAAAGATTTTACTGAACATAAAAAATGCCTTTTGTTTTTACAGAAGGCATTTTTTTTGGGATAAACTATCGCAAGAATTTGGAGTTAAAGTCTATTCTTTTCGACGACACGCTCCAGTTCTTCACGGTAATTTTTTCCAATGGGCAGGAGTTTAGGTTGGCCTTTCTCAATGACTTCAACCATATTGCCCACCACAGCGCTGATCTTTTCAAGATTTACGATATAGGACCGGTGTATTCGCATAAAATTCGGAGTAGGTAGCTTCTCTTCGAGGCTTTTCATAGTCTGTAAAGTGATGATGCGTCCACTGTCCGTCTTGATGATAACATAATCTTTTAAGCCCTCTACATATTGGATCTCACTATACTTTAAGCGTATGAGTTTTTTATCAGCTTTGACAAAAATAAAGTCAGGTCCACTTTCGGGTTCCTCAGATTCCAGCAGTCCATTGCCAGATTGAGCCAAGGCTTTGTTGACAGCTTTGAGAAAACGATCAAAGGAGATCGGTTTTAACAAATAATCGACAGCATTCAATTCAAACCCATCTAGTGCATACTGACTGAAGGCAGTTGTGAAAATAATTTTAGGGGGATGTGTAAGCGATTTTGCAAATTCGATCCCTGTGATCTGTGGCATCTGGATGTCCAAAAATATAAGGTCAACTTCATGTTTGCGCAAAGCCTCACCAGCTTCAATCGCATTTTGACATTTTTTGATCAGCTTTAGTTCGGGCACTTTTTTGACAAACTCTTCGAGTATTTCAAGCGCCAGAGGTTCATCGTCCACGATAATTGTTTTCATGATAATTTGATTAAGAATCTAAATTGAGTGATAAATGTACAGTATAAGCCTGAGGTTGATCATCAATATCGATTGAATGTTCCCCTGGATAGATCAACTCGAGCCGTCGCCGGACATTAATAAGTCCTATGCCTCCTTGTGGTTTGGGCAAAATGACTGGCAGTCCACTTGATTTACTGTTTTCTATGATGAAATCTATTTTGTTGGCACTCACATTCAAAGTGACATATACGTAGGCGTCAGATAGTTGATGATTGACCCCATGTTTGAAACTATTTTCCAGGAAGGGTATAAATACCAAAGGCGCTATTTTTAGATGGTCTACCTTGCCATTTACTTTAAAATCTATATCGACAAGGTTGCTTTGACGCAAGGCTTCCAAATCCAGGTAATTTTGAATATAATTCACTTCTTTTTCAAGGGATACCCGCCTTTCGTTACATTCATAGAGCATATAACGCATCATTTCCGAGAGTTTGATGACTATTTCAGGTGCTTGATCAGACTTTTTAATAGTGAGCGCGTAGAGGCTATTCAGGGTATTGAACAAAAAATGTGGATTTATCTGAGCTTTTAGAAATTTAAGCTCTGATTGCATGTTTTGAGTTTCAAGATCCCGCATAGTCTGCTGTTGCTTAAACCAATCAACTATAATTTTACCGCTGGTAGAGAAAATAAGGAATACCATCGAAATCAAAAAAAGAGGTCCTTGTTGCACTTGAATATGACTCTGGAGCTGAGGGTACTGGACTAGTAATAGATACTGTACCAGGGTGCCTAAAGGAGTAGCTACTAACGCGAGAATGAGTAAACCTGCGAAATAAATCGTTAACTTGTTGGTATTTAAGTATTTGGGAATGAGGTAGTTAAGGTTGATATATATGAGGACTCCATACAACATTAATCGGCTGCCATTATATAAAACAGAAAGACCTAGTGAATAAGGGTTTTTATCTAATAAAATTAACAAGACAAGAAATACGATCCATATCGAGCCATGTAACCACAGTTTAGAGGTTGATATTTTTGGCAGTGAAATACTAGGTAACTCCATTGGAATAATCAATATGTAAAGGTAAGGCGTTGATTCTTAACAACTTTCAATTTATAGACCAATATTAATCCTGGCAGGACCAGTGGCTTAAAGATTAGTCATTACCTTTGCAAACTTTATTTTATTTCTGAAAGCGTATGGCGTACAAAAAAACTGAATCTTATGATGAGAAGGTCACTCTGGATCTTTCGGCACATTATCTCAAAGTTTTAGAAAACCTTGGTGAAAATCCTTTGAGAGATGGTTTGACCAAAACTCCGGAACGAGTGGCCAAGGCTATGCAATACCTTACAAAAGGATACCAGGAGGATGGAGCTCAAATATTGAGATCAGCCATGTTTGAAGAAAAATATTCTGAAATGGTCATTGTCAAAGATATTGAGTTGTATTCTTTGTGCGAGCATCATATGCTTCCATTCATAGGTAAAGCTCATGTTGCTTATATACCTAATGGAAAAATCGTCGGTTTAAGTAAGATTCCGCGTATCGTAGATGTATTCGCACGGAGACTACAGGTACAAGAGCGACTGACTGATGAAATATTACACTGTATAAATAATACTTTACATCCTCTGGGGGTTGCTGTAGTCATAGAGGCAATGCATCTATGTATGATGATGAGGGGGGTGCAGAAGCAAAACTCTGTGACTACGACTTCAGCATTTGTAGGAGAATTTAAAAATGCTGAAACCCGAACCGAATTTTTAAACCTGATCAGCGTTAAACTCTCCTGATAATGAAAGCATATGTATTCCCCGGGCAAGGAGCTCAATATCAGGGTATGGCGATCCCTTTACTTGAACGAGGTTCGGCTGCTAAAACTTGGTTTGAACAGGCCAATGATATTTTGGGATTTGATATACTTCAGGTGATGATCGATGGGAGTGATGAGGACTTACGACAAACCAGAATCACTCAACCAGCGATTTTTTTGCACTCAGTGATTACCGCACTTATTTCTGATCAGTTTGATCCAGCTGCGGTAGCGGGGCATTCATTAGGTGAATTCTCTGCCCTGGTGGCGACATGTGCTATGAGCTTTGAAGATGGCCTTCGACTGGTGCATACACGTGCTTTGGCTATGCAAGAAGCTTGCGAAATCACTCCAGGCACCATGGCTGCCATCGTAGGCATGGATAATGAACAGGTCGAGCGGGTATGTGAGGAAACACAGGGTATCGTGGTACCGGCTAATTATAATTGTCCAGGACAGCTTGTCATCAGCGGAGAATTAGAAGCAGTCGAAGCCGCTATGGCTACCCTGGTTGGCATGGGTTGTCGCAATGCTATCAAACTTTCTGTTGGTGGTGCATTTCACTCACCTTTGATGGCTTATGCTGAGGAAAAACTTAAGGAAGGGATATCCAATACTATGATTCAATCACCTTGTTGCCCTATCTATCAAAACATTGATGCTGCACCTCATGTAGATTCAGGCGAAATCAGGATCAATCTGGTCAGGCAACTTACAGGAGCTGTAAAATGGAGCCAATCGGTCGTTAATATGCTTCAGGATGGGATCACCGAATTTGTGGAAGTAGGAGGTAATGGAAAAGTCTTGTCAGGATTAATTAAGAAAGTGGATCGCAAAATACCTGTGTCTAGTCTTTAAAACCCCACACTTATGGCAAAAAAATCACCAAGGTTAAAAAGTGGCAAACTCATATTGGCAGAGCCATTTATGTTAGATCCGCATTTTAAGAGAGCCGTAGTCTTCCTATGTGAGCATGACCATAGAAATGGATCTATTGGTTTTATATTAAACAAACCCTTGAAGGTAAAAATCAATGAAATGGTGCAGGAATTTCCTGAGATAGACACTGAATTGTTTTATGGTGGGCCGGTTGGCACAGATACACTACACTATATTCATAATGTAGGTGATCTGCTGGAAGAAAGTGTACCGATCATCCGGGGTGTATATTGGGGTGGCAATTTTGAGAAACTTAAGTTTTTGATCGATCAACAACTCATCGGACCTCAGAACATCCGTTTTTTTGTAGGGTATGCAGGTTGGACTAAAGGACAATTGCTGGAAGAAATGGGGATTGGCTCATGGATTATGGCCGAGGGAGACCCTAATTATGTATTCAAGATACAAGCTCAAAAGCTTTGGAAAAAAGTGTTAAATGATAAAGGCAATACGTATGAAATCATTTCTGAAATGCCTGATCAAATCGTATGGAACTAATACCATATAGTTTTTAAAAAACATAGTTATTAAAAAACGAATAAGCTAAAATAGAATGCTTCAAATAAAAAATCTTTCACTTAGATATGGCGACCGAATCTTGCTGGACGAAATCTATGCCACCGTTTCGCCAGGAGAAAAAGTTGCACTGGTAGGAAGAAACGGTGCCGGTAAATCTACTTTACTCAAGATTATAGCCAAACTCCAAAAGCCTGACTCAGGTGAAGTAGATATCCCAAAGGATTTTAGAATAGCCTACCTTCGACAAGAGATTGATTTTGATGAACAGACTACGGTCATCCATGAAGCGATGAAGGCTTTTGACCAACTCAATGTCATCGAAACCAGGATCTCAGCATTAGAAAACAGGCTTCATGACCATTTAGATGAAAACACGATGGGAGATGTCCTGCATGAATTGGAGGATTTATACCATATGCGCCAGACCCTGGGTGGAGACACTGCACAAGCGGAAGCAGAAAGAGTGTTGACTGGACTTGGATTTAAATCAGCCGAACTGAATAAGCCATTGGCCCAATTTAGCGGTGGATGGAAGATGAGGGTCGAACTTGCTAAAATGCTTTTATGTAAACCGGACATACTCATGCTGGATGAGCCTACCAATCACCTGGACATGGATGCCATCATCTGGTTAGAAAGCTATCTCATGACCTTGAGATCTACCATATTGACAATCTCTCATGATCGGCAATTTTTGGATAATGTCTCTCATCGCACCCTTGAAATAGAACAAGGCCGGCTCAATGATTATAATGCACGATATTCTAAATACCTGGTTCAAAAAGTTGAGCGTGATCAATTGATGGAGTCTGCTTTTATCAATCAGCAGAAACTGATCGCACAAAAGGAAAAAACGATAGACCGATTCCGGGCCAAGGCCTCAAAAGCTAAAATGGCGCAATCGATGATCAAACAACTGGACAAAATGGATCGGATAGATTGGGCCCCATCTGATGTGAATAATATGGTCGTTAGATTCCCTCCGGCCCCCAGATCTGGAGAAATAGCTATCACTGCTAAAAATATTCATAAATCCTATGGGCCAAAAGAAGTACTGCATAATGTAGACTTCGTAGCCCGCCGAGGTGACCGCATTGCATTTGTAGGCCAAAACGGACAAGGAAAAACAACTTTTATAAAAATTCTAACTGCTTTAGAAAAAGCTACCGCCGGTGAAATTATTCCTGGTTATAATGTCAACATTGGCTACTACGCTCAGAATCAAGCCGAGTCACTGGCACTAAATAAAACCCTGCTAGCTACCCTCGAAGATATATCTCCGCCGGAGATGAGACCCAGGTTGAGATCAGTATTGGGAGCATTTTTATTTAGTGGTGATGATGTAGAAAAAAAAGTGAGTGTACTGAGTGGGGGGGAGCGGGCCAGGTTGGCTATGGCTTGTATGCTTCTGAGACCTATCAATTTGTTGATTCTGGATGAGCCCACTAACCACCTTGATATAGATTCTAAAAATGTATTAAAAGAAGCCCTCCTGGAATTTGAAGGCACCCTGATCCTGGTATCCCATGATAGAGAGTTCCTTCAGGATCTTACTGATAAAACGCTTGAGTTTAAAGAAGGTAACATCAAAGAATATATAGGGGATATTCAATATTATCTTTCTAAAAGAGAAATCGCAAACTTTAGAGATCTTTCCAAGTCGGGCCCTGTCGCAAAGGCTATTAAAGAAGATGTAGCTAAGTCAGGTAAACCACAACAACCTGCCCAAGCCAAGCCCAATTCAAAATTGGAGAAAGAGATAGAGACCATCGAAAAAGAAATCATGAAGATGGAACAGGTGATGGCAGGTGATAAATTTTATGAATCAGCTGAGGCGAATGTAGTTTTGGAAAAATATGCTACAGTAAAAAAGAAATTAGAAGAGAAAATAGAGCAATGGCTTAGCGCCTGATCCTGTTTTTTTACTTTAATCACGAGTGAGGAGACAGTAAGTAGACTTTTGATTTAATTATTTAGAATTGATTATCGGCCCCATTTATCCAACTGGTTCAATAGTGCTTTAAAATCCTTTGGCAATCCTGCTTCAAATTCAACCAGTTCAAAAGTAAACGGGTGTATGATCTTGAGGATGGATGCATGCAGTGGTACTCTGGCCATCAGTGGGATAGGTGTTTCCTCGGAGATACGCAGTTTTCGTTTTTTTATATTCGCTATAGTAATCGGCTCGGCACTGCCATATAACGGATCAAACGCCAATGGAAAGCCAATGCTGCTGAGATGCACCCTTATCTGGTGTGTCCGGCCGGTGTGTATGCGGACTCTGAGTAAAGAAAATTCGCGGAAAGAATCAACGACTTCATATTCTGTAAGAGAAGGCTTTCCTTTTTTATGAACCACCATTTTACCCGCCTGAAATGGATCTGCGGCTATCGCTGTGTCGATTATGCCAGACTCGAAAACAATGCCATTTACTACAGCAAGGTAAGATTTGAAGTTTTCGCTATTGGCAAATTGGTTATTTAAAATTTTGTGCGCCTCAGGATTTTTTGCAAATACGATGACCCCGCTGGTGTCCTTGTCTAATCTATGTACTACCAGTAGATCGGGATATTGAGCAGTCAGTGAGTGATACAAGGAGTCCTTATTAGCATCCCAACGATCTGGTATAGACAACATCACAGGCGGCTTGTTTACCACCAAAAGATGATCATCTTCAAATAATATTTCTATTTTAGACATGAGCTGGGATGAGTTGATTAAATTTTTTCTTACCGAGTACAAAAAACTGCCATATTAAACTTCCGTGGTAAATGCCGTGCCGGTTAAATTTTTTGCCTCTGACCATTCTATTTGTTTGTGATCTTTTTTTTATTAAATACGGCATCCAGGATAAAAGGGTACGGTAGGCTTTAAATATCGAAATACAGCCACTGAAATTGGCTTTAGATGCAAAACTTACAGCAGCCATCAGGTCCAGGATTATTCTACTGGGAAGAATAAAGATTAGTTTTAGTGTAGTCTCATTTTTAATCAGCGTAGCTATATTATTTCTGAAGTTTAAATATATCTTTTGGTTCGAATTGTATGGCAAAGTGCCACCGCCAATATGATATACCGATACACCTGGTTCTGCTACTATTTTCCAGCCCGCTCGCTTAGCACGCCAACACCAGTCTATCTCTTCCATGTGGGCAAAATATTTTGAATCAAATCCACCTAGTTCATGAAACAAACTGGCCCTAACCATCATAGCTGCACCACTAGCCCAGAATATTTCGCCACTTTGATCATACTGTCCTTCGTCTTTTTCAAAAAAATCTAAAAGTCTGCCTTTGCAAAAAGGGTACCCAAACATATCGATCCAGCCCCCTGCACCCCCTGCATGTTCGAAATGGTCGGGCTTGTTGAAAGATAATATTTTGGGCTGCAAAGCAGCGATCTGGTGGTCTTGATGCATCAATGATACCAGAGGATCGGTGGGGCCTCTCAATTCGATATCACTGTTTATTAAAAAATACAGATCGGACTCAACTTGAAGTAGTACCTGATTGTATCCCCCTGCAAAACCAAGGTTATGCTCCAGACGGATCAATCTCACACCGGGATATTGAGTAGCCACAAAGTCTATTGAGTCATCGGTGCTCGCATTGTCTCCTACGATGATCTGTGCGTGTTGAGGTGCATATTTTAATACCGAAGGCAGGAAACGTTCTAGATACTTTTTTCCATTATAGTTAAGGATGACCAACGCAACTGTTGGAGGAGGCATCATGTGTTTTGTAAAGATTCGTTGGCGAAGTAGTTTTTTATGGCCACCTGATCTTTTTTAATCTGAGCCATCAAAGAGGATGGATCAGAAAATTTCATATCATCCCTAATAAACCGTAATACTTCAACCCATGTCTGTTCACCATACAGCTCTCCATCGAAATCAAATATATTTACTTCGATCTGCAACTCTCCTTTTGGATGCGTAGTGGGACGGAGTCCGATGTACATCATACCTTCTTTGACATATTCTTTCCATTTCATTCGAACCGCATAAACGCCATGTTTTGGGATCATCTTGGATGCATCGTTGATCATGATATTGGCAGTTGGAAATCCCATCTGTCTGCCCAGTCGATCGCCGGGCACGATCCGGCCTGATATGGGGAATGGATAACCCAATAATTTTTTGGCCAGATCAAAATCCCCAATAGACAAGGCATTTCGGATCTTGGTGGATGATACGGTGGTGCCATCGATTTCAAAAGCATCTATTTGGTATACTTCGTAGTGGTATATAGATTGCAGTTCCAGCAGGATGTCCTTAGTACCAACTCTTCCCTTGCCAAATTGATGGTCATACCCGATGACGACAGCTTTGGGTTTGAAATATTTGATCAAAAAATCTTCTATATAGTCTTTGGGGCTTTGTGAGGCAAATTCAGGAGTGAAGGGCACCACCACGACATGATCTACACCCAATGATTTAAATAAGACAATTTTTTCATCCAGGGTGTTTAGCATTCTCAGGCTTTGATCGAATCTATTCAGAACCAGCCTGGGATGAGGGTGAAAGGTCACCAATACACTTTGTGTCTCGTAGCGTGTCGCATGATATAATAAACCCTCAATGATTTTTCGGTGGCCGCTATGTACGCCATCAAAAGACCCTACTGTGATGACGGAATGTTGCAGTTGTGGTATATCATCCAGACCAAAATGTACCTCCATGGATTACGATTGTATATGTATTATTGCTGTGCAAAAGTCCGAAATTCTAAGGGAATGACCATGATTAAATTTTTATACTTCATGATGACTGCCATGAATTTCGATTAAGTTAAATATGTAAGTAGTCCAGAGTTCGATTCTTTCAACCATCTATAATTTTAAATTGGTAAGTATTTGGTCAAAGTTTTAAACAAAGCTCTAATATTGCACTATGACAAGAGAAGGGTTGTTACAGTTTTTAGGTACCATTATCGATCCGCTCACCGGCCAAAACCTGGTGTTGGCCAATAGGATTCAGGATATTAAAATAGATGATCAAAGAGTACAGGTAATGCTTTCTTTTCCACCTAAGTTGGACAGCAATATCAAATCGGAGATTAATTTTAAAGTTATTGAGGAGTTTGCTAAGATTGCTCCAGGCCTTAGCATTGATTTGCATTTTGGCAATCCCGAACCTGCCCAAAAAAAGAGCTCTAATCTTCCTCAAATTAAAAATATTATAGCTGTAGCTTCCGGCAAAGGTGGAGTAGGTAAGTCTACCATTAGCGTCAATCTGGCGCTTGGCCTCAAACAGGCGGGCCTCAAAGTCGGCATATTGGATGCAGATTTATACGGTCCCAGCATACCGATCATGCTTGGCCTCAAAGGCAAAAGGCCCGAAGTGAAGCAGGTCTATGGTGTCAATAAGATCATCCCTCTTCAGGCTTATGGATTGCCGGTGATGTCTATTGGTTTTGTGGTAGAACCTGAGCAGGCAGTGGTTTTGCGAGGACCAAGGTTGGCAGGAGTTATGAAGCAGTTTTTAGAGGATTGCCTTTGGCCAGAGTTAGATGTATTGGTCATCGATCTTCCACCAGGTACCGGTGATATTCAATTGACTTTGGTGCAGACAGTTCCGGTTACAGGCGCTATTATTGTCACCACCCCTCAACAAGTATCTGTGGCCGATGCAATCAAAGCGGCCAATATGTTTCAGATGGATGGTATAGGAGTGCCTATCCTGGGTATAGTAGAAAACATGTCTTGGTTTACTCCAGCTGAACTACCAGATAAGAAATATGAAATATTTGGCAAGGGTGGAGGTCAACACCTGGCTGGCTTGTATCATACGGTACTATTACAACAAATCCCACTAGTCTTATCAGTGCGAGCGGGTGGTGATGAAGGGAGACCTTCGATCATGGATGAAGGTGAAAACGACAGTACTAAATATTTTAAATCAATGGCTGCCAATGTATTAGATCAATTAAATCTCAGAAATGAAAATATGGCACCCACACAAAAGGTGGTCATGAAGAATTAGATTAACTTTGCTTTCAATAATGGCCCTTTCCAAAAAATTAAAAGAAAAAAAAATCTTCGAAATAGATTTGGTCTTAAATGAACTAAGACCCCATCTGGCCCAGGACGGTGGCAATGTAGAAGTACTGGACTATACAGAAGAATTGGATGTGAAAATAAAATGGTTGGGTAACTGTGAATCCTGTTCCATGTCAGCCTTTACCCTCAAAGCAGGTATCGAACAAGCCATTAAATCTAAGTTCCCGGAAGTCAATTCAGTGATTGCAGTCAATAGTTAATGAATTATATGTTTTGGGATAGAAAAGCCCTAAATCATCAGATTTTATCCTTAAAATCCTGCCTTTGTGTAGGACTAGATACAGATCCTTTGAAGTTGCCCTCCCGGGTATCCAGCGTCCTGCAATTCAACATGGCTATTGTTGAGGCCACTTTACCTTATGCTGTTGCTTACAAGATTAATTCAGCATTTTATGAAGTCCAGGGTGCAGCCGGTTGGGATAGCTTAATTCAGACGATAGCATTCATTCAATCAAAACAAAAGTTTGTCATACTCGACGCTAAACGGGGAGATATAGGCAATACAGCCTCTCTATATGCAAGGACTTGTTTTGAGACATTAAATGCCGATGCTGTGACTGTAGCGCCTTATATGGGCAAAGATTCAGTAACACCTTTTTTAGAGTACGCCCGTAGATGGACCATATTGCTGGCACTCACCAGCAATTCAGGAGCCGCAGATTTTCAACTACAACAGCTTCATTCAGGAGAATATGTATTTGAAAAGGTATTAAAAGAAGCGATTAAATGGGGTCACCAGGATCAGCTCATGTTTGTAGCAGGTGCCACAAAGGTCTCTTTTTTACAAAGGATCAGATCGATTGTTCCTGATTATTTTCTCTTAATCCCTGGCATTGGAGCCCAGGGTGGTGATCTAAGCGAAGTGATGAAGGCTACACTTTCTGATTCTGGAGATATATTGATTAATGCATCCAGAAGTATTATATATGCATCTGGTGGCCTGGATTATGCATCCGCTGCAGCCGCCGAAGCACATCTTTTACAAAAAAAGATGTCTGCATTTCTATAAAAAACTTCATTTGTAAAGAATTTTCTTGCTACTTATATTGTTTTAGCTAAATCCAATCATATTTTATAACTTTTTATAAATAACAGTCAATTATGAATAAACTATTTTTCTTGTTTTTAATGGGGGCGCTGTCATTCGCATCATGTACTAAAAAGATGGCATCGACTACTGCTTCTACTTCAGAGTCAAAGGCCAGCATGCCTTCAGTACCTGCAGCCACTTCTGCCAAGTCGGATGCACAGGCTGTGACAGTTTTGAAAGGGTATATTGATGCCATCGGGGGCAAGGACAAGCTGTCGAATGTAAAATCAATGATGATGAAAATGTCAGCAACTACCGGCATGGGTGATTTGAATATTACACAATATATGAAGGCTGGTAAGTCAGCCATGAAGACGGAGATGGCAGGATCAGTCGTAATGGAACAAAAATTTGATGGTACTACTTTGCAAGTCTCCGGAATGGGGGGCACTCAAAATATCACGGATGCAGCTGCCATCAAAGGTGCAAAAAAACAAGCCAGGATGTTTGACGAGTTAGACCAACTGACCTCAAATGATAACTTAAAAAAGTACCTTGGAATGGAAGATCTTGATGGTAAAAAAGTGCACAAATTGATGATCACCGATGAAGATAAAAATGAGTCGACTCAATACTTTGATGTCGCCAGTAATCTGTTAGTAAGGACTATCTCTACTACGGATGCCATGGGCCAAAAGCTTACCCAGACTATGGACTTTAGTGATTATAAAGATGTCAATGGCGTAAAATTTCCTCATTCAGTTAAAATGACAGGAGGATCAGTCCCTTTTCCCCTGGATATGAAAGTAATAGCGCTCATGGTCAATAGCGATTTGCCAGACCAATTATTCAAAATCAATTAATTTAATTCAATATGAAATTCTTATATTCTTTGCTGACAGTATGTATGCTGGCAGCCGCAGCCCAGGGACAATCTGATGCCAAAGCTTTAGCAATTGTTCAAAAAAGTATCGAGTCATCCGGTGGCAAGGATAAAATGATGGCCATTAAAACGATGATTCGAAAAATGGAGATCAGTATGCCATTTGGAACTTCAGAATCAGAATCATATTATAAAAATGGTAAGTTCTATATGAAATCTTCTATGAATGGGGCAGTCGTGATGGAACAGAAGTATGATGGTAATCGGGCCACCATGAATGGTATGCAAGGTTCTCAAACAATAGATGATGAAAAAATGCTTAAACGTATGGAAATGCAGGGAAAAATATTTCCTTCATTATCCCTTACTGACGAAGATATTACTTTAACTTATTCGGGTACAGATAAAATAGCAGGCAAACCTTGCGATAAAATTACTTCTAAAGACAAGGAAGGCAATGAAACTACACTCTTCTTTAATTCTGACAATGGATTGATGGTTAGAATGATAACCAAAGGGGAATGGCAGGGTACTGTCACAGAAACTACAATGGATCTAAGCGATTATAAGCCCATAGAGGGCATTTTGTTTGCCCATAAAATGGATATGAATACCGGCCAATTTCAAATGACCATGAAAATCACTGAAATTAAATTGAATGCAGAGGTAGCAGATGCTATGTTTATGATCGAATAGAGTTATAGGTAATCTGTGTCAAAAAAATAAATACAAAAGGCTTTTTGAGGGTAACTTCAAAAGGCTTTTGCTTTTTTAACGAAGTTAATTAACATTAGAATGCAGGATAGAAAGCAGCGAAACATTTAAAATTTCGTTAATAATAAAAAACAGCCCCTGAACTAGAAGAAGAAACTCCTGATTAACTCAAATTGTATGAAATTTAACAGGGGCTGTGCTCTCTCATTTTAACTAACGCAGGATTTTGGCCGAAAATTTCATTTGGCCTTTTTTTCTTTTACTTTTTTTTTACAAATTGGTTTGGAGTGTTAATAATAAAGGATTCTGTATCATACCGAACCTTTAAACTGAGTACTCAGCCAAGAATGACTGTTCGGCGCTGCATAGCCTTCGTGAGAGACCGGAACTCAAAATTCTATGTGCATATAGTCAGCATAATGATATTTTGGCAGGCTTAAAGGGATCGCAAGAGGTTACAGCAGCTCAAATTTTTCGCCATAAAGAATTCAATGTTGGAATGCGCCGTCAGCTAATTTTACAAAGCTTTGACCTCATGGATTAGATCCTGGAGTACTTTTTTAGCATCGCCAAATAGCATTCTTGTCTTATCATGGTAAAATAAGGGATTGTCTATACCGGCATAGCCACTGCTCATGGACCGCTTGACCACTACCACCATTTTAGCCTTCCATACCTGGAGTACCGGCATGCCAAAGATAGGACTGTTAGGATCATCTTCAGCAGCAGGATTCACTACATCATTGGCGCCAAGTACCAGGACTACATCCGCATTGGTTAGTAATTCATTGGCTTCCTCTAAGTCGATCAGTTTGGGATATTCGACATTGGCTTCAGCAAGCAATACATTCATATGACCAGGCATACGACCTGCGACAGGGTGAATGGCATACCTTACTTCCACACCATTGGCTTCCAGTAAATCTTCTAATTCTTTGGTGGTCTTTTGAGCCTGGGCTACAGCCAGGCCATAACCAGGGACAATGACTACAGATTTGGAATAATTCAAGCTCACAGCTAGATCAGCAGAAGCAATCTCCTTGACGGATTTAGCCCCTCCTGCTCCGGCAGCACCTGCCGCTCCGGTACCACCTCCTCCAAAATTACCTATGAGCACATTCAAAATGGACCTGTTCATAGCCTTGGTCATCAGAATCGTAAGCAAGGTCCCGGCAGCACCTACCAGAATACCTCCGGTGAGCATCGCTTTATTGTCATACAAAAAGCCACCGGACGCCGCAGCGACACCAGTGAAGGAGTTAAGAAGAGAGATCACTACAGGCATATCTGCACCTCCAATAGGCATTACAAAAAACACCCCATAGATCAATGCAAGGATTAAAACCAGGTAAAAATATACCCTGGTCATCTCAGGACGAGCCATTATGATATAAATGACAAGCACGAGGATGACAGCCAGGAGCAACAAATTGACGATATGTTGTCCTTTAAAAGTAAAATCTTTGATACTGCCATTGAGTTTACCCCAAGCGATCATACTTCCGGCAAATGAAATCGAACCAATGATTAATCCTAAAAATATAATCAACAGCGTGCCTCCGTGGAGACCTGAGAAGAATCCTGCCTGCCCAGTATATCCCTGGGTCATATGATTAAATTCTATCAGTGAAATCAACGCAGCACAAGCACCACCCATACCATTAAAAAGACTTACCATCTCAGGCATGGCGGTCATTTTGACTTTTTTGGCTGCAATCCATCCAACTAAAGTGCCGATAGCAAGACCGCCAAAGATCCAGCCAAAATTGTGCAAACTATGTCCTTCTTCGGATTGGTATAAAAAAATTGTGGCGAATATAGCTGCTGTCATACCGAAAGCTGCTATCAGGTTGCCCTTTCTGGCAGAAGTAGGATTAGACAGCATTTTCAGTCCCAGTATAAAGGTGACTGCAGCTATAATATATATTACGGTTAGAAGACTTTGGCCCATCATTCAGCTATTTACTTTTTCTTTTGCTTAAACATTTCTAACATTCTATCAGTGACTACAAAACCTCCTACCACATTGATGGCTCCGAGGATCACCGCCAGAAAACCCAGTATTAATGCAAGGTAATTACCAGGCTCTGCTTTGCCCATGACGATGATGGCTCCTATGATAACGACTCCATGGATGGCATTGGCTCCACTCATCAAAGGTGTGTGTAAGACGCTGGGTACTCTACCGATCACCTCGATACCCAAAAATATCATGAGGAGGACGATATAAATGATTTGTTGATTTTGTTGGATCCAATCTAGCATGGTTTATATTTTTATGATCATTTGGTAATACAAGCGGCGTGAAGAATTTCATTGGACTCATCATAGGCGATCTGACCGTCTTTAATAAGTACTTTTAAAAAATTGAGGTAATTATTACTCAACAAAAAACTCGCATCGATCGCAACTGAATTGGCTAAAAAACTACTTCCAATAATATTGATGCCGTGATGATTGATGGTCTCTTTGTCTTTGGTGGCTTCACAATTGCCACCTGTAGAGGATGCTAGATCCACAATGACTGATCCGGGTCGCATCCTGGTCAAGGTGTCCGCAGTCAGCAGGATAGGCGCTTTTTTGCCCCTGATTTGTGCTGTACAGATGACCACATCAGCTTTGGCCGCTTTATCCTGCACCATCTGTCGTTGTCTGGTCAAAAATTCCTCTGTTTGCTCCACGGCATACCCTCCGGCCCCTTTATCATCTTTGGCACCTTCAACTTCAACAAATTTGGCACCAAGGCTTTCTACTTCTTCTTTTACTGCTTTTCTTGTGTCAAATACTTCTACTACTGCTCCCAATCTTTTTGCTGTAGCAATCGCCTGGAGCCCAGCTACACCGGCACCGAGCACCAATGCTTTGGCAGGTTTGATGGTACCGCTCGCAGTCATCAACATCGGAAAATATCTGGGCAGCAGTCCAGCTGCGATCAATACCGCTTTGTAACCTGCCAGAGAAGCCATAGAGGATAATACATCCATAGATTGAGCCAAAGAAGTTCTTGGGATCATGTCCAGTGAGTATGCATGTAAGCCACTAGATTTATAGGGTGCGACAACCTCAGGATCTTGGTAGGGTGCAAACATAGAAATGATGGTAGTTCCTTTCTTTATATTGGGAAGATCACTTACTTCAGGTGGGGCGGCACTCAGCAAAAGATCAGCGCTTTGTAATACCTCTTCCCTCGAGCCAATCTTAACTTTGTCTCCAAATACTGAATCCTGCATAAATGCCTGTAAACCAGCATTTTTTTCTAGGATAATGGTGGTGTTTAACTTTAAGTATTTGTCTATGGTCTCAGGTACGATAGCTATCCTGGGATCGTCATTGCTGGATAAAATTCCGATTGTTAACATTCAATAATTTTATGTTGGTTGCCAGGCGCGAAGATAAGAAAAATAGGGGGAGTCCTCACTCTTCTTCACTGAAATCTGGATGGAAATACTTAAAAATAACTTCTGCTTTCTTATTACCGATCACCGGAGACAGATCGGTGACGGCCGCTTCCTGGACCCTGGCCATCGAACCGAAATGTTTTAACAAAGTCTCTGCTGACTTTTTGGCTATCCCGGGAATGTCGGTCAAGCCGGTAGTTAAAAATGCTCTGGATCTTTGGTCTCTGTGAAAACTAATCGCAAATCGATGGGCTTCGTTTCTGATCTTTTGGATCACCTTGAGCGATTCTGATTTTTTATCAATATATAATGGTACAGGGTCATTGGGAAAATAGATCTCTTCTAGCCTTTTTGCGATGCCTATGACTTTGACCTGGTCCTGTAAGCCAAGTTTTTCTATGCTTTCCATGGCTGCGCTCAGCTGCCCTTTGCCTCCGTCTATGACGATTAAATCCGGAATAGGTTTTTCTTCTTCTATCAATCTTCGGTATCTCCGATATACGATCTCTGACATGGATGCAAAATCATTAGGGCCATCTACTGTCTTGACATTGTAGTGTCTATAATCATTTTTCGAGGGTTTGGCATTTTTAAATACGACACAAGCGGCTACGGGATGACTCCCTTGTATATTGGAATTGTCAAAACATTCGATATATTCTGGATCTTTGTCCATGTGCAAATCCATTCTCAGCGTAGAGAGTATTCGCTGAGTGGCAAGTGGTTTGGTGGAGTTGGTAGCAATCTCTGATTTTTTCTGCAGGATATAGTAGCGAAGATTTTTTTGCGAAAGCTCAAGCAATTTCTTTTTGTCCCCTCTTTGAGGTACAGTGATTTTTATATGCTCATCATCGAGATCTATTTTGAATGGCGTAATGATTTCATTGGCGATGCTGCTGAAAGTATCCCGGCATTCGAGGACGGCGTAAGCAAGTAAAGTTTCCGGATCTTCATCAAGATTTTTTTCAAGCTCGAAGGTGTGTGCATTGATTAGTGCACCTTTGATGATGCGCAGATAATTGACGGTCGCTTCTTTTTCATCGATATCTATACTGAATACATCTACATCGCCAATACTGTGGTGAACGACCATCGATTTGGATTGATAATCATCAAAAGCATCCAGCCGGATCTTATATGCCTGAGCTGCCTCAAAATCGAGGTCCTCGGCATGAACCTCCATCTGACTCTTTAAAAACGATTTGGCATCACCAAAATTTCCATTGAGTATGTTGCGGATCTGTTTGATCCTGGAGGAGTAATCTTCTTCTGTTTCAAATGCTTCGCATGGACCCAGGCAGTTTTTGATATGATACTCCAGGCAGACTTTAAATTTATTTTTTGTAATATTCTCCTCCGATAATTGAAGGGTACAATTGCGCAGCGGAAATATAGTCTTGAGGAAGTCTAAAATGATCTCAGCTTTATATTTTGATGTATAGGGCCCAAAATATTCTGACCCGTCTCTATAAATTTTTCTGGTAAAAAATATCCTGGGGAATCTTTCTTTTTTTATGCAAATAAAAGCATAGGATTTGCCGTCTTTTAGATTGACATTGTACCTTGGTTGATTTTTTTTAATTAAAGTACTTTCCAGAAGTAAAGCATCATGCTCGGTCTCTACCACAAGGTACTCCAGGTGGACAGCATGCTTGACCATGGTGATCGTCTTAAAGCTATGGCCTTTTGAATCCGTAAAATAGGAGGTGGTCCTTTTGAGCAGGTTTTTTGCTTTACCTACATAGATAATCTCCCCTTTGGCATCCAGAAATTTATAGATACCAGGTTGCTCGGGGATCATGGTCTGTAATAGCTTAAAATCTTCTTTCTTCATGCTACAATGCCGGACCTTAAGGATTGATTCATTAACTGGGTCAAGAGTAGTCCACTAGCAGGACCCAAAGATAAGCCCAGCATGCCATGTCCGGCATTTAAAAACAGATTGTTATATGCCGGCAATCTTGATATCAAAGGTAATCCTGTAGAAGATAGTGGTCGATATCCAAACCAGGGTGGAGCTTCTTTTAGGGATGCCTCATCCAGGTCGGGGAGGTAAGCATGAATAGTTTTTAAGATGCCCTGGATCCGATTTTTTAAGACCACATCATTGAAGCCACCAATCTCCATCGTCCCTCCTAAGCGCAGACTTTGGCCCATCGGAGTCACGGCCACTCTGCCCTCTACCAGTATCATCGGGGTCACCCATGGAGGCACTACTTCTTCGATAGTGACATTATATCCTTTGCCCGGTTGTATTAATATTTTGCAATCTGCTAAATGGGCAATATGACTACTCCATGATCCTGCGGCTATTACAAATTGATCAGCTTCTACATCTCCATTGGTTGAAATGGCTGTTTTGATGACAGCCCTTTCTTTTTTAAAACCAGTCACTTCAGTATTTGGGAGCCATTCGATATTTTTCTCTTTTAATTTCGACTTTAATGAAGCCATTAACATATGTGGTGTGACATGCATGTCATCAAGATAATGGACACCACCCAGGGCATTGATCGTCGTACCCGGATTAAGAGCTTCTATTTCGTTCTTTGAAAGGACCTGAGCACGTATCCCGATTCTATTGGCTTGATGACTGAGATTAATCTCTGTCTGAAGATGCCCGGTAGTATTGCAAACCATGATGATGCCTTTCTTTTTGAGGTCCATCGAAAGGGCTTGATCACTTAATTGAATATAAAGATCTCTCGACCAATTTAGGAGAGCAGACAATGGACCTATATTATTCCGCACATGGCTGGCTGTACTATGTTTGAAAAAACTTAAGCACCACCGGAGGAGATCTGGATCCAGAGACGGTTTGATGTAAAAAGGGCTGGAGGCGTCAAACATCCATTTAATACTTTGGGTGATAACTCCTGGAGCGGCGAGTGGGATAAAGTGACTTGGACAAATCATGCCGGCATTGCCATAAGAAGTACCGGAACTAAAGTCACCTTTGTCTACGATCGCTACTTCATATCCGGCTTCTGACAAATAGTATGCACTAAATAATCCAATGATGCCTCCTCCAATCACACAAACCTTCATCGCCCAAAATTACAAAACCTGAAACCCATACGCATAAGGATCGTCATCATCAATGGTTATCGTGTTTTGCCCTGTGATTTTAGCCCATCCTTCGATACTGGGTACTATAGCTCTTTTTCCAAAGTAGTCTATTTCGTCCTCCACCTCGCCTGTAAACTTACTGTGGATGATGCTTTCATGTACGAACTGATCTCCTTTGTTAAGCTTGCCTTGAGCATGCCACTGCGCCATGCGCGCAGAGGTGCCTGTGCCGCAAGGCGATCTGTCAATGGCTTTGTCTCCATAGAATACTGCATTGCGTCCATGAGAACCAATATCACGAGGCTTTCCTGTCCACAGGATATGCGAACAACGTTTGATAGTGGGGTTGGCAGGGTGTTCAAAAGTATAGAGATCGTTGATTTGCTGACGGAGGATAGGGCTCCACTGAATCAACTGACTTGCTGAATAATCATCTATTCCATTGAAATGAGGTTGAGGATCAACGATTGCGTAATAATTACCCCCATAAGCGACATCCACTTTTAAACTGCCTAATACCGGACAGTCGACTTCAAGATTGGTCGCCTCCAAAAAAGAAGGAACATTGGTCAGTTTGACAGAAACCACCTTGTCTCCTTGCATTTTGTATTCGACCATGATCAATCCTGCGGGTGCTTCCATCCTTACGATGCCGGGGGTTTTGGGTTGGATCAATCCTTTTTCAATACCTATTGTAATAGTTCCTATGGTGCCGTGGCCACACATCGGTAAGCATCCGCTCGTCTCGATAAATAAGACAGCTACATCGTTGGCTTCATCATGTGGTGGGTATAATATACTTCCACTCATCATATCATGTCCACGAGGCTCAAACATCAAACCTCTGCGGATCCAATCATATTCAGCCAGGAAATGTTGCCTTTTTTCACTCATATTATTACCTATCAAATCGGGTCCTCCTTCTGCGACCAACCGTACAGGATTGCCGCAAGTATGTGCATCATAACAAAAAAAAGAATTTTTCATAAATGGCGGTAATAACGTTTTTTGATCAAAGTGAGGTACGTAGCATTAAGATTAAATGATAAAAGTAGGTACTATTTTACATCAATTATCGCTCTGAGCAGGACGGTTTTTAATTCTAAAGCTCAGAAAGGTGCTTTGCTTATGAATAAATTTGCAATTTTGCATCCAAAATTTTTCATATATAAAAATTATGCATGTATTATTATCTCAAAGGTAAACTTACTTCTATCCACCCTACAGTAGCGGTCATAGACTGTAATGGAGTAGGCTATCATGTGCACATCAGTCTGCATACTTATAGTCAAATAGACAAATCAACAGAGGTCATGCTATATACCCATCTGGCTATCAAAGAAGATGCTCATGTCCTCTACGGGTTTGCACAATTAGACGAAAAATCACTTTTTCAACTATTGATATCGGTCAGTGGGGTAGGGACCAGTACCGCTCAATTGATTTTGTCTTCTCTGACACCAGATGCCATCAAGCAAGCAATAATCCGTGAAGACGACCTCACATTCAAATCAATAAAGGGAATCGGGGAGAAAACTGCCAAACGAATCATCCTGGATTTAAAAGACAAGGTGGGTAAGGAATCTGACCACCGATCACCCGTGATTCCCGGGCAGCCACATCACAATACTTTGCAAGCTGAAGCGTTATCAGCATTGATTGCTTTGGGCTTCCAGAGGAATAAAAGCCAGCAGGTACTGGCCTCTATTAGTCAAAAGCAATCTATCCAGAGCGTGGAGGAATTAATAAAACAAGCATTAAGGCAGCTTTCTTCTTAATTGAGGCAAGTCATATTATTATTCAAATTAATGTGTAACTATTTTTAAATTAGAAAGTTATTGTTAATTTTGCCTCTTATGCTTACGAACTGATCAAACCAATAAATTAGTCTAAGTTTTGTACCACAAAAGGATTTTAGTCAATATTTAGAATGAAGCCAATTTTATATTGTATCATATGCCTGGTAAGTATTTGGTGCGCTCATCCGGTGATCGCAGCGCCGCTCGCCCCCCCGGATCCTTACCTTAAGGAATATTTAACTTCGGCTCCGGACACTACACCAGCGCAAAAAATCAGGCTCCCTCAGGACAAAACTGACCCTATCCAGTTAAAAGACCCTTCTTCCATTGATAAGTCGGTGGAGTATGACCCTACTACTAATAGTTATATACTCGTAGAGAAAATCGGTGATGATATCATTAATTCTACTCCGATGACCTTTGAGCAATACGTGAAGTATAAGAATCAGGAACTTCAATCTAAATATTTCAATGATTTAGCCGGCAATTCTGATGGTAGACGCACTACCGGCAAGGACCCAGTTGAAAAAATCGATGTCAAAAAATCTTTGATAGATTGACTATTTGGTGGAAACACGGTGGAGATCAAACCAAGTGGCAATGTGGATATTTCTCCGGGAGTGTCCTATCAAAATATCAAAAATCCATCCCTGACCCTGCGTCAGCAAAAACAGCTAACCCCTGACTTTGATATGGGCATTCAGATGAATTTACAAGGTAAAATCGGCGAAAAGCTCAATCTGGATGTGAAATATAATACGCAGTCAACCTTCGATTTTGACAATGCTATGAAGCTCAACTATAGTAGTGATAAGTTTAGCGAAGATGAAATCTTGAAAAAAATAGAGGCTGGTGATGTGAGTTTGCCTTTAAGGACTACCTTGATACAAGGCGCTCAAAAGCTATTCGGAGTAAAAGCAGAGACCCAGTTTGGTCATCTTAGGTTGACAGGGATAGCCTCCCAAACTCGTACCCAACAAGAGCGCATCAACCTTCAGGGGGGAGCCCAAGTGCAAGAGTTTGAGATACAAGGAGATGAGTATGATGAAAATCAGCATTACCTCCTCGGACATTACTTCAGGAACATTTTTGAGCGGTCCATGATCAAGCTCCCTTATATCAATACACTGGCCAAGATAGACCTTAATAGTCTTCAGGTATGGGTAAGCCCGGATCCCAGGGATATCAATAATCTGCGGCAAGTGGTGGCTTTTTCTGATTTAGGAGAATACGATCGGATGAATAATCCTGACCCGGATTTCTGGCGAATGGGTGTCACTCCAACGATCGATCCACAGTACAACGAAAAGCTTCCTGAAAATAATACGAACAGAATATATAAGGAGTTTCTCGCTGACCCAAGCCTTCGACAGGCCAATAATGTCGTCAGTGGGCTTCAAAGACCACCATTCAATTTCGTCATTGGTAGAGATTTTGAAGTATTTAAAGGGGAGCTGCTGGATCAACGTGAGTATACCGTACATCCTGACCTGGGATTTATCTCGTTTCGGAGGACAGTCAGGCCAAGTGACATAGTTGCTATATCTTATAAGTACACGTTTAATGGAAAGGCCTACAAAGTCGGAGAGTTTACACAAGAAGTCACCCCAGATTCTTTATCAGTCATCGTCACGAAACTGGTAAAGCCCAGATCCAATCGAATCGATTTTGCTATGTGGGACCTGATGATGAAAAACTTTTATTCTTTGAGATCTTACGGCATCAGCGAAGAAGATTTTAAGTTGGATATATTTTTTGATGACCCGGGAGCTGGCGAAAAACGATTCTTGCCAGAAACAGAACTCAAAAGCATACCCCTGCTCAATCTACTCAACCTGGATAAGCTCAACAAACAAAGAGATCCCTTGCCGGATGGAGTATTTGATTATGTGCCCGGATTGACCATAGACCCACAAAATGGCCGCATGATGTTTCCGGTGCTAGAGCCATTCGGGAGCAGTTTAGGAAGGAAGATATCTGATCCGGACTTAAGGAAAAAATATGTATTTCAGCAATTGTATGATTCTACCAAAACAGCTGCCTTAAACTTCCCTGAGGCCAACCGGTATATCATCAAGGGCGAATATAAGTCATCAAGTGGAGGGGATGTCGCGCTTAATTCATTCAACATTCCTCAAGGATCTGTACGTGTCAAGGCAGGCGCCCAGGAACTCAGACCGGATCAATATGAGATAGATTATCAGACCGGGAGGGTGAGAGTGACAGACCAGGCGATTTTAAGTTCAGGAGTGCCGGTCAGTATTGATTATGAAAACAATTCTCAATTTGGATTTAACAATAACCGGACTATGTTTGGTCTGAGAGGTGAGTATGATTTTAATAAACATCTCAGTGTAGGTGGTACGTTGATGAGACTTTTTGAGCGACCTTACACCCAAAAGGTCAATATTGGCGAAGACCCTATCAATAATGCCATTTATGGATTGGACCTGGTATATAATAATCAGGCGCCCTGGATCACGAGGTTCTTGGATCGGTTACCGTTATTATCGACCAAAGAACCTTCTAAAATTGCCTTCCTTGGCGAAGCAGCTGCACTCCGTCCAGGCCATTCAAGGGCGATCAATCAAGGCAAAGACAAAGGGGGTACATCCTATATCGATGATTTTGAAGGTAGTACGAGCAATCAGGATCTGGCTACCCAAATCAATTCCTGGTTTATGTCCAGTACGCCATCGAGCAAAAAATTCAAAGAATCTGCGCCTGATTTTAGCAATACCCTGATCCCAGGTTATAATCGTGCCAAATTGAGCTGGTATCGTATCGATCGGCTTGTAGACGGTGGTAGGTCGGGATTGGATAATTATGCTGCCCAGATTCCGGTTCAAGAACTCTTTCCTGCCCGTCAAATAGCACCTGGCTTAAATACAGAAATTTACACCTTTAATTTGACTTACAATCCGATAGAGCGGGGCCCATATAATTTTGATCCACCAGGAGGATCTCCTTATTCTGCCGGGCTGGACAAAAATGGTAAGCTGCTCGATCCCCGGTCCCGATGGGCCGGTATTCAAAAAGGCTTGTACAACACTGACTTTGAAGCCGCCAATATAGAAACCGTAGAGTTCTGGTTGCTCGATCCTTTTATGAGCAAAGCGGATGGATCCCCGGTCACAACCGGAGGCAATTTGTATATCAATCTTGGGGATATATCTGAAGACATCATGAAAGATGGTCAACTCTTTTTTGAAAATGGCCTTCCAACCACAAAGAATAAAACCAGAGTAGATAGCACTGCCTGGGGCAGAATACCTTTGGTACAAGCTATTACTCGGGCGCATAACAACGATCCGGAGATACTCAAACAGCAAGATGTAGGATTTGATGGATTAGACAACGATGGTGAACGGCAGCATTTTTCAGACTATCTCCAGAAACTTCAGTCAGGTGGTGTGAACCCTCTGGATATAGAACGAATTCGTGAAGACCCTTCCAATGATGATTATAAATTCTTTAATGATCAATCTTACGATGCCAATTCAGGCATCGTGAAGCGATATAGCAATTGGAACAATCCTGAAGGGAATAGCAGCTTTACTGACCAGGCCGGTACTACTGTGAGAAACTATACTCAATATCCTGAATCAGAAGATATCAATGATGATAATGCCTTCGATCAAAGTGAAGCTTATTTTGAATATAAAATCCCTCTGTATCCGGATCAGACAGGGCGAATGGCCATCAATAAATATGTCACAGATACTATCTCCGGTGCCAATGGAAGAGTATGGTATAGAATTAAAATCCCTATAAATTCTCCGGACTCTACGGTAGGCTCCATCAGTGGATTGAGAAATATTCGGTTTATCAGGATGTATATGACAGATTTTGACCAATCTGTGACGCTGAGGATGAATGCCATAGATTTAGTCAGAAATCAATGGAGACGATATCAATTGCCACTGTGCCTGGGGGATAAAATAGATGCAGACTTCCAGTTTGATGTCAATGATGTTAATATCGAAGAAAACAGCCAACGTTTTCCAATCCCTTATGTGGTACCTGCAGGCATCCAAAGAGAAAATACGATAGGTCCATACCCCAATCTTTTACAAAACGAACAATCAATCTCCTTGTCGGTCAAAAATCTCGAAGGGGGATGTGCTGCAGCAGTCTACAAATCATTGAGGATGGATATGCGTAACTATGAGCGTATACGTATGTTTGTGCATGCAGACTCCCCAGAGCCATTGAGCAAAGAAGAGTTTTCTACTTTCATCAGGATCGGAAGTGATTTTACTAATAATTATTACGAATATCAGATACCCACGACGCTCAGTCAACGAGATTTAATCGTGCCAGGCAAGGAATCTTCTGAAATTTGGAAAGCAGAAAACGAATTGGATCTGGCACTTCAGGCACTCGTAGAGCTTAAGAAAGAGCGCAATGCGGCCAATGCCCCTCTCGACCTGGAATATGCCAAAGCCGATCCAGAACATCCCGGCAATAAAATGATCGTATTAGGCAATCCTACTTTAGGCAAAGTAAAACAAGTGATGCTAGGACTCCGGTTTCCTCAAAAAAGTAATATTCAGCATTCGGCAGATGTATGGTTCAATGAATTGAGGCTAAACGGGCTTAATGAACAAGGAGGATTTGGAGCCATAGCCCGATTAGATCTGCAACTGGCTGATCTGGGTGATGTATCTATCAGTGGCAACCTCAATTCGATCGGCTGGGGTGCACTGGACCAAAAAGTATTACAGAGAAGACAAGAGGATCTTAAACAAATCGATATCAACTCCAATCTTGAATTAGGTAAATTTTTACCTCAGAAATGGGGTATCAAGATCCCGCTCTACACGCAGTTAAGTGTCAATACCAGTGCACCAAAATATGATCCTTATGACCTGGACATCAAGTTAAAAGATAAATTGTTAGAAGCACGAAGCAGTACTGAAAAGGATAGTATCCGCAATCAGGCCCGTGACTATGAGTCTATACGCAGTTTTAACCTGACCAATGTGCGAAAAGAACGAAATGGTCAGTCGAAGCCTATGCCCTGGGACATTTCCAATTTTGGATTTAATTATTCTTTTACTCAGACCAATAATCATGATCCTATCATAGAGTCTGATCAGGAAAATATATACAAAGGAGGATTCAACTATAACTTTGCCCGTCAGGCCAAATATATATCCCCTTTCAAAAAGTTGATCAAAAACGACAAATTATTGCCTTTTATCACCCAGTTTAATTTTAATCCTTTGCCAAATAGTTTTTCATTTACTACGGGCCTGGATAGAAGATTTGGCAATCGGGCGTTTAGATTTTCCACACCGGAATATGGTCGGTCTATCACTAAATTATTCTATTGGGATAGAAAGTATAATCTGCAATGGGACCTCACCCAATCATTTAAGTTCTCTTTCAATGCCTCTAATAATTCTGTCATCGATGAGATCAGAGCGATGGATGATCTGGGTAGGGTAGATCCAAATTATGATGAAAGAGCCAACAGAGATACCATATGGAAAAACATCTCTAGTCTCGGCAGACCCAAAAACTATATGCATAATATTAATGCATCTTATAATGTCCCTACGAAGCATATTCCTCTCATGGACTGGATGCAAATTACTGCCCAAGGTACAGGTACTTTCGCCTGGCTTGCGGGGTCCGAAAATGTGGTAGATTTTCTGGGCAACGTGATTCAGAACAGTCAAAACCGACAGCTTAGCGCCAATTTCAATTTTGATGCTTTGTATGATAAATGGGGTTACCTGCGAAAAATCAATCAGCCTGCTGTCAAAGCTTCTTCCAATCCTGCTGGTCCACGAACAAGGGATCGTTCTGGAGCTCCTCAACCTGCCAAACCCGCTGCTGATCGAAATGCCAAAAAGGAAAAACAACCAGGGTGGATAGAACGGGCTTTGATCAGACCATTGATGAGTTTGAGGAAAGGTCGGTTGACTTACTCTGAGAATCTAGCTTCTTTGGTACCTGGCTTCAGGGGTTCGCCTAAATATTTGGGCCTGAGCAATGGGTTTGGAGATCCGGGATGGGCATATATCTTAGGTATGGATCCTACTCAAACCTGGCTGGACGATATTGCTCGTACAGGTGCTATCACCGATGATGTAAGGCTCAATGAGCAGTTTTCAAGAAATTATACTCAAAATCTGGATGCACGCCTGACGGTGGAGCCTTTTAATGAGTTTAATATAGAAGTCTCCTTAACCAAAAATTATACCCGCAACTATCTCGAATTTTTTAAAGATGATGGCAGTGGTAGAGGGTTTAGGCATTTGGCTCCTACAGAAGTTGGATCATTTAATATATCCTATTTAGGCATCAATACCTTGTTTGGCAAAAACGTGGATTCATTGTATGCTGAGTTTGAACGCAACAGAGCTATTTTCTCACAGCGATTACCCAATCAGCCCGGAGCTGGACCTCATCCCAATGATCCGACTTATACGGAAGGCTTTGGAAGGAAAAATCAACAAGTGATCATCCCGGCTTTTTTAGCGACCTATACGGGCATAGATCCAACTGTAGCAGGGCTGGATGTATTCAAATCCAAGCCGCGACCAAATTGGCAGCTCAGTTATACCGGACTGCATAAACTTCCTCTGCTTAAAGAGTTTTTGAGTGGGGCTACGATTAGACATGGGTATTCTTCCAAATTAGTAGTCAATCAATTTAATTCGGACCTATTCTACGATTCAGACTCCCTGTATCGTAAAAAAGCATTGACTAACGATTATTACTCAAGGATAGAGATACCTAATGTGATCATGACAGAAGCATTCAACCCTTTGATAGGCATCGATTTTAAAACCAAGTCTGACCTCCAGTTTAATATGGATTATTCTATAGCCAGGAGCCTTCAATTGAATATGATTGACTATCAGCTGATAGAACAAAACTCTAAAGAACTGACTGTAGGGTTTGGCTGGAGAATCAAAAACGTAGTCATGCCTTTTGGCAAGTCCACTAAGACCCGTACCCGTACGCCAAAACCAGCTCCTGGAGCGACGCCCGATGCAACAGACGCGCGTGGAAGGAATAAAGCAGCTGCCAAGAAGGGTAATGATCTCAATCTTAAGTTTGATCTATCCTTCAGGGATGATCTGACCAATCAAAGAGTACTTGATCAGGATCAGAATGTGCCTACCCGGGGTGCTAAAACATTGAGGGTCTCCAATGGCGCAGATTATGAAGTGAATGATCGGGTCACCCTGAGGTTGTTTTTTGATTATAACCGTATCATACCCGCAGTGCAAGAATCCTTCCCGATCACTACTGCCCGCGGAGGTTTGACCATTCGGTTAGCATTGAAATAATAATACCGTATTTTTATGTCCTTAAACTTATAGGATTTAATATCTCCTGACCTGTATAATACAAGGTGGTTTTATCAGCGTTGAGGGTGTATATGATCACAAATAAAACATGACTAAACGAACCATTTGGTTGATCATCGTCTCCATGGGCATTGCTTTGCTTGGGAGCATATTATTGCAGATGTACTGGATACGGTTGACACTTCGAGAACAGGAAGAACAGTTTGATCGGGAGGTAAATCAAATACTGGGTACGGTAGTTGAAGACATCGATAAAAGAGAATTAAAATTATTAAACGATTATATTGACTATTCTCCAGGTGAAAGCCAAAAGTTGCTGTTAGCCAATAAAGACAAAGGTATCATAGATCGCCTGGGCAGCCGAAGGGGGTTTTTATTGATAGATTCTTTGCTGAAAAAAGAAGTTTTCAGATTAGGCAATAACCATGAATATCATTATGGTATTTACTCAAGCCGGGACTCCGGGTTTGTAGTGATAGACAATATGTTTAGTGTGAGCTCTATGTCAAGCTCCATGTCGAAAAGTGGATTTCAAAGAGGTCTATATACTACCCCTTATACTATTCAGCTTTTTCTACCAAGTGACAAGGGAAGTGGTCGATTGTTTTTGTACCTCCCGTTTAGAAAACAGATCATCTGGAAAACTTTGCTCCCTGCAGCTATTGGGTCTTTGGTATTTTCTGCTTTGATCCTGGCGTGTTTTGCCTACACGATATATGTGATCCAACAACAGAAGAAAATCTCTGATATGAAAAATGATTTTATCAATAATATGACCCATGAGTTTAAAACGCCTATCGCGACCATCTCTTTGGCTTCTGACTCTATCAACAATCCTTCGATAATATCCAATCCTGATAAAGTTCAACGCTTTACTAAAATCATCCGACAAGAAAATTCCCGAATGTTGGGGCAGGTAGAAAAAGTGCTTCAGATCGCCCAATTAGAGAAAAAAGATCTTCAACTCAATTTTACTGAAATCAATATTCACTCTCTACTTCAGGATATTGCAGAGAATGTGAACCTCCAGATTAAGAGCAAAGGTGGACAATTAAAATTGAATCTGGAGGCGGCTGATGCGGTCATTGAAGGAGATATGACTCACATCTCCAATATATTGTACAACCTAATGGATAATGCTAACAAGTACACTCCGGAGAGCCCTCATATCAGCGTTCATACGCGAAATGTATCGAATGGTATAGAGATCAGTATTGAAGACAATGGTATTGGTATCAGCCGGGAGAACCAAAAGTATATTTTTGAAAAATTTTATAGAGTATCCACTGGCAATCTTCATGATGTTAAAGGCTTTGGGTTAGGGTTGAGCTATGTAAAAGTGATGGTAGATGCTCATCAAGGTACTATTCAGGTCAAAAGCGCACTAGGTAAAGGGAGTACTTTTATTTTGTATTTTCCTAAAAAACAAAATAAAAGCTAAATAAGATTTTTATTTGAATATCATTTTGTTTTTGTTTGAAAATCCATTTATTTAACTTAAATTATTGGTTTTCACATACTTAAGTAAGGTGTTTTAAGTTAATATTTATATTTTTCATAGCACTTGTTAAAATTTCACTTTTTGTTAAAATTTATTTCCACATTTAAGCGTTAACATTGTATATAAAAAAATTAATCCCCTATGGTAAAAACAAATAATAAAATCCTACTTGTCGAAGATGATCAAAACTTTGGCGATGTCCTGAGATCCTATCTTGAAATGCACGACTTTGAAGTGACCTTGGCCACTGATGGGCAAGAGGGATACGAAGCGTTTAAAAAAGATCATTTTGACCTTTGTATTTTCGATGTCATGATGCCAAAGAAGGATGGTTTTACATTGGCTAAAGAAGTAAGGCAAAAAGACGCCGAAATTCCGATAGTCTTTCTTACTGCCAAGACGCTGAAACAAGATATCCTGGAAGGTTTTAAAACAGGGGCTGATGACTATATCTCAAAGCCTTTCAACTCTGAGGAGTTGCTTTACCGTATTCAGGCTATTTTAAAAAGAAGCAAAAAAGCTGCTGATCCAAGAGAAGAAATCAAGGAGTTTACCATTGGGAAATATCATTTTAATTATCCTTTGAGATTATTACAGCATACGGTGACCAATAAAAAAGATAAGCTTTCTCCAAAAGAAGCGCATCTCTTAAGGATGTTCTGCATGTACAAAAATGATGTACTGGCCAGATCAGAAGCACTGACCAAAATATGGGGTGAGGATAATTATTTTACAGCCCGAAGCATGGATGTATTCGTAACCAAACTAAGAAAATACCTCAAAGATGATCCGGATTTGGAGATCGTCAATATTCATGGAAATGGATTCCAATTGTTGGTGCGCAATGAAGCACCGGTGTAATAATATTCAGCATTTAAAGATTCGTTAGGAGGAAATGTGTTGTGAGACCCGTTTCCTCCTTTTTTTTACCTTAACGATTGACAAGTATGGAAACCATCCAAGTCTTTATCACAGGAGGGACATTCGACAAGGAGTACAACCTGATCACAGGTAAATTATACTTTAAAGATACCCATCTGCACCATATGTTTGAACGCGGCAGATGCGTGGTCAAAACAGATATCAAAACATTGATGATGGTGGACAGCCTCGAGTTAATGGAGGAAGATCGGGCCATTATCATTCATAATTGCAAACGCAGTCCTTATAATAAAATCATTTTGACGCATGGGACTGATCGTATGGTGCATACAGCCACCGTATTGGCTCAGGAAAAGATAGAAGGTAAAACGATTATACTCACTGGAGCAATGATCCCATATGCATTTGGCAACTCTTCCGATGGATTTTTCAATCTTGGCGCAGCATTGGCTTTTGTACAGACGCTGCCTCACGGCGTTTATATAGCGATGAATGGGAGGTATTTTCATTGGAACAATGTGCGAAAGGATATGGATACTGGATTATTTGAAGAACTCAGCTGAATTTTTTGTGTGTTTGTATCTATGACATAATAGCATGAAAGTAAAGATGAAGTAATTGAATACCAGTGAAGTTTGTATTAAATATATTCGTTATATTAATAATTTGATGTATTTTTGATTTGCCTTATCCCATAAATTTGTAATTGTGTTGAATATCAATCATTTAAAATTTTTTTTATGAAATATGTAGTGTTTTTATTAGCTGCATTTACCTTGACCTTTTCGCTCAAAGCACAGACCTCTGACACTCAGGTTGCCAATAAAGATTCCAGCATGAGCAGGATGAATTCTATCAAAGCATTGGATTCGAGGGCAGTCAATGGGATCACTTTTAAAAGAGCATTCATTGATTATAAAAGCCCTAATGCGGGTTCTTTAAAAAATCTTAGCAATTTTAAAGAGTACAATAGCGGTTTTGAGATTGGGTATGTGAGAGATTTTAGCCCCAATCTTAGACTTTATGTGCCCGTGAGAGTTGGGGTATTTAATGTAGGTGATCAAAAGGAAAATATCACTTTTGGTGAATTGGATGCACAAGCTCAATATCGTTTTTTGACTAAAAAAAGAATTTTGCAGCCTTATGTTTTAGGTGGCGCTGGTATCAATACGGAAAACTTGGATACATTTAATGTACAGATACCCGTAGGAGCAGGATTGGACATCAGAATAGCAAAGAAGTCATTCATCAATCTGCAAGGAGAGTATCGATTGTCTCTTTCTGAGCAGAGAAACAATATTCAATTTTCGATAGGATTTATCCATTATTTTGGGCAAGGTAAGCCTGGTGAGAAGAAAATGGACGAAATATCAGGCAAAGATGCCGATGGTGATGGCGTTCCTGACGATCTCGACCTTTGCCCAAATAAGCCAGGTTTAAAAGAGTTTGCCGGATGTCCCGACACAGACGGTGATGGTATAGAAGATACTCGAGATCTTTGCCCCGAGGTGCCCGGATTAAAAGCATTAAATGGCTGTCCGGACAGTGATGGAGACGGGGTAGCCGATAAAGACGATGATTGCCCAAATCTTGCTGGCACCAAAGCTAATCGTGGATGCCCATCTACAGATACGGACAATGATGGAGTAATAGATGACCTGGATGAGTGCCCCACCATTGCTGGGTCGCCGGCAGCTAAGGGCTGCCCCGATCGGGATGGCGATGGCGTGGCCGACAAATTTGATAAATGTCCTGATGTAGCTGGGACTTCTAAAAATGGTTGCCCTGATACAGACAAAGATGGTGTGGATGATTTTGAGGACAGATGTCCTAATACCTATGGACCCGCCTCTAATAAGGGATGTCCGGAGATAAGAAAGGAAGATAAAGAAACCCTCAATATTGCTATGCGTGATGTACAGTTTGAGCATAATAGTGCCACGCTGACTAATTCTTCCTATAAGATACTTGGCCAAATATCTACGATACTCAACTCTTATCCAGAGTACAAGATTGAAATTTCCGGCCATACAGATAACACTGGTACTGCGGAAATCAATAAAAAACTCAGTGAACAACGGGCGCGTGCATGTAGAGATTACCTGATAAGCAAAGGATTAGCCTGGAGTAGGGTGGCATCCAGAGGCTATGGTCAATCCAAACCTATTGCGACAAATGAAACACAGCAAGGTCGTGCTACCAATAGGAGAGTGGAGTTTAAGCTTTATCTGGAATAGGAAGAGCAATACACGGTACCCAATAGGCAATAAGCAATAGTCAATAGTCATCCCGAAACTTCGGGAGGCAATTAGTCTTCCGAGATTTCCACAGGCAATGGGATAGCAGAAAAATAAGGAGTCAATATTATTTTAGTTCATCGCGGCGATGCTTAGGCACCTAGATCTCAAAAGCGAGTGGCGAACTTTTTGTGATGTATATATTGTTTTACAGGCCTAGTTTGTCCATCAATGGTTTTTCATATTCACCATCTTCTGCCGGATATCTTAAAGTGCCTTCAAATTTTCCGGATTGTTTTGCCAGAGCCCAAATCAAGCTTTCACCTGCTGGCACGTTGGTCGGAAAGTTGGAATAAATTGGGTCTTCATAAGCCAGGTCTGCGTCAGTTACCAGCCATCCATTATTTTTAAAATGTTGAATTAAATCTCCAAGAAATAAAGCTGCAGCCAAATTATGATGCAATAAAATAACATGGTGTATTCCTTCATACCCCAGTTTACCTGATAGCTTTTCATAATATGTGGCTCTGCTCAACAAATGATCTAAATAGAATTTTTTAAAACCTGCCAGATCAGCCTTAGGATTTTCTTTGATCCTTTTTACTAATCTACCATCAATATACCAGTCAGAAGCGTCGACCGTAACATGGCCGATTTTGTATCCTTTTTCTTGCAAGATCCTTCGAAAGCCAGTTATTTTTTCAGAAGTATTGCCTTCTTTCAGGTAAGGGAACCTAAAATGGGGGTAATAATTTGAATAAGGCCTGATTATTGAATCATTGAGCATTAACTCAGATTCAAAATCCCCGAGCGTGGTTTTTTTATCATTAAAATTGGGGTGTGTAAAAGTATGATTGGCTATTTTATGACCGGCATCATTCCATGAGGACAATATATATTTTCCTTCAGGTGTAGTTTTATTATATCCGGTTGAAAATAAAATGGCTTTTAAATGGTGTGCTTTAAGATGGTCCAATATGAATTGATTCCAAATATCTAGTTTATATGGACCTATATCCTGGGTAGCTCCATCGTCAAATGTAAATGAAATTGAAGGTTTTTTTGACTCTCGGACTAAAACAACATTCTCTATTAAGAAGGCTGATAAAAGAAGTACAGAAACAGAGACCAGGCAAGCCAGTTTGAATATTTTGATCATTTTAGGAAAGATAGGAAACAAAAAAGCCCGGCATGCCGGGCTTGATATAATTTAAATAAAAGACTTCAATTATTGATTTACAGGGCCGCTTTTCTTTGCAGGTGAAAGAAGGCTGGCCTGTTTGGCGGGAACACTTTCTTCTGCAGGCTTTACTTTTACATTGCCTTTGACCTGGATGACATGAGACACTCCTTCTTCATTGGTAGTAACTGTCACAGTTTTCATGATGACCCCAATCCTGTCAGTAGCATAATGAATTTCAATCTCGCTGGTCTCGCCTGGCATGATTGGTTCTTTAGGCCATGAAGGAATGGTACAACCGCAGCTACCCTGTGCATTCTTAATGATTAAAGGTTCAGTACCGGTATTGGTAAATTTTACTTTTCTGACTGGGTCAGAATTCTGAAGAATCTCTCCATAATCTACAACATCGCTCGCCAATTGCATTGCTGGTCCACTTTTGGCAGTGGCCGGAGCAGCAGTGGCAGCATCCTGTGAAAATGCAATGCCCGCAAATAGGCAAAGTGTAAGTGTGTATAGTATATTTTTCATCTTATGGTTTTTATAAGTTACAAATTTACTCTTTTGACGATACAATTGCAAATAGTATACAGATTTGTTGTTAAATGACTGTTAATTTTGAAGGGGTGCTTTTTTAATGGTTGTGTACCGATAAAGATTAATATTTAAATCAAGGAACTTATTAGAACTTAGTAGCGCTTCAAAATCAATATCGATTCGTATCTTTCGACCATTGATAGCTAATAAAACCAAGCCGATGAATGTAGAATTTTTGGACATGCCTTTGGAGCTGGATAAAGAAGTGGAGAATTCAATGGAAAAAACTCTATTGAAGGATTACTGGATCTCCCTGGTCAGTCGGGAGGTAAGTTTGCAGGGGCGTCGCGATGTACTGAGCGGAAAAGGTAAATTCGGCATTTTTGGTGATGGAAAAGAGATAGCCCAAGTCGCACTGTCTCATTATATAGCGCCAGGAGATTTTAGATCTGGCTATTATCGGGACCAGACGATCATGTTCGCTTTGGGTATCTGTGATGTATCCCAGTTTTTTGCACAGATGTATGCAGATTCTGACCATGATCCTTTCTCTGGTGGACGACAGATGAATTGTCATTTTGCTACTCCTTTTATTGACGGTCAAGGTGATTGGTTAGACCATACCACCAGGTACAATGTGACCTCTGATGTGTCGTGTGTAGCGGGGCAGGTGGGCAGAGCACTTGGATTGGCGCAAGCATCAAATATCTATAAAATTAATAAGGAGTTAAACCAAGGTGGTTTTTCCAATAACGGGACAGAAATCGTTTTTTGTACTATTGGCGATGCCAGTACTTCAGAAGGTCCTTTTTGGGAGACTATGAATGCCGCAGGTGTCATGCAAGTACCCTTAGTAATGATTGTTTGGGATGATGGTTATGGGATATCGGTGCCTGTAGAATACCAAACTATTAAATCATCTATCAGTAGAGCACTTGAAGGATTCATTGGTGAAAAAGAAGGTGAAGGCATACAGATATTTACCGCCAAAGGCTGGGATTATACAGAGTTATGTTCGGTATTTGAAAAAGCTACCACGATTGCAAGGACCTATTCAACACCAGTACTAGTACACGTGCATGAATTGACTCAACCTCAAGGCCATTCTTCTTCAGGGTCACAGGAACGGTATAAAAACAAAGAACGACTGGAGTGGGAAAGGACCCATGATTGCATGCACGTGATGAAGTCCTGGCTGGTAGAGATTGGAGTGCTGACTGAGACAGTGGACCTGGATCTGAAAAAGCAGGCAAAAGAGTTGGTCCGGAAAGAGAGAGATGATGCTTTTGAAAAAAGTATTCACAAAACCCAGATTGAGATCAAGACGCTGATACGGATCTATCAACAGACTTCCACCACTAAACCCGAGTGGGATGACCTTATTCAACATCAGATCATAGAACTAAAACATTATAGAGAACCCGTCATAAGTGATTTAATTAAAAATGTCAGGAGATTTCTGATTGCCATCCCAGATGGAACTGATGAAGAATTAACTACGCCATTGCGTCAATGGTTGGATCATCAAAAGCAGCTGGCAGAAACTCGATTTCACACCAAATTGATCAGTGATACGCCATATGCGGCTTTAAAGATCAAGGATGTGCCTGCAGTTTATAAGCCAGATGCTCCAATGGTGAGTGGTTATAAAATATTGAACCAATATTTCGATAAGTTATTTGCATCAGATCCCAGAGTATACGCTTTCGGAGAAGATGTAGGCAAAATTGGTGATGTCAATCAGGGATTTGCAGGTTTGCAGCATAAATATGGTGAACACCGGATATTTGATACTGGTATAAGGGAATGGACTATTGTTGGTCAGGCTATTGGTATGGCTATGAGAGGACTAAAACCAATCGCTGAAATCCAATACATAGATTATCTGATTTATGCGCTTGCACCCCTTTCTGACGATGTGGCCAGTATGCGATATCGCAGCAATGGACAGCAATGTGCTCCGCTTATTATCAGAACCAGAGGGCATCGACTGGAAGGTGTATGGCATAGTGGGTCGCCTATGGGTATGATGTTGCATTCTTTGAGGGGTATTCATCTGCTAGTGCCACGTAATATGGTACAGGCAGCAGGATTCTATCAGACGATGATACAGTCTGATGATCCCTCGATCATAGTAGAATGTTTGAACGGGTATAGGTTGAAGGAAAGAATGCCGGACAACCTTGGTACTTTTTGCCTGCCCCTTGGTGTGCCTGAAATAATCGAAGAGGGCAGTGACTTAACACTGGTCACCTATGGATCTTGTGTCAGAATAGCAGAGCAAGCGTTGGAAATGATCAAACCTCATGGTATCTCTGTAGAATTGATAGATGTGCAGACTTTGTTACCCTTTGATATTCACCACCTAATCTGTCAATCGCTTCAGAAAACAAACAGAATTATCTTTCTTGATGAAGATGTGCCGGGCGGGGCTACCGCGTTTATGATGCGTGAAGTACTTGAAGTCCAGGGAGGTTATAAATATCTTGATGCATCACCGGTATGTATCACAGCAGCTGATCATCGTCCACCGTATGGATCAGATGGAGATTATTTTTCTAAACCTAATGCTGAAGATATCGCAGAGAAAATACTTGAACTTATAAAAGCTTAGGACAGCCTCATATTAGTATTTTATATTATATATACAGATTAATATATCTTTGCCTTATATCGCCAGTATGCCCAGGTCATTAGTCATCATTCCGACTTATAACGAAAAGGAGAATATCCTTAAGATACTCGATGCAGTGATTGGCCTGCATAGTGAAATTGATGTTCTTATAGTCGATGATGGATCACCGGATGGTACAGGACAACTTGTACGGGCTACCCCATTATTTAATCAACGAATTTTTCTGATTGAGCGAAGTGGCAAACAAGGATTGGGCACCGCATATATCACAGGCTTTAAATGGGGGTTGCTTCGTGATTATGATTATCTGATAGAGATGGATGCCGACTTCTCACACCCTCCTCATAAGGTCTTGGAACTCATCGAATCATGCAGAAAGGGTGCTGATGTGACTGTAGGCTCGAGGTATATCAAAGATGGCAAAGTGACTCACTGGCCCTGGGACAGGTTGGTTTTGTCCTATGGGGCTTCTTTGTATGTCAGAATGGTGACCGGTATGCCGGTCAAGGATCCAACAGCGGGATTCGTCTGTTACAAAAGTCATGTTTTAAAAGCTTTGGATCTGGACATGATCAAATTCGTCGGCTATGCGTTCCAAATAGAGATGAAATATAAGTCCTGGATAAAGGGATTTAAAGTGGCAGAGATACCCATTACCTTCACAGACCGGGTAGCCGGCACTTCAAAAATGCATGGAGGAATTATCAAGGAAGCAGCTTTAGGAGTAATCCAACTTCGTCTCAACAAAAATAAAAATTAAGTTTTCTTTAAATTTTTATCCACTTCCTGCATTGTCCGGAGGTGAAAAAATATTTTTTTAGCTTTATATATATTATACTTATATCAAATGTTTATATATTTGTACTTGTTGTGATTATGTACTTATTTGTATAAGTAATAAAAATTAAATATATATAAGTTTATTGATTGTAAGTCGTTAACACATATGAGTTAAAATTAAATTAATAAAAAATAATTAAAAAAGTGGGTGAAAGTGGTGTAAAGTGGGAAGTTGTGATTATATTTGGGTCACAAACCAAGAGAGAGTGTTCCGCATTACAGGAGAATATCAAGGCACCATTGATGATAAGGGAAGGATTAAACTACCTTCTGGCCTTGTAAAACAGTTATCAGAACAAGGGATTACGCTCAATTTCGTCGTCAACAGAGGTTTTGAAAAATGCCTCATGATTTATCCAAAAACAGTATGGGATCAAAAAGCAAACGAGGTAGATCGGCTCAACCTCTATGACCCTGTCCAAAGACAATTTGTACGGTATTTCTACAGGGGAGCTACAGAGATCAATGCCGATGCCACCGATCGCTTACTGATTCCAAAAAATCTATCCGAACACGCATCTATTCAGAAAGAGATTGTATTGTATGCCTATCGGAATCAGATAGAATTGTGGGATGCTCAGATGTATAAAGATGAGTTGGCTAATGAGCCAGCCCAGTTTAGCGAGTTGGCTGCAAAGGTATTTGGTGGGGGTAGCGAGAACCAATCAAACTCTACAGATTGAGTGAGTACCATGTGCCAGCCATGGTGCAGGAGACCCTGGATGGGTTGGTGATCAACCCAGATGGTATCTATGTAGATGCCACTTACGGAGGAGGAGGTCATTCGCAAGCTATCCTTCAAAAATTAAGCGACAAAGGTCGTTTGATCTCTTTTGACCAGGACGAACAAGCATTCCAAAATAAATTGGAAGACAGCAGATTGACTTTGATTCTGTCTAATTTTAGATATATCTATCGGTTTCTTCGGTATTATGATATCTGTCAAGTAGATGGAGTATTGGCCGACCTGGGGGTTTCATCGCACCAGTTAGATATACCTCAGCGTGGGTTTGCCTTCAGACACAAAGAATTGAATTTGCCGCTGGATATGCGCATGAATCTATCACAAAGAAATTCTGCGGCTGACCTGATCAATCAATCTACCCCAGCCATACTGGAGAATATCTTCAAAGAATATGGAGAGATATGGAATGCATCAAAATTGGTAGCCGCTATCATTGAATTTAAAAAGAAAAACCTGATAGAAACTGTAGGTCAATTGGTACAAATAGCCACACCGGTCTCAGTTGGTCAGCCCAACCAATATCTGGCAAAAGTATTTCAAGCATTGCGGATTGCAGTAAATGATGAGATGGGTGCATTGCAATGCTTGCTTACGGATACGGTGGACTATTTAAAGCCAGGAGGTCGATTAGTAATCATTTCATACCATTCTTTGGAAGACAGATTGGTAAAACACATGATTCAATCGGGCAATGTGGAGGGGATCTTGAAGCGGGATCCATTTGGAAATAAATTAAAAGTATTTGAGGCAGTGACTAAGAAGCCTTTGATACCTTCAGATAAAGAGATAAAAGAAAACTACAGGGTACGAAGTGCCCGATTACGAATCGCTGAAAAGTCAGTGAAAGAATAACTGTAAAAATCAGAATGCACTTGTGTCGAAACATGCGCAGGAAAGATTTTTGAATAAAATTTTAATTATGGAAGCAAGGTCTCAAAATAAGTTATTTCGCAATTTTTTTGCTGGAGGGTTGGTGTTAAAAAACCTGCCCTTTATCTATTTTGCTGGTGTGCTTGCTTTGATCTACATCGCCAATGCACATTCAGCTGAAAAAAAAGTAAGGGAAATACATCGACTCAGGGAAGAAGTAAAAGAACTTCGATGGCATTACATGTCATTTAAATCAGAGTTTTTATTCTCAAGCTCTCCTACCCAATTGGTCAATGATGTGAAGTACCTGGACCTGGGTTATAACAAAAATTCATTCAATAAAAAATTAATCAAGAAGTAGTCCAAGGATGAAAGATGAAATCATCATACGAACCTATGTCGTTTTCCTGTTATTTGTCTTGACAGGCTTCTTGATATTGGGTAGGGTCATCCAGGTAGGAGTCATCGAGGGCGACCGATGGCGGGCACGCGGCGACAGCCTTTATGTAAAACATCAACCGATAGAAGCAGAACGTGGTAACATTATGTCGTCTGATGGGAGATTGTTAGTGACCTCTCTACCATTATTTGATGTTCGTATGGACCTTTTGACTCCATCTAAAGAAAGGTTTTTAAATAATATTGATTCGCTGGCGCTTTGCCTTTCGAGATATGTCAATCCCTCTATATCAGAGCGTGCCTACAGGGATCTTTTATGGCGTGAACGCCAGGCAGGCAATAGATACCTCATGATCAAAAATGATGTTTCTTATTCTCAAATGGAAAAAATTAAAAATTTTCCATTGTTTAGATTAGGCCAATCTAAAAGTGGTCTCATCCTGGTCAAACGCGCACGTAGAGAAAGACCGTATAGAATGTTGGCGAGCAGAACATTGGGATCTGTTCGGACAGGAGCCAATCCTGTAGGTTTGGAAGGATATTATGATAAAGTTTTAGGTGGAGAGCAAGGAAGCCAACTTGTTCAAAAAGTAGCTAGAGATATTTGGGTGCCGGTAGATGATATCAGTGAGTATGAGCCTAAGAGAGGACAGGATATTGTCACCCACCTGGACATTGATATTCAAGATGTAGCCGAACAGGCATTGTATAAATCTATCGCACATCATAATGCGTTGGGTGGCACTGCAGTCGTTATGGAAGTCAAGACAGGAGCTATTAAAGCTATGGCCAACCTTTCCAGATCTGGCGACGATATAGGCGAGTATTTTAATTATGCAGTTGCTGAAGCTACGGAACCTGGTTCTACTTTTAAACTAGCCACGATGATGGCACTATATGAAGATGGATTGATTTCACCGATAGATCGAGTCAACATCAACCAGGGATCAGTCGAAATCTGCGGAAAAAAAATAAAAGACTCAGAGGATCATGGCATAGCCAATCCTACGCTGAGGCAAGTATTTGCTATGTCATCCAATGTAGGTGTGGCAGTGACAGCTCAAAAATATTATGCCAACAATGCTAAAAAATTTATTAATAGACTTCATCAATTCCGTTTAGATAAGCGTTCAGGCATAGACCTCGAGGGAGAGCCAACTCCATATATTAAACAAGCTTATAATCAAGATCAGAAATGGAGCTGCACCTCTATACCGTGGATGGCCCATGGGTATGAACTCACTCTTACACCCTTGCAAATGTTAACTTTTTACAATGCGGTAGCTAATAAAGGTAAAATGATGCAGCCCCAGCTGGTTCATCAGGTATTGGAGTATTCTGAACCCATAAAGACAATTCAACCTGAAGTACTTGAAGACAAAATTTGTTCCAAAGCTACTTTAGACTTTGCCCTGGACTTATTGAAGAGTACTGTAGACAGCGGCGGAACAGCTCGCGCACTAAAAAATGATCTTTATTCGATAGCGGGTAAAACCGGTACAGCCGTCACCAATTATTTTAAAGGGGATATTAGTGAAGGAAAAAAATATCAGGCTTCTTTCACCGGTTTTTTTCCTGCTGAAGACCCGACTTATTCCTGCATTGTTGTGATCTATGAGCCCAAAGTCAATGGGTTCTATGGTGCATCTGCAGCCATGCCTGTTTTTAAGGAGATAGCTGATTATTGTATAGCCTCTCAATTTATACTTCCATCGGAAATGGCAGATGAAGAAAAGCCTATGACAACAAATCCAAACATCAGGGCTGGAGGATATGCTACGGATCTGAGGACCATCTTACATTTTAGTGGAGTAAGGTTTGAAAATAATTGTATCAGTGAATGGGGTATAGTGCAACCTGATGAAAATCGATTAGAGCTCTCAGGTACAAATGCTGACTCAGGCCAAATACCTGATGTCAGAGGCATGGGCCTTCGGGATGCCTTATTTATATTGGAAAATAAAGGGATAAGAGTAAAACTCCTCGGCCATGGTAGAGTAAAGCGGCAATCGATAGCCCCAGGCACAAAGGTCGAAGGGCAAACGATTGAATTAACTATGGGCTGATCGATGATGAAGTGGGCAGATTTAAAACAGTATATACAGTTCTTTGACAAGAAGGGAAACGCAGAGTTTGATGTAATAGGGGTAGACCTCGACTCAAGAAAAATAGCTGATGGATATGTATTTATAGCTATTGCAGGCATCGGATCCGATGGTCATGATTTTATCAACAAGGCCATCTCTTCAGGAGCAAGGGCTGTTGTTTGTGAAAAAATACCCGAGGAACTGGTGGAAGAAATAGAGTATGTAGTAGTGAAAAGTTCTGCTCAAGCAGCCGGTATCATCGCAGATGTTTTTTTTAATCGCCCCTCCCGATCACTCAGATTGGTCGGAGTGACCGGAACCAATGGCAAGACTACTACAGTCACTATGCTGTATCGATTGGTAAAAGCATTAGGTTACAAAGCGGGTTTGCTCAGTACCGTGCGCAATTTTGTACACGATCAGGAGATATCTGCAAGTCATACTACGCCGGATGTGATCAGGATCAATGGGCTTCTGGCTGATATGGTCAAAGCAGGATGTGATTTTGCATTCATGGAGGTCAGTTCACATGCGATGAAACAATCGAGGGTTGCGGGATTGCATTTTGCCGGCGGAGTCTTTACTAATCTGACACATGATCATCTTGATTATCACGGATCGTTTCGGGATTATCTCGAATGTAAAAAAATGTTTTTTGATACCCTGTCAAAAGATGCATTTGCCATCATCAACAAAGATGATAAGAATGGTCCTGTGATGGTGCAGAATTGTAAAGCCGATGTTAAATATTATGGCTTCAGGCAAATCGTAGATTATAAAGGAAAAATTAAGGCCAATACCCTGCAAGGACTCATCCTGGACATCAATGGAGTTGAGGTACATAGCCGGCTGGTAGGTGCTTTCAACGGGTATAACTTTTTGGCCGTGTATGGTGTTGCATTGCGATTGGGCTTCGCTTCGACGGAAGTACTCGCTGCAATGAGTGAAATACAAGCAGTGGACGGCAGGTTTGATACTTTTTATCATGAAGGTAAAAAAGTGCTAGGCATAGTAGATTATGCTCATACTCCTGATGCCTTAGAAAATGTATTGGACACTATAAGGGAATTAAAAAATAAAGGATCAAGAATAATCACGGTAGTAGGGTGTGGAGGAGACCGAGACCGCACCAAGAGGCCATTGATGGCTCGAATAGCAGTGGATAAGAGTGATATGGTCATATTCACTTCCGACAATCCTCGCAGCGAAGATCCTCTTGATATCCTGGATGATATGATGAGCGGACTTTCACCTGAAGAGGCAAAGTTGGTCTTCAGGCAAGTGGAACGGAAGGAAGCTATTAAAATGGCAACGATGATGGCTTCAAGACCAGGAGACATCATATTGATAGCAGGCAAAGGACATGAAAACTACCAGGAAATAAAAGGACAGCGTTTCCCATTCGATGACAAAATCATATTAAAAGAAGTTTTGATATGAATATTATAAGATTAATTATCATTCTCAGGTTGGTTTTAACAGGTACAGCGGGCGATGGCTTCAAAAGTGTAGTCTTACCCCGCTGCCTGTTTTTAAAAAAGTCAAACTAAGTAATTAAAATATACAATGCTTTATCATTTATTTGAATATATAAATAATCATTTTGATATACCCGGAGCAGGTCTGTTTCGCTACATTTCCTTTAGAGCAGGCGGGGCTCTGATCTTTTCGTTGATTATATCGATTGTCTTTGGAAGCAGGATCATCAAAAGTTTGCGCAACAAACAAATCGGAGAAACAGTCAGAGATCTTGGGTTAAGTGGTCAGAAAGAAAAGGAGGGTACTCCTACCATGGGAGGAATCATCATCGTCATGGCTATCGTGATCCCTTGCCTTCTTTGGGCGAGATTAGACAACGTATATATATTACTAATGTTGTTTGTCACGCTTTGGTTATTCATGATCGGATTCATAGATGATTATATAAAGGTGTATAAAAAAAATAAGGAGGGCCTTAAAGCAAAAACAAAATTGGCAGGACAGATCGTTGCCGGCCTGATAGTAGCCCTTACTCTAATGTATAATAAACATGTGCTCATCCGTCTGACCGAATCAGAAGCAACACAGGCAAAATATGAGATCGTAGAGCATTTGAGCAAAACTGCCGAAGGACAGGAAAATATGGTTCACGCAAGAGCCTTGTCCACCAATGTACCTTTCTTTAAAGGCAATGTATTTGATTATTCAAAGTTATTGGGATGGATGGGTGAGGGCGCTAAAAAACTGACCCCATTGTTATATATCTTGCTGGTTATATTTATCATTACTGCCGTATCCAACGGATCTAATCTGACAGATGGTATTGATGGACTTGCGACTGGTGTCTCAGCGATCGTAGGGGTGACTCTTGGAGTTTTTGCGTACGTAAGTGGCAATTCAATATTCGCCAATTACCTGGGCATTTATTTCATACCCAATTCAGCAGAGTTGGTGATTTTTACTTCATGCTTTATCGGAGCATGTATTGGATTTTTATGGTACAACGCTTATCCTGCTTCGGTATTTATGGGCGATACCGGTAGTCTCACCCTTGGAGGCATTATCGCCACTTTGGCCATCGTCTTACGCAAAGAATTATTGATACCCATTTTATGCGGGATATTCCTGGTAGAAATATGTAGTGTCATGCTCCAGGTATCTTATTTTAGATACACTAAGAAAAAGTATGGCGAAGGCCGAAGGATATTCAGAATGTCCCCATTACATCACCATTTTCAAAAAGGTGGAATGCACGAAGTGAAAATTGTAAATCGTTTTTGGATCATTGCTGTCCTGCTGGCTGTAGTGACGATCATCACTTTGAAAATCAGATAGATGTTACAAATAGCTACCAAAAAGGAATGGAAGGGAGATAAAGTGATGTGGCTGATCATCGGCATATTGTTGGGGTTTGGACTGCTGGCTGTGTACAGTGCTACTGGCAGTATGGCCTACCTGAGATACAAAGGCAATACAGAGATGTATCTTATCAAACAATTGATCATGGTAGGCATCGGTTTGCTTTGTATGTATGCATGCCATCGTCAGAATTATTTGATTTATAATAAACTCGCTCCTGTATTATTTTTGATTGCTATACCCTTATTGATTTATACCCTGGCATTTGGAGTCGAAACGAATGATGCCAAGAGATGGATCACTTTGCCGGTCATCAATCTTTCATTTCAAACCAGCGATTATGCGAGGTTGGCTTTGATCATATATTTGGCAAGATCTCTATCTAATAAGCAGGAATACATCAAGGATTTTAAAAGTGCTTTTATTCCTATCATGGTTCCTATTCTGATAATCTGTGGACTGATAGCACCTTCTAATCTTTCTACTTCCCTGCTACTATTCGTGACCTCTATAATGCTGATGTTTGTAGGCAGAGTGTCATTCAAATATATTTTTATGATGGGCTTTTTTGGTGCCTTATTATTTGGAGTGGTGGTATTGGTATGGTGGTTTTTTCCGGACCTCGCCAGGGTGGATACCTGGATCTCTCGAATTAAAGATTTTACCGGATCTGATGGCGGCTACCAGGTGGTACAATCAAAAATAGCCATCGCCAATGGATCATGGATGGGTGTGGGCCCGGGCAATAGTACACAACGTAACTTCCTTCCAGCTGCATATGCGGATTACATCTATGCCATTATATGCGAAGAATATGGATTGATTGGTGCTACCGGCATAGTGATTTTGTACCTGTGGCTCTTGTTTAGGGTATCGCGCATTGTTTTAAAAAGTCCTAAAGCTTTTGGTGCTATGCTTGCGATGGGCCTGATATTAAATCTTGTTGTACAGGCATTCGCCAATATGGCAGTCTCTGTCAATTTGGTGCCGGTGACAGGACTCACCTTGCCTTTAGTAAGTATGGGCGGAACCTCAGTATTATTTACGAGTGTTGCATTTGGCATCATCATGAGCGTGAGCAAATTCATAGAGTCTATGCAAGAAGAGCAACCGGTACCTGAAAAGGAATTAATTCCAATCACGAAAAAAGATTCTGTCATCAAAAAATACGAGGCGGATGAAAGTGATCATTAGCGGCGGTGGAACAGGCGGACATATTTTTCCAGCTATCGCAATAGCTCAGGAAATAAAATCTCGTGTGCAAGATGCAGACATTCTGTTCGTAGGCGCAAATGGCAAAATGGAAATGGAGAAAGTGCCTCAGGCCGGATTTAAAATTATAGGTCTTGATGTAGCAGGATTTCAAAGAAAATCATTTTTAAAAAATATGGGATTGCCTTTTAAAGTGATCAAATCACTGATACAGGCATATTCAATTCTCAAGTCAGTTCAACCAGAGATAGTCGTTGGAGTAGGTGGTTATGCCAGCGGTCCTATACTTTACATGGCACATTGGCTAAAGATCCCAACGCTGATTCAGGAGCAAAATTCCTATGCAGGTATCACCAACAAAATTCTTGGAAAAAGGGCCAGTAAAATATGTGTAGCCTATCAGGGCATGGAAAAGTTTTTTGAGAAAGATAAAATTGTATTGACGGGCAATCCAGTCCGTAAAGACCTTTCAGATCTCCCCTTAAAAAGAATAGAAGCAGCTCAATACTTTCAACTAGATGGTGATAAGAAGACTGTGTTGGTGATGGGAGGAAGCTTGGGTGCAAAGACACTCAATGAAACTATGATCAGCAATCTCTCCTTGATCCAATCCAATCCTGATATTCAGTGGATCTGGCAATACGGCAAGCAAGGGCAGCTTAAATATGGCGATACTCCGTACGGCAAAAATATAAAGGGCATGGCTTTCATTGAACGCACTGATCTGGCCTACGCTATTGCAGATGTGGTCTTATGCAGAGCAGGAGCACTTACTATTTCAGAAGTATTGGTTGCTAATAAACCTTGTATCCTGGTACCATCACCCAATGTAGCAGAAGATCATCAGACGCATAATGCACGGGCTTTAACTGATCTGGGTGCAGCCATCATGATTCAGGATGATGACTGCAACGTAAAGGCTATAAGACAGGTGTTGGAGTTGATAGAGGATGCCACCGCGATGGAGCTGATGAGCAAAGCACAGACTAGTTTAGCGAGGCCTCAGGCAGCGGCTTTGATTGTAGATGAATTGTTCAAACTAATACCCAAAGCAGCATGAACAAATTATTGCAAAAGATAACGACTGACCAGCATGTGATCCGGTATGCCATCGTTGCTACCTTCCTGGTTTTGATGTTGTTTTATGATAAGGCAGGAAGGCATAAAAACAGGGCCTTGAGTGGGCCGTTGAGGATCGAAGTCAGGCATATGGACAATGGGAATGATTTTATCACCAGCGAGGAAATGCGCACAAGAGTCATTAAAAAATTCCAATCAGAATTTTCTGGAATTCCGGTCGGTCGCTTGTCTCCCGGTACAGTGGAAGCAGAATTGACTTCGTTGGATTTTATCAAGTCCGCAGATGTGTTTATCGATGGAAACAACAGCCTGAATATATTTGTCACTCAGCGGGAACCGATCATGAGGTTATTGACTCCCGAAGGACATAGTATGTATATAGATAGGGAGGGTACTACCATGCCTGCTTCATTGCATTATTCTCCCAGAGTATTGGTGGCATTTGCAGATGTGCCCCGTGATAGAGATACGCTCCAGCTAAAACGGCCCGGGATGGAAAAAGATTTGTTTTACCTGGCCAATACCATTATGGATGATAGAATTCTCAATGCGCTCATAGAAGAAATCATCATAGACGATCAGGGACAATGGACCATGGTGCCAAAATTGGGACCTTCCAGAATTTATATCGGAGACTTGGAGCAGTTGGATGAAAAGATTGAAGCACTTAAAAAATTCTACAAGGACATACTACCTGTTGAAGGTTGGGACAAATATTCGGCAGTTAATTTAAAATATCATGGGCAGGTAATCTGTACCAAAAAAACATAAAATCAATCAATATTTTTTTCATATTAAAACCGATTAAGATGAATGCAAAAGACTTCAGAAAAATGAATGTGGTAGCAGCCCTTGATATAGGCACTACTAAAGTATGTTGCATTGTCGGCAGAAAAGACGAATACGGCAAGATCGATGTCATTGGAGCTAGTAAAGTAGAGTCAGAAGGTGTCTTGAGAGGAGTCATAGCCAATATCGACAAGACTGTAAAAGCGATTTCTGACGCAGTGGACCTTGCTGAAAAAGATGCTCAATGCGAAATCCATGAAGTGTATGTGGGTATTGCCGGGCAACATATCAAAAGTCTTCAACACAGGGGGATTCTCGCAAGAGACCACTCTGAAATGGAGATCACCAAAGACGATATAGACAAATTGGTGCAGGATATGTATAAATTGGGACTCACACCTGGTGACAAGATCCTCCATGTCATTCCTCAGGAATTTACTGTGGACAGCGAACAAGGCATCATAGATCCTATAGGTATGTCAGGCCATAGGCTGGAAGCCAACTTTCATATCATCACTGGTCAAATCGCAGCTACAAACAATATACTGAGATGCGTCGAAAGGTCTAACCTAAAAGTAGCCGATATGACTTTAGAGCCACTAGCCAGCGCGGAGTCTGTATTGAGCAAAGAAGAAAAAGAAGCTGGTGTAGTTTTAGTGGATATCGGTGGAGGTACTACTGATATTACGATATTCCAGGAAGGCATCATACGACATACAGCTGTAATCGCTTTTGGAGGCAATGTCATTACTAAAGATATCAAAGAAGGATGCACCGTCATGACTGAGCAAGCTGAAAAGTTGAAAATAAAATTTGGCTCAGCCCTGGCAGATGAAATCGTAGACAATAGGATCATCACTATTCCAGGCTTAAAAGGGAGAGAGCCAAAGGAGATTTCAGAAAAAACCTGTCTCGAATCATACAAGCCAGGCTAGAAGAGATCCTGGATCTGGTCATGTATGAAATCAGAAGATCTGGGTACGAAAAGAAATTAATCGGCGGGATTGTCTTGACAGGAGGTGGAGCTTTATTGAAAAATTTTGAATTGTTGTGTGAATATCATACCGGCCTCCAGACCCGTATAGGTTATCCCAACGAGCACTTTGGTCATGGATTTAATGATCAGATTTCAAGCCCGATCTATGCGACAGGAGTTGGACTGTTGATGTATGGATTGAAATTGAAGGAAGCAGAAGATAGAATGCTGCTGGTCACTTCCAAAAAAGTAAAAGCTGTCGAAATAAAGGAGGTGCCAGAACAACCAGAGTTGAGTTTGAGCCATGCACAGCCATCAAACAAGTCGGGCGGAGAACAGGGTAAAAATGATTTGGTGAAATATATCAAACGATTTTTTGAGCCAACTCCTGATCCTGATTTAAGGTGACCGTAATTATAATTTATAAGAAAGAACTAAGATTTTAAAAATATTAAAAACTAAAAGCTATGCAATTCGAAATATTAAAAGAATCTGGAAATATCATTAAGGTGATTGGTGTCGGTGGCGGTGGAAGCAATGCTGTCTCTCATATGTATCGACAAGGAATCGTCGGAGTAGATTTTATAATTTGCAATACAGATAACCAGGCTATGGAAACCAGCGATGTTCCGGTGAAAGTCCAACTAGGACCACAACTAACCGCTGGCCGTGGAGCAGGAAGTAAACCACAGGTAGGAAAACAAGCCTGTATCGAATCTTTGGAAGAAATACAAGCTCTGATCTCTGAAAACACCAAGATGGTTTTTATAACAGCTGGTATGGGTGGTGGCACCGGAACCGGAGCGGCTCCGATAGTAGCCAAGGTAGCTCGTGAGATGGATATTCTTACTGTGGGCATCGTGACAGTCCCGTTTCCATTCGAAGGAAAGCGTCGAAAAGATCAGGCGATCGAAGGAATCGAAGAAATGAAAAGCAATGTGGACGCATTGATCATCATTTCAAACGAAAAATTGCGTCAGATATATGGCAATCTGCCAGTAAGTGAAGCTTTTAATCATGCTGACAATATTCTATCGACAGCAGCTAAAGGTATCGCTGAAATCATCACTATGCCTGGTTATGTCAATGTAGATTTTGAAGATGTGAACACAGTTATGCGCAATAGTGGGGTAGCTATCATGGGTACTGCCACTGCTGAAGGCGAAAATAGAGCTCACCGGGCGGTCGTAGATGCCCTGAGTTCACCACTTTTGGAGGAAAATGAAATACGCGGTGCTCAACATATACTGCTCAATATATCTTATGGCGAGCAGGAAGTGACCATGGATGAAATATATGAAGTCACCGAATATGTACAGGAAGAAGCCGGATATGGCACGGATATCATCTGGGGTAATTGTCATGATCCAAGACTGGGTAAGGAACTTTGTGTGACTATCATTGCTACTGGATTTGACCAAGCTTTTGGATTAAAACCTGTCGAAGTAAAGGATAAAATCAAAGTTTCGCTGGAAGAGGAAAAACCTAATCCTATGTTGAGAGAGGTTTTCGATATCGAGGATGTGCCGATGACAGCCAAAACCATTGAATTTGATAGCAAAGAATTTACTGTAAGGAGTCAAAGTGAAGAACCAATGATAAAGGCAGAAATCAAATCAGAACACCCAGCCGGTAGTGAGGATAAAAAAATGAAATTTGAACAGTATGAATCCAAAGCAGAGACCGGTCGAAAAATGCGATTCCAAATGCACCAGTTAAAAAATACCGCTGATCTGGAGAATCAGCCTGCCTACTTGAGGCGCAATATTGCTCTGGAGGATGTACCATCTGCCAAGGATCAAAACATGTCTCGATGGACTATATCCAATGATGACGAACCTCAAATCAGAGAAAATAATTCATTTCTCTATGACAATGTGGATTAAGTAAAGATTAGTATAGACAGTCTTTTCGGAAAATTTGATTGATTGTAAAGCGACTTTCTTTTAGAAGGTCGCTTTTTTAATTTACTCCAGTTATGTGAACTTAATATAAGTATCCATCCACGTTAGGATGTAATCCCAGACTTTGATTTTTTCAGTTTCATTTTGAATTTCATGCATCATTCCTTCCCAAAGTTTCAATTTGGCTATTTTGTTCCATTTGTCAAAAAGCTGAATAGAACCAATGGGTAAGGTGATTTTATCATCCTCTCCATGCATAATCAGTACAGGGCAATGAGGCTGCAGGTCTGATCGCAAGACCGTCACAGCATTATTCAATATAGTCGCGCCGGCACCTATGGAGATCTTATTATGTACCAGTGGATCTTCTTTATAGGTTTTTATTACACGGACATCACTGCATAGATACTTAAGATTAAGGCCATTGGAGATGGTTATATTTCTGATCCAGGAAGGGGCTTGCAAAACCAACTTCACTAATACCATCGGAAGATCTTGAGTGGTTTTTAAAGCTGCGCCAGTCAATATCAATCCAGAAATGTTGAGTTTTCGTTGGATCACATAGCCTGCGGATATATTGGCCCCCATCGAATGGCCATAGAGGACTATCGGCATGCCTTTGTAGTCTGATATAGCGATGTCCATCAAGCCATCAATCGTTTTATAATGATCTTCCATACTAGCCCACACTCCTCTGCGTCCTTCAGTTCTACCATGTCCAGTTAGGTCTGCTGCGATAGTAGTATAACCTTTTAGAGAAAAATATTTTAGTTCTTCATCATATCTCCGCACATGTTCGCCCAATCCGTGTACCAAAATGATCAGTCCTTTTGGAACTCCCTCGCTTGGAATTCTAACCACATACGAGCGGATATTATTCTTAAAAAAAGAGATTGATTCTATGGGATTCATACTATCTGCGTATTAGAGGGTGAGGAGGGTCTCCTTTCTTTACTCCATTGTAGCCATCCTGAAATACATAAAATAAGATATAACAAGTATAATCCGCTGGTCACATAAAGGCCTTTTAAATAATATATAATGATAGCAATAATGTCTACCAGAATCCATAGGATCCAATTTTCGATCTTCTTTAAAGCTAATAAATATTGAGCTACCAGGCTGGCGACTAAAATGAATGCATCAGGAAATACATAGACTGCACTGGTATTTTTATGCATGATGTCTCCCCAAATATACGTGGCAATAGATATCCCAAGCATAATAAACCATCGAATTCTGGAGGATAAAAGGCTCACTTTTAATGGAGGGTTGATACCGCTTTTGCCAGTCGACCACCTCCACCATCCAAATGTATTGAGCATCACATAGATGATATGCAGCATAAAATCAGAATACAGTTTGTTTTGGTAAAAAATGAATACATAGATAAAGACGGATAACAAACCTGCAGGCCAGGCAAGTACAGACTGTTTGGTAAGTAGATATACACTGACCAACCCTGCAGCAGCGGCAATCCATTCCATAAAAGTAATTACATTCGAATCCAAGATGACGAAGTTAGCGTTTTATACTTCAGGTTAAATACGACTAGGTTATATGGCAAACTTACAGGTCGATGCTAAGCTGAAAAATGCAATCTTTTACCTTCCTCAAGGCACATATATAGGCTTGACGCTGCTGGCCTTGGATGTGCTACCAAAAGTAAGCATATAATCCTATGAGAATCGCTAAAACTACCCCAGCACCAATAGCAAACTCTCGGGAAGTTTTAAACATAGTCACATCGATCTGCAGCCCTTTTTTCTCGTCAGGTAATATAAAACCAAAAACAAGCATGACCGAGATACAAATCAAAAACACCCAACCCATTCTATCGAGAAACGGTACTGTACTCCAGTCAGCTCCAGGAAACCAATTGTTATGCATTAAAAAGGCAATTAGAAACCCGCCTACAATAGCAAATAAAGCTCCTGCAGAATTGGTTCGTTTCCAAAAGAACCCCATAACAAAGGCAGCAAAAATACCCGGAGATAGCAGACCGGTCATTTCTTGAATAAACTGGAATCCACCTTTTTTGTCAATGCCCATAAATGGTGAAATCACTATAGCCAGTATCATAGCGATGACAATCACGATCCTTCCCGTATACACTAACTTTTTTTCACTCATATTTTTCGAAAAATATGGCTTGAAAATATCTAAGGTAAATATGGTTGAAATGCTATTGGCTTTTCCAGCCAGAGATGCTACGACTGCGGCTGTCAGTGCTGCGAACGCAAGTCCTTTCAAGCCAATAGGGAGTAGATTGAGTAGCACTGGATATGCCCGATCTTGATTAAATACCCCGTCTGCACCCATCATTTCAGCCTGAAACAAACCTTTCTGGTACAAGGCATAGGCAGCGATCCCGGGTAAGGTGACTATCACCGGCATCAACAGCTTTAAAAACGCAGCAAATAATAAACCTTTTCTTGCTGTGTCCAGGTTTGCCCCTAACGCTCTTTGTGTGATATATTGATTGCATCCCCAATAATTGAGGTTTACAATCCACATCGCTCCAAATAAGACTGTAAGGCCGGGCAGTGACATATAGTGAGGACTGTCCTTAGTATAGATCATGTGGAAATGGTCGGCGTGATTTTGAGTCATTAATTTAAAGCCGGTCAAAAGGCCTTTCATGTCGTAAGTAGAAGATACTAGCGTGACAGCAAGATAAGTAGTTGCCAAGCCACCGATCACCAAAAAGAATACCTGGATGACATCGGTATACCCAATAACTTTCATACCGCCTATGGTAATGATAATAGCAAAAATCGCCAGAAATACCATGCATTGATAAAATCCTATGCCAGATATTCCCGATACGGCCAAGGCCCCGAGGTATAATATGGAGGTAAGATTGACCATAATATAGAGTAATAACCAAAATATAGCCATGATCAGACTTACCGTCTTATTATATCGCTGACTCAAAAACTGAGGCATTGTGGATATTTTATTCTTCAGATAGATGGGCATGAAAAATATAGCCACAATGATGAGTGTAGCGGCAGCCATCCATTCATAGGTAGAGATACCCAAGCCCATGGAAAATCCATTGCCCGACATCCCAATCATCTGTTCTGCGGAAATATTGGAAGCTATCAAAGAGGCACCGATCGCCCACCAGGTGAGTGATCCCTCAGCTAAAAAGAAATCCTGGGTATTCGTTTCTTTGGCTTTCTTCTTTTTGTAAATATAATAGCCATAAAAGGCCACCACCAAAAAATAAAAAAGAAAGACCAGATAATCTACGATTCGTAAGCCTGAAATCTGCATGCTATTTAAAAATTTAGTAAGGTTTTGATTCTATTCTGAGTTTGAAAGAATCTGGAAGATTAAAAATAAACGCAGATTCTTTCAGTAAACCTATAAATAAAATCTAGCATTGCAATCACCCTAGGCCAAAATTCTAAAGAAAGGGAGGTAGGGCGGCAGATATAGGCTCTAAAAATGTATATTTACTTAATAAAAAACAAGATTATCGAGTCTAAAAGTTTGTTTAATCCAAATAAACATTATGAGTAACCAGATCTATAGAAAGCCTGGATTAATAAATCACTGGTTTTATCAACCTATGACTCCAACTGGAGGTGCTACCTGTGGAGCTGAAGGATGAGTAGGTTTTTCTGGAAATGGTCTTGGACCGATCAATAATTCAACATCTGATTTTACCAAGACTTCTTTTTCTAGCAGGGTTCTTGCCAGAATATCCAGTTTATCTCTATGTTCCTTCAATAAGTCTTTGGCACGATCAAACTGAGATTCTACCAATTTGCGTACTTCCGTATCGATCATCCTGGCGGTATCTTCTGAATAAGGCTTTTGAAAATTGTCCTGGCTCATACCATAGAAAGATACATTACCAACTTTATCGTTCATGCCAAATACCGTGATCATGCTATATGCCATTTTAGTTGCTTGATCCAAATCACTTTGAGCGCCGGTAGATATTTTATTGAATGCAATGGTCTCTGCAGCCCGCCCTCCAAAAGTCATGCACATGCGATCGAGCAAAGCTTCTGTCCGGGTGATGTATTCCTCTTTTGGGAGATATTGAGCATAGCCAAGAGTACCGATACCACGAGGTACTATGGTGACTTTCACCAGGGGAGATGCATTCTCCAATAGCCATCCACACACCGCGTGTCCGGCCTCATGATAGGCTATGATCTCACGCTCTTCCGGAGAAATTATCTTATTTTTCTTCTCAAGCCCACCGATGACCCTATCCAAAGCATAGTTGAAGTCATCCATGTCTACAGCAGCCTTATTTCTTCTGGCTGCGATCAAGGCGGCTTCATTGCAGACATTGGCTATATCTGCGCCTGCAAATCCAGGCGTCATCTCAGCGAGGATGACAGGGTCTACATCATGTCTGAGTTTGATCGTTTTTAGATGGACGAGGAAAATAGCCTCCCTACCTTTGAGATCCGGAGCATCGATACCAATCTGCCGATCAAAGCGCCCAGGTCGCAGCAGTGCATTGTCCAATACATCCGGTCTATTGGTCGCTGCCATAAGGATGACGGCCTTGTCTGTCGGGAATCCATCCATTTCAACAAGGAGTTGATTTAAGGTGCTTTCTCTCTCGTCATTACCTCCCTGCCAGGTATTTTTACCCCTGGCTCTACCTATGGCATCGATCTCATCAATAAAAATGATGCAAGGTGCTTTTTCGCGTGCTTGTTTGAATAAATCTCTAACTCTACTTGCTCCAACCCCTACAAACATTTCTACAAAATCAGAGCCACTAATAGAAAAGAAGGGCACACCTGCTTCTCCTGCTACGGCTTTGGCGAGCAGCGTTTTGCCTGTGCCAGGAGGGCCTACCAATAAAACGCCTTTAGGTATTTTACCACCAAGGGCAGTATATTTTTTTGGGTTTTTGAGAAAGTCAACTACTTCCATCACTTCTTCCTTAGCTTCGTTTAATCCAGCTACATCGGCAAAAGTGACATTGGGTGTACTGTCCTTATCAAACAAGGTCGCTTTTGACTTGCCGATATTAAATATCTGACCTGCAGGACCGCCTCCCGCTCCACCACCTACTCGCCTCATAATAAATAACCAAATGGCTACCAACAAGAATATTGGGATGATCCAACCCAGTATCGGTCCTATAATATCAGTCTTCTTTTCAAAAGTAAGGTAGACACGACTGGTTTCAGGTAATTCTTTATTCATTTCGTGGACCTGAGTTTCAAGTGACTCTACAGATCCTACATTGAAAGTAAAATGAGGCAGATCTGATGAAATGGTGTTCTGAGTAGCATTGGGATACTTAGCTACGCTTTCTTTCTTTAGATAGACATACGCTTTTTCCTTATTGATTACCAATACTTTGGCGATATCGCCGGACCTCACCATCTGTGTGAACTGTCCAAAATCTATCTCGGATTGAGTAGTTTGATTCAACATCAACTGCATGATCAGGATAAAAGCTATGATCAAGCCGTATATCCAATAAATATTGAAATTAAATTTTTTAAAATTTTTTTTGTCTTTGTCTTTGTCTTCCATGATTCTGTTTTCAAAAGTACAGTTATTTCATAAACATTTTAACGAAGTCTTCGTTTCACCAACTAGGTTAATTATTAGCTAAACTTGGTGAAACTCTACCGTCCTTGCATCACTCCAAAGAGATTCCAACTCATAATACTTACGGGTCTCTTTGTAAAATATGTGGACAATGGTGGTAAAATAGTCTACTAAGATCCATTTTGCTTGTGACACTCCTTCGATATGATTAGGAGCATAGCCCATCTTATCTTTGACAGCCTGGTAGATATAATCAGCGATGGCTTTGGTCAGTGTAATGTTTTCCGCCTCACAAATGATGAAATAGTCAGTCGGACCATCCACATCTCTAAGGTCAATCAATGTGATATTCGATCCTTTCTTGTCTTGTATCGTCTCGATTATGAGGTCATTCAGGGGGTCCTTTTCAGCTTTTTTAAATGCTTTTAAGGGTGTCTTTTTTTCTTTTGCCAAACGCTTGAATTATTTGCTTTATAAAATATATAGTTTATTTGCTACACAAAAATATGAAAATTGGGCAACATCAGGCGACAATAGGCAAATACAAAATCCTGCTAGCGCATACGGACTCCACTCAAACTTTTGCTTTAGAACTGCTTAAATCAGGACATTATACCCAAGGCACCATCGTACTGGCACGGTATCAAATGGAAGGAAAGGGTAGGTCGGACCGTCACTGGAGTAGTCAACCGGGTGAAAATTTTCTTGGCAGTGTCTTATTATGTCATGATCATCATATGAATGGGAAGGATCCAGGGTATATCAGCATGATGACAGCCCTGGCAGTCCATCATACTGTACAGTCTTTCACCAGTGGATCAGTAGGCATAAAATGGCCTAATGATGTTTTGATAGACAAAAGAAAAGTGGCTGGCATACTCATCACGAATCAATGGCGGGGTAAAACACTGGAATCTAGTATATTAGGTATCGGATTGAATGTAAATCAATTATGCTTTGATGACTTGCCCAATGCAACTTCCTTAAAAATGGTCCAGGGTCATGATGTAGCCATGCCAGAGGTGATGAAGACCCTATTTTCGCAACTGGAATATTGGTATTCACTTCTGAGGATGGATAGACACGCTGAGATTCATCGTGCCTACCAGGAGTCGATGCATGGCTACCAACAGACTTTAAATGTAATGATCATGGGACGAGCCTTTCCAGTCTTAGCAAAGCTAATTGGAACGGAGACCAATGGACGGATCATCATGGAACTAGAATCTCAGGGATTGCACACTTTTGATATGGATGAATTAAAAATATTGTACTAAATGAAAGCAATTATTTTAACGATAGGAAATGAAGTATTGAGTGGCCAGGTAGTGGACACCAATGCCGCCTGGATAGCGCAACAATTATTGGAGATCGGACTGGCGGTAAGAGAAAAATGGTCTGTCGCTGACGATATCTCTGAAATAATCAGTGCTCTGGCGAATGCTACTGACAAAGGAGAAATCATTATTACCACTGGTGGATTAGGCCCTACAGCTGATGATCTCACGACTGAGGCTTTGGCAGAGTTTATGAAAGTGTCACGATCATTTCATGAAGATACATTTGACAGATTGTCAAAAATGTTTGCCTCAATTGGTCGAGTGCCAGGACCACAACACAAAATCCAGTGTATGTTGCCAGAGGGTGTGACTATCTTGCCAAATAATGCGGGCACTGCACCTGGCATGTACTTTAATTTTGAGGGCAGGCACCTCATTTCTATGCCAGGAGTGCCCATGGAGATGAAGGCCATTTTTGATCCCTTTGTCATCGAACTTCTTAAATCTGTAAGAACAGGTCCTCGTAGGAGGAGCCATACCTTCAATACTATAGGTGAGGGTGAAACTGTACTTGAAGACCTTTTGAAAGTAATCACAGCGAATGTGCCTAGCAATATTAATTTTGCTTTTTTGCCGGATATTTATAAAGTAAGGGTGAGGGTGGATGTAGATAGTGACTCAAATGAAGATATACTATTGTGGGAAGAAATAATCGGTCAGGTTCGTTCCATTTTGGCACCATGTCTGGCTGGAGAAAATGAGGTTACGCTCGAAGTAGCTGTCGGCAACCTTTTAAAGCAGAAAAATTGGATGGCAGGTACTGCAGAGAGTTGTACCGGTGGGTACCTCGCACACATGATCACAAGCATTCCAGGCTCGTCTGATTATTTTAAAGGTGGGATGGTAGCCTATAGCAATAGCATTAAATCCGAGTATCTCCAGGTATCCCAAGACATTTTAAATCAGCATGGGGCTGTGAGTGAAGAAACTGTAAAAGCAATGGCCATCGGGGCTATCAAGCAACTTAAAGTGGATGTAGCAGTGTCAGTGTCCGGAATTGCAGGACCAGGTGGAGGCACACCTGAGAAACCAGTTGGTTTGGTATGGATAGGCCTTGCCAATAATAAGGGGAAGGTGATGGCTCAAAAAATTAAGCTCCGGAGAGATCGTCTCAACAATATCAGAGCAGCCAGCATAATGGCTTTGATCCTGATGCACCGATTTCTTTTGGATGAATAATTAGTACCTTTGACGATGATGGAATATGATTTGATCATGCCCAAAATGGGTGAAAGTATCACGGAGGCTACTGTCCTTAAATGGCTCATAGGAGTGGGAGATAAGGTAGAACTTGATCAACCTTTATTGGAAATAGCGACTGATAAAGTAGATTCCGAAATCCCATCGCCAGTAGCCGGCACCATTACCAAAATATTATTTAGTGAGAATGATGTAGTGCCGATCGGTATGGTTATAGCTACAATCAATGGAGCGGAAGATCAATCTTATCCTAGCCATGAAACGATAGAAAACGATGATTTTTCAAATGTAGGGGCTGAGTCGGATCCTGTCCAGGACGAAATTCCTTATATCCCGGTTCCAAACTTGACTTCCCTGTCCGAATATCCACCGATGGAGTCGAACTCAGATAGAGATAAGTTTTATTCGCCTTTAGTGCGCACCATTGCCAAAGAGGAAAATATATCTAAGCACGAATTGGATCGTATTGAAGGATCAGGCTTAGAAGGCAGGGTCACTAAATCAGATGTGATTCAATATTTAAATGCCAAAAGAGCATCCACTGATCCTTTGCCAACTGACGAAAAAATCATTGAAAAGCCTGTGCTTCAACCATCTTCTGTGGAATCCCCTGTTACTTTTCAGGGCGATCATGAAATCATGGAAATGGATAGAATGAGGAGATTGATCGCAGATCATATGGTAATGAGCAAACAGGTGGCACCACATGTGACCTCCTTTGTAGAAGTAGATGTTACTGAAATTGTGAATTGGCGAAACAGAAACAAGGCTTCCTTTCAGGAAAAATATAACCAAAACCTGACATTTACCCCTGTATTTATTGACGCAGTGGTGAAGGCTATTAAAGAGTACCCATTAATAAATTCTTCTGTCAACGGCTATCAAATTATTAAGAAAAAGGATATCAATATTGGCATGGCGACTGCTTTGCCTTCCGGTAATCTGATAGTGCCTGTGATTAAAAATGCTGAGCGCATTAATCTTCAGGGCCTGGCATTGGCAGTGAATGATTTTGCTCGTCGTGCCAGAGAAAATCAACTGAAGCCAGACGAAGTCAGTGGGGGGACTTTTACAGTGACCAATGTGGGTTCGTTTGGCAGTTTGATGGGCACTCCGATTATAAACCAACCTCAGGTAGCTATACTGGCGGTCGGTACTATTCGTAAAAAACCGATGGTGCTCGAGACCATGCAGGGTGATGTCATCGCCATCCGTCATTGCATGTTTCTCTCCTTATCGTATGATCATCGGGTGATCGATGGATTTATGGGAGGCTCTTTTTTAAAGAAAATCAGCGATTTGCTGGAGACTTTTGATCCTAACACCATTATTTAAATTCATTAATGAGCAGATCTATAAGGACCGTATTACATCTACTTGGTTTCTTGGTATTTTCAAATGTCTTCGGGCAGACCAATGATTTTCTGTTGAAACAAGCTGATGGATATTTTAAGAATGGTCAGTATTTTAAAGCGGTATTGATCTATCAGCAGTTGCATAAATCCGGCACACTGAGTCCCGAACTCATTTTGCGACGGAGCATTTGTGAATATGAGACGAATCATATTGATACTGCTGAATCAATTGTAAAGGAACTGATCAAAACCAAATATGCACAGAATGTGTCTGCTTTATATTTACTCGGAAAAATATATATGTCTTCAGGCAGATTCGACGAGGCTGCTCTGCAATTCAAAAAATTGCTTAATGTAAATATGGTAACACCTGCGCTAAAATCAAAAGTAATCGATGAAATCAAGCGATGCGGTTCCGCTGTAAAATTGGCTCAACAAGTTGATCAAACCCTGGTAGAATCAGCCGGAGCAGAGGTTAATACCATTTGGGATGAAATCAATCCTGTACAAAGCATCAATATTGACACCAGATTTTATTTTAACAGTAACAGAGAATCAGCCGGTATTGAGGGTAATACCAACCCTGAATATGAATTGCCATATGATATGTACGGATGCAGCCTGATCAATGCAGAATGGTCTGACATCGGTCCTCTTAATGTAGACTTAAATACCAAAGGCCATGACCTTTTGTTAGACTTTGATGAGCGTGGCCAGGTAGTTTATTTTAAAACAGGCGAAAAATGGAGTGATCTCGTATTTCTTACGGATACTTTTGTTCAGAATAACAGCGTCAATAAATTGGGTGCATTGGATTTGGGCTTTTTGCATCCGGCGGATGATATATTTTTCTTTACAGATTCTATTGTTTTGTTTTCAAGTGTGAGAACAGAGGGTTTTGGAGGATTTGACATCTATTACTCACGAAAGCAAAACGGTCAGTGGTCCACTCCCAAAAATCTTGGGCCTTCGATCAATACACCTTATGATGAAATCAATCCATTCCTGGTATTTGATGGGCGTACCTTGATCTTTAGTAGTAATAATACAGAGAGTATGGGCGGATTTGATTTATTCACGAGCAAGTATGATGATAAATCGATGGCATGGGCTACACCATCAAATCTTGGTATACCTGTCAACTCTGGCGATGATGAGAAATATTTTCGTTTAGACAAGAGTAGACTCAGTGCTATGTTTTCTTCTAATAGGAAATCTGGTAAAGGTGGCTATGATATTTATTTTGCTTATTTCAGGCAGGCATGGTCTCCTCAGGTTGAACGATCTAATCCAATGTTTTTCGCGGATGTAAGATCTTTTGTGTTGAACCGACCTTTACATAAAGATCCATCTGGCTCAGAGGTATTGCAAAAAATAAATCTGGCCAATCAGACTGTATATTATGAATCAACCGACCAACTTTCATTGCCTGCTATTACGCGACAGTTTGATCAGGTCATAGAAGTGTTTGCTTCAGATCCCAGGTTAAATCTGACCATTGAAGTATTCTCAGATCAGGAAACTAAATCGCCAGGACAAGATTTGGTTTATTCTGTTAAAAGAGCTGAAGCGGTTAAGACCTATTTTGTAAGCCGTGGGATCAAACCTTCAAGAATAGTCATCAAAGGATATGGATCCAATTTTCCTATAGCTTTAGAGACCATCAATGGTAAAATCAATCAATCAGGTAAAAGTCTAAACAAACGCATAGAATTTAGTTTTTTTGTAACAGACCCCGTGACTAATAATCTCTTTGAGTTTGGCAGGGATACTCCTAAGGTCAATTCGATCATGTCCAGCGAAGCCTATGCGATTTTCAGGATGAGTGAACACGAATTAAATTATAAAATACTGCTCATATCATCGAGCAATCCTGCCAATCTGGAAAACTATATCAATGATGAGCATCAATTATTTTTTATTGAAAAAAACAATTCGACAGGTAAGTATGAGTTGTTGACAACAGGTTATGCTCTTTATTCAGCTGCGTACAAGGAAAAAAAGATCAGAATGACCCAAGGCTATGAAGATGCTACAGTCCTGGCTTATCATGATAATAATAGGATGGCAACCAACCTACTTGCTCAATGGTCTGCAAGATATCCAGACCTGGTCAATTATATCTATAGAAGTGAATAAGGCTGACAGACACAAAAAGGGATCATTTCTTACTCAAGGACTTAAAAATTTGAAGACGGTGGGTACCTTCACCAGAAGTTCTTCATACCTCTGTAAAGAAATCGTCAGGCAAATCAAATGGACTGATGGGCAGATTATTCTGGAGCTCGGAGCCGGGGATGGAGTCATTACAAAATTTTTGTTGGATAAGATGGGTCCTCATTCTAAATTGATAGCTTTCGAAATCAATGAAGTATTTCTTGAAACGCTCAAGGGGATCAAGGATGACCGGTTAATCGTTATCAGCCAGGATGCCAGCCAAATCCAATCTGTACTCAAGGATCTCGGATATATGGAGCTAGATCATGTCGTGTCAGCTATCCCATTTGTAATCTTACCTCAGCAGGCTGCTATGCAGATCATTCAAACCTGCTATGATGTAATGGTGCTAGAGGGAAAATTTATTCAAGTACATTATTCTTTATTAGCCAAGAAATTGTATGAAAGAATCTTTGGGGCTGTCGAAATAAAATTTGTTCCTTTCAATATACCGCCGGCCTTCCTTTTGATTATGCGAAAATCGTTGGTCAACTTATCTTCAACAACGGTGGCATAGAAGAATGAGCCTTTTCGTCCTGGGTCATATAGACCAGGTAAAAGCCGCCGCCACCTTTTCCGCACAGCTTGGTATAATATGTATTTTCAGCCAGGCCTTTGTGCCAAAATTCAAGTACTGAGTCTACTATCAAGGGTTTGAAAAAATCCAATTGTAGTTGTGAAATTTGTTTCATTGTTACGGTCCCGGTCACTTGATCGTTACGGATTAGGCAATCGATTAATTTTTTATTCAACGAATTTAAGATGGGAATGATCTCCAGAAATGATGGTATTTGCTTCTGTGCAAAATACCAATCAATGGGAGAAATCGATTCCCGGGGAATCATAGAATCCAACAAATAAAATTTATTTAAAAAAGGGTTGCCTTTCCATTGATCTTCGGATAAGATTTTTATCATCCCCTGATCGACCAAAATAGCCTGGCCAGAATAAGAAATCAATGGGTCAAAACCTGAACTGGTGCCATGAAAATAATGTTCAATATCGGCTAGCCTCTTTTGAATCATGTCTAAATCATCTATTTTTTGGGTGTGATATTTTTTCAATACACCCGCACTCAGTGCACCCGAGCTACCCATACCATAACCTTCAGGAATAGATGAATTGAAGCTCAAACCATGGTCTACATCATGCAAAAATCTTTGTGAGTCCAAATATTCCAGCTTACTCAGTACTCGGGCAAATGGAATGAGTCTATGATCAATCTGTCCCGGTTTATAATCCCAGAAACCATACAGACTTTGGCTCGGAAAAGCCAAAGCTATACCCCCATCTATCACCGTAAACTCACCCGTAAGTAATATTTTGGCCGGAAATCGATCAGACTCAGCAGTCATACTTTTTTATTCCTAAAATTTTGAGAATACTATTGTTTTCCTTGCCTGGCTATGCGGTATAGTGTGACTGCCATAACAATAAAACAGAGGGTGCCTAATATATTATATCCTCCGTCACCCAGCCATTCATTTAACCTGGGTCCGATGCTGAGTTTGGTATCCATAAACTCCTGATTTTTTACGGAAAGTATGGCTATGATGACACCGGCAAGTGCACCACCCGCTACCAGGCCGGTAGCAAATAATTTTCCCTTACTGAGTTCATCATCTTCATCAGTGATGATGGTATCTCTCTTTGACCTCATGTCGACCAGGCCCTTGATCATGCCTCCAATAAATATAGGTAGGGTAGTGCTGAGTGGGAGATACAAGCCTACTGCAAAAGATAAAGCATTGGCACCACAAAGTTCTACCACTACAGAGATAAATGCTCCAACCAATACGAATTGCCAATCCAGGTTGAACGACAATAAACCTTTGACCAGGGTCGCCAGTAAAGTGCCCTGAGGAGCAGGGTATTTATCAGAACCAATAGCATGAAGGACAGAAGGGTCCAAACCATGGAGATCCTGATCTAAATATCGTATGGTCAATCCGATCACGACGGAAGAGACTACTGTGCCTATAAAAAGGGAGATCTGTTGATACCTGGGAGTCGCCCCTAGCAGGTACCCTGTTTTCAGATCTTGAGAGGTATTGCCGGCATTGGCAGCAGCTATACAGATGATGGACCCTACGACCATGGCCATCGGTTCGTATGTCTGACCGGTCCAACCCATTACAATAAATATGAGGGCTGTACCCATCAGTGTAGCTATGGTCATACCACTAATAGGGTTTGAACTGGTCCCAATCAGGCCCGTGATTCTGCTGGAGACTGTAACAAACAGTATCCCGAACACCAGTATTAAAACACCGATAAAAATTTTAGTCAACCAGGTGTCACCAGGAATGCCTGGCAATACAGATAGGATCAAAACCAATGCAAGGCTACCTACCAGCACTACTTTCATACTGACATCTTTGTCTGTGCGTAGCTCTGCAGGCTGATCTGCACTATTGGCTCTTAATGATTTAAAGCTATTTTTAAACGAGGCGATGATCGTCGGTATAGTTTTGACCAAAGTCATTAAGCCGCCGGCAGTCACTGCACCTGCACCAATCTGCCTGATGAAAGCTCGATAAAGGGCAATTGAGGTATTGGCAAAACTTCCTGTCTCCGGATCCCAACCACCTGGCCCGCCAGCAGTCGAAAGGTCTGCTAAGTATCCAAGCTTGATCAATTGATTGGCTATAGTCTCAGCAGGAACCAGGGTTGCAAGCAGAGGGTTTAAAGCCAACCAGGCTAAAACGCCACCAGCGACCAATACACCGGCAATCCTAGGGCCAATAATGTATCCTACCCCCAAATATTCTGGAGTGATATCTGCATTGAGGGTGGCTGATGGTAAAAACTTATTTTTGACCGAAGTGACAAAGGTGGGTGTCTCTGCGATAAAATGAAAGATCTTCTGAAAAACAGCATAGACCGTAGCAAAGGCAAGACCCAGGTAAGCCGTTTTAGCAAAATCTCCTCCTTTTTCTCCAGCTATCAAAACGGATGCACAAGCAGTTCCTTCTGGATAAGGCAGATTATCATGCTCTACGATGATCAAGGGTCTTCGAAGTGGGATCATCAGCAAGGTCCCCAGGATGCCGCCCACCATAGCTAAGGTAAGGATCGTGAGATAGTTAAAATAAGAAGCAGAGGAAACCGACCCATCTGCACTCGCCGACAAAAATAAAAACGCCGGCAATGTGAATGCAACTCCACCTGCGATCGACTCACCTGCAGATCCAGTGGTCTGGATAATATTGTTTTCAAGTATAGTGGTATTGAATAATCTTCTACCTATGGAGATAGCCAAAACTGCTATAGGTATGGAAGCTGACACCGTCAAGCCCGCTTTTAATCCCAGGTACACCGTTGCAGCTCCGAAAACTATCCCAAAAAAAAGCCCCAAGCAGAATGGACTTCCAGGTAAATTCCGGCATAATAGTCGAAGAGGGCACATAAGGTTTAAAAGTCTTTTTTTCCATAAGTCTGGTTTAATTTAAAACTGGTATCAACTATATTTTATTTTTTCATACCACAGGATCATCTTGTCCACTTCCAGCTCCTGGCTTTCAAGTAGTAATAAGGCATCTTCGAGCGGAGTGGTGCTTTTATCCTTTCTGTTTTCGGCTTTGTTGATCTGTAATATCTTGAGCTTTGGGCTGGTAAACAAGATCCGTTTTTCTATTTTCTGGATCTTCTGCCTGGTAGCCGCTTCCACTTGTTTGATTTGGATCTGCAGCTCTTTTTTATTAATATCTATTTGTTTTTTACCCAGTTTGAGTTCAGTGATGATTTCATTTGCCTCTTTTTGATCGTCAGGGGTAGCTTCTTTCCATCCTTTTAATTGCTCAGAAAGTTCAGTGACCCTGACCATTTCAATTTGCAGTTCATCGATAAGCCTAATGGTCTTTATGAGTCCTGCACCAATCATAAATGGGCGTGCAAAAAATGGTTTTGATTGAATGCCGGATTCGATCTCCGCTTTTTTACGGAATAATTCGTCTAGCCGGGACTGGGAGTCAGCCAAAAAAACTTCAATTTCTTCTATGATATACCGCGCTTGCTGATCCCAATGGTTTACATCAGCAAAACTTTCCAGCGACCATTTATTATCTAAGAGGTTTCCGGCGAGCTTATCATCATATTTCTCCATATCAAATTTTCAACCCGGGACTTTGTGGTTTAAAATATATAGTCCTGTAAGTTTAAGCCATGGTTGCTTTTCATTTTATTTCTCCCATCAATCTTTTGGTCCAGGGTATCAATACAAACATAATCAAGGCGGCGGCGGCACTGCTGAGAAATACATATAGAAATATTTGTTGTAATGGATAAGCTTCAAATAAGCCACCGACCCTACCACCAATCCAGTTGCCCAGAGAGGCTCCTAAAAACCAAATGCCCATCATTTGCCCTACTATTCTCACCGGGGCAAGTTTGGTCATGGCACTCAACCCAACCGGCGATAAGCAAAGTTCTCCGACTGTATGCAGAAAATAAGTAATCAATAGCCACATCACGCCGACCCGCTCCTGGCCGCCAGCGATTTTTTGAGCTGCAGGAACCAAAATTAAAAATCCAAGTCCTGCAAATAATAATCCGAAAGTGAATTTTAAAGGGGTAGAAGGTTCTTTGCCAGCTTTATTCAGCTTTAACCAAAGGATAGCAAATACTGGTGAAAGCAAAAGTATCCACATAGAGTTAACAGACTGCCACCAGGTAGACGGAAACTCCGTACCAAAAATTGAATTAACAGTATTGCGATCTGCAAACAAAGTCAAGGTACTGCCGGCTTGTTCGAAAGCGCCCCAAAATAATGCTGCCGCCAGATAAAATATGATGATGGCTACAATTCTCTTTTTTTCATCACCATTAAACCCACCAGTCGTAAATAAAAAGAAAAAGTAAACAAAGGGTACTACAATCAAAGCTATCCCCATCAGATCAGAAAGCCCTGTGACCGTGATTGGATAAATATGAGTAAAATGCAGCAATGCCAGAACTGCGACTCCAATGATAACACCTAACAATGCCTTGCTTAAAGTCCTGGAATTTGAAGCCCGATCCCCTTGCAATTCGACAGATTTTAATCCGGCATCCCCCAGGTATTTTCCACCCCATTTGAACAGAAACAAACCCAATATCATACCTATCCCTACGATCACAAAACCCATGTTCCAATCGATCTTTTGACCTACGTAACCAGCCAGCAGTGGAGCAGTGAATGCGCCCAAATTGATACCCATGTAAAATATCGAGAATGCACTATCTCTTCGGGGATCGTCTTTGCCGTATAATGAGCCTACCATGGTAGAAACATTAGGCTTAAGTAATCCTGTCCCTATACAATTAAACAACAGGCCGGTGTAAAATCCGGACTTAGCGGTAGTGAGGCCGATCAATAGGTTGCCAGCTGCTATAAGTACCCCTCCAAAAAACACTGCATTGCGGGCACCTAAAAACTTGTCTGATATCCAGCCTCCCGGCAGATTAGTAATATATACACCTGATACATACAATGCATACAATGCTCCAGCTTCGCCTACACTCATTTCGAGGCCGGGATTTTGTCCCGATACCGCAGCGGTCATATACAAGATTAATAATGCCCTGCCTCCGTAATAACTGAACCGCTCCCACATTTCAGTGCCAAATAAAATGGCAAGTCCTGTTGGGTGTTGCTTAAACTGAGGTATGACAATCGCCGCCAGCAAAGCCAAAAAAGCTATAAATCCTATGATCATGATTGGTTAAGGTTGGTAATAAAAGTTTTAAAAATAGGCAATTATGGTTGAATCGAAAATATTTTTACAAGCCTCTTTTGTTGAAAAAATGATCAAAAAGATCTCGAAAAATGGTTATTTGAGCTAAATGATAATAATAATTCATCCTCGCTAATCCAAGGGTAAATTTGGATGACTGATAAATGACGAAGAAATGGGCTCCTCCTGATTTTCGTCAAGTAGTTAAGCTGCCTTTTTGATAAGTTTGCGGGGTTTTTAGCCATATAGGAAGACTAAACCATTGTCCAATCCTATAAAATCAATTTATGAATTCAACTCATGCGCTTATTTCAACATGATACATCAACTCGATAAAATATTTAAACCCAAATCCATTGCTGTGGTGGGAGCGTCTACCAAAGAAAAAAGTGTAGGACACTCTATTTTTAAGAACCTGGTAGACAATCAATTCCAAGGCAATGTATATCCCATCAACCCCAAAGCTGGTGAACTATTGGGCCACAAAGCATATCCTGCCTTGGCTGACTTGCCTGAAAAAGTAGATTTGGCAGTCATCGTTGTACCTTCAAAATTAGTGCCTTCTGTAGTCGAAGAATGCGGTCAGGCCGGGGTCGGCGGACTCATCATCATTTCGGCAGGGTTTAAAGAAGCAGGGGAAGAAGGCGAAAAAATGGTCGAAGCTATTCTTATCACCTGCCGCAAATACAAAATGAGGTTGATCGGACCTAACTGCCTGGGGACTATTAATCCAAAGCTCGGCATGAACGCGACTTTTGCCAGCAGGATGGCTTTGCCCGGGAATATTGCTTTTATATCTCAGAGCGGTGCTCTTTGTTCGTCGATTCTGGATTGGGCCTGTGAACAGAATGTGGGTTTTAGCCATTTTGTGTCTATCGGATCGATGGTCGATATTGGATTTGCCGAGCTGATTGATTATTTCGGTATGGACCAGGAGACTTCGTGCATACTTATATATATGGAGTCGCTGACAGAAGCACGCAAATTTATGAGTGCTGCCAGAGCATTTGCCCGATCCAAACCCATTATCATCTTAAAAGCAGGTAGAAGCCTGGCAGGTAGCAAGGCAGCGATGTCTCATACTGGTACTTTGGCAGGCAATGATGCAGCCTTTGATGCTGCCTTTAAACGCTCAGGATGTGTACGGGTGGAGACGATATCTCAGCTGTTTAATTGTGCTCAGGCCCTTTCGATGCAGCCCAGGCCAAGGGGCAACAGGTTGGCCATAGTCACCAATGCAGGTGGTCCCGGAGTCTTGGCTACTGATTATCTCATCACCAGGGGAGGAGAGCTCGCCAAATTGTCTGAAGCCAGTCTTACCAAACTTAATGCTGCACTTCCGGCGACCTGGAGTCATGGCAATCCGGTAGATGTACTGGGAGATGCCTCGGCTGAAGATTATCGTATTGCACTTGAAACATGTCTGGCAGATCAGAATGTAGATGGTGTGCTGACGATTCTAACTACTCAAACAGTCACCGACCCAATAGGAACAGCCAAAGCACTTGTAGAGGCGAGCAAGAAGTACCATAAACCAATCCTGGCCGCCTGGATGGGTGAGCACGATGTGTGGGAAGCAAGGGAAATAATGGAATCCGGCAAAATCCCTAACTATCGATATCCTGAAAGCGCTGTAGATGTATTTACTCAAATGCATCAATACTCACTCAATCTGGAATTTTTATATGAGACCCCGCCTGAGGCCCCTCACCGATTTGTGCCTAAAAGAGATGAAGCATGGCATATTCTGAGGACAGCTTTGACTGAAAAAAGGCATTATTTATTGGAGCACGAAGCGAAGGATCTTATGCGTTGTTATGATCTGCCTGTCGTCAATAGCAGGGTAGTAAAATCTGCTCATGATGCCGCCAAAGCAGCCCTCGAGTTGGGATTCCCTCTGGTTATGAAAATTATTTCTCCGGATGCACTGCATAAGACGGAAGTAGGTGGAGTCCAGCTTAATATCAACTCTGAAAATGAGGCCATTAGAGCCTATGATGAGATCATCTCCTCTCTAAAAAAACATAAACCGGATGCTCACGTAGTTGGAGTACTTGTTGAAAAAATGGTTAAGAAGAGATTCGAATTGCTCATTGGTGCTATCCGAGATCCGATATTTGGTCCACTTATTGTTTTTGGACAAGGTGGAGTAGCCGTGGAAGTAATCAAGGATACTAATTTTGGACTTCCTCCTTTAAATATCGCTTTAGCCAAGCGCATTATTCAAAATACAAGGATCTACCAGCAGTTGAAAGGATTTAGAGGCATACCCGGAGTAGATCTGGATGATCTTGCCTTTCAATTGGTAAAGTTCTCTTATATACTTACAGACTATCCGGAAGTGAGGGAAATAGATATCAATCCGTATCTCCTGGATGAAAAAGGTGGTGTGGTAGTGGATGCGCGAATCTTACTCGATGATTATCAGCCGCGAAAAAAAGGTCATCCATATCAACATCTTGTGATCTCCCCTTATCCGGAAAAATATGCCAAACATATCATGCTCCATGATGATCATCAGGTATTGCTACGACCTATTCGACCTGAAGATGAACCTATGGAACTGGAGATGATCAATACAATCTCTGATCAATCACTGTATTATCGCTTTTTTGGGTACGTGCCAAAGGTAACGCATGATTTTATGATCAGAATGACCCATATAGATTATGATCGCGAAATGGCGCTGGTAGCAGAGATCAATGATGGCAAGAAAAAGCAAATGATTGGAGTCGTGAGGATTATCGCTGATGCCTGGAGCGAATCTGCGGAATTCGCCATCCTGATAGCAGATCCCTGGCAAAACAAGGGTCTTGGCAGTCAGATGATGGATTATATGCTGGAGATCGCCAGAGACAAAGGGATCATGAAGATCTACGCCTCCGTATTGGGCATCAATACCCATATGGTCAGAATGTTTAGAGAACGAGGATTTGAACTTAAAAATGAGGATGACGGTGCGTATCGGGTAAAACTCGATTTAGATCAGGCTATGCCTTTTGTGGCAGAATTGCCTTTTCAACCGCTATAACTAGCCTTCCTTCACTTTCTTGTTTACTTCATTCATGGCTATCTCTATGCCCGCCAAAGAAAATTGAATAATCCCTTCAGCTCCTTTTAATAACAAAGGGGCTAATAATTTTTTTTCTTCTTTGGTCCAGGGGCTAAGTACAAAATCTGCCTGTCTGCCCTTGGCAAAATCGCTGCCTACCCCGATCCTCAATCTTGGATAGTTTTTGGACATAATACTTTCCTCAATGCTTTTTAATCCATTATGGCCTCCGGAACTCCCATCTTTACGCATCCTGATGGTTCCAAAAGGAATATTGATATCATCCAATACAGCCATGACTTGCTCAGGCTGGATTTTGATTTTTTGCATCCAGAATGCTACTGCTTTGCCACTTAGGTTCATATAAGTATCCGGTTTGAGCAGCGTAAGGGATTTGCCTTTCACTTTTATATCACATCGCCATCCAAATCGGTCTGTGTGCCATTCACCTCCCACTTTCTCTACCAGGTAATCCAATAATTGGAAACCAACATTATGCCTTGTATCGGCATATCCGGCACCTGGGTTGCCAAGTCCTACGATCAAATACTTCTTGTCAGACATATATTATATTCGTCAGGCAAATTTAGCCAAACATCTGCCAATGTAAATAGTCATCTATCTTTGAGGGTATACTATGCAAGCATTTGGGAAGTTTGATGTGATCCGCCTAATCCGACATTCGAGTTGGCTGAGGATATGGAATGCAGTCAGGGTCTTCAGTTCATATTATCTCAGTAAATGGACAGGTAAAGTGTACCAATGGGGTAGCCCTATCAGCATTTCCTTCGAGCCCACTACTGCCTGCAATCTTCGGTGTCCTGAATGTCCAAGTGGTTTGAGATCCTTCACCAGGCCTACTGGCAATGTGCGCACAGATTTTTTCAGAAGTGCCATAGATCAACTTGCACCTACCTTGTCTTCACTTATGTTTTATTTTCAGGGTGAACCTTATATTCACCCGCAGTTTTTAGATATGGTATCTTATGCAGAATCTAAAGGTATCTATACTATTACCTCTACCAATGGGCATTTTCTCAGCCAGGCCAACGCTGAAAAAACGATTACCTCAAACCTCAGTCGAATCATCATATCGGTGGATGGTACAAATCAGGAGACTTACCAAAAATACAGGAAGGAGGGGGATCTTCATCAGGTACTGGAAGGGGCAAAAAGACTGGTGGCTGCCAGATCCAAAGCAGGTGTCCATCATCCTTATATCATCTTCCAGTTTTTAGTGGTAAAGCCTAATGAACACCAAATACCAGAGATCCACCGATTGGCCAGGGAAATAGGGATAGACGAAGTCAAGTTAAAGACAGCTCAGCTATATGACTATAAAGATGGACATGAACTTATGCCCCAGCAATCTAAGTACAGCAGGTATCAAAGATTGGAAAATGGACAATTTGCTATTAAAAACAAACTGCAAAATCATTGCTGGAAGCTGTGGCACGCATGTGTCATCACCTGGGATGGTACTGTCGTGCCTTGCTGTTTTGATAAAGATGCTTCACATAAAATGGGCGATCTAAAAAGCACGAGTTTTAGCCAAATATGGCAAGGCGAGCGCTACCAGGAATTCAGATCTGACCTGATGACCAGCCGTAAATCAATAGATATATGTCAGAATTGCACTGAAGGTATTAATGTCTGGGCTGATTAGTTATTTTGGCGAAGTATAGAACTGTAAATGTGCGAAAGACTAAATTAATTTTAGGATTTCCATAAGATTCCCTTACCTTTATTGGTTAATAGCAGCGAAGAGGAAGGTCATTTCCATATAAAGAAACTTCTTAATTTATAGTCAATTGGTTGACATGTCTTTTGAAGAATTATTCAGAGATCTGGCTTGGTATGCTCTGGTTGTAATAAAAATGTAGATCGTGGTAAATTCAATGAGTCCTACTATAAATAGTGTGATTTTTCACAAATCTATCTTCCAGGGTAGGCTCGAATTTGGTATTGGAAAAAATATAGAGAAAGCCCTGCAAATGTACCAGATCAGGGCAGAGCAATATTACCGCAATGAAATTCTGTTCAAGCCAGAACAAATTTTTTGCATAGACGAAGGTTATATTGATATCCCCAGGGTTGTAATGCAGGCTTCTGACAAATACTTTGCCAATACAATTAATCTCCTGGATTACATAGCACAGTTTGCATCGGCCGGCTCTTTGGGAGGTTGGTTGATCGATGCAGGCAAAGTCCTTCGTCATAAAATGGTAGAACCCATGAGCGACAAAATCGCTGTCAGGGAATATATCAGAGGAAAAAAACTAATAGGAACAAAAGGTAAAGAAAAAGAAGCCATCGAAGCTTTAAATCTTGCCATTGAAAGATATGAGCGCCACAGTCAAGCATATGAAAAAAGAGGCTATGTCAATTTTACGCTTAAAAACTTTCATGATGCATTGGCTGATTTTAATAAAAGTATAAAGTTTGATGAGCACAATGCCCTGGCTTATTTTGGAAGAGCGCAGGTTTTTCTCGTAGAAAAGGATACCAAAAAGGCACTGGCAGACCTGGGTTCGACTATACTTAAATCATTGGCTTTACAGACAGTTCATTGGCAAGCCAGATATCAAAAAGGGGAGCTCCACTTCAATGCAAAGCAATACAAAGAAGCAGCATTTGAGTTGAAACTATTTTGTGACAGAACATTTGATTCCTCAGACATCAACTATACCAAAAAAAGGGAAGCAGCTTATATGTACGCCAGAATATTGATGGCCCAGGAGCATTATGAGGAAGCGGCCTCTAGATTTAATATTGCTTTAGCAGCTATCGAAGCTGATTCAAAATCGGCAAAATTTACCAAAGCTGATGTCCTTTATCAACGAGGTCTTTCCAAAAAATTGGCAGGGAAAAATGGATTCATGGCTGACATCAAAGAAGCAGCTACCTTGGGAAATAAGGAAGCTATCAAAATGCTTCAAACCAAATAATCCTTAAAGAACATTAATTTCATAGTGATGACTTCGTTTTCACTGGTACACATTGTAATTTTGATAAGCTGATGGGCAAATCAATATGGACCATTTTTGCGATTGTACTGGCGGTCATGATCCAGGTCAACTTATTTGCGCAAATCCATCCCAAAGCATTAAAATATTATAAAAAAGCCTTAGCCCAGCAATCCAATAACAAGACAAGCAAGGCGATCTCTTATTTTGAAAAAGCTATCAGTTATGAAGCTAATTATAAAGAGGCTCACCTGGCACTTTATAATATCTATTTGCAGCAAAATGAAGCGGGAAAAGCATATACTCATCTCAAAGCTGCAACTGTGGACCCAGGCAGAGACAGACCCAATCTTTTATTTAATACTGGCAAACTGGCCTTGCAGCAAGGACTATATGTCGAATCGAAAGAGCATCTAAGTGCTTATCTGCAATTGCAATCAAAAGACCAGGCCACACGGCAATTGGCTCAGCATTTACTGGACCAAGCCAATTATGGTTTTGAACATAAGGCCCCCGTCGTATCAGGTCCAATGCTTTTGCCTGCAGAAATAAATACTGCCGTTCCCGAATATTTGCCCTCTTTGGATGCTAGGGGTCATACTCTGGTATTTACAAGAAGAGTCAATGGCAATGAAGATTTGTTTATGTCCAGCACTGACAAAGATGGATCATGGCTGCCCGCCCAACCCTGGCCCCAAAACACGATAAAAAATGAAGGAGCCCATGTCATCAGTGCGGACGGTAAAACACTGGTATTTACCCGGTGTGATTGGTCTGATGGATATGGTAGCTGTGATTTATATATATCCGTGTTAAGATCTGGCAAATGGACTAATCCCCAAAATATGGGCTCCTCTGTCAATACTAATTTTTGGGAAAGCCAGCCAAGTTTAAGCGCAGATGGCAGGACTCTGTATTTCGCGTCCAATCGTCCGGGAGGGCTGGGAGGTTATGATATCTGGTGGACTAAAAGATCTGGCTTGGTATGGTCCAGGCCGGTCAATGCAGGGCCATGGATCAATACTAAGTGGGATGAACTGTCACCAAATAGGCATGCCGATGGTAGTTCATTGTATTTTAGATCAGACGGGTGGCCGGGATATGGTTCATTTGATATTTTCTTAGCCAGAAATGAAAGAGGCAAGGCCTGGAACACGCCTCCATTGAATTTGGGTCCGACTATCAATAATCATGAAGATCAGGGAGCTCTGACAGTAGCTATCGATGGTTACACGACAATATTGACTTTACAACAAGTCAATATGCGAAATGAACTTTTATCCAGTGATCTTGCCACTGTAAATCTGCCGGAACAGGTCACTGCCGCTGCCTGTATATTCATTCAAGGTAAGGTCATGAAGAGCAAAGATGATAAACACATCCCAAATGCGATTTTAGTCTTTACTGCAGAAGGCATAGAAAATGGTAGTGACACGATTTTATTAATCAAGTATATCAACTGTACTGTAATGCCACCGGATTTGATTTTTTCGCTGATAGGATTACCACTTTTGAGGATGCTAAAAACAAAATAAATTTTGATATCCACCTGGATGAAGTGGTCGCAAAAGATTTAGGTGCAAATAGTAAACCTATCATTTTAAAAAATGTATTGTTTGAGTTTGCCTCTTATACGCTGGAGGTCGGCTCCTTTGTAGAGTTGGATCAACTGTTTTTATTCCTTCAGTCTAATCCTGACTTGTCAGTAGCTATATACGGACATACGGACAATGCGGGGGATAAACTAAATAATCAGTTGCTGTCAGAAAACAGAGCTCGCGCAGTGTATAATTATTTGGTGAATAAGGGATTGCCAGCTGACCGGTTGTCAATAAAAGGATTTGGAGACTCATCCCCTATAGCCACAAATGATACAGAGGAAGGGAAAGCTATGAATCGAAGAGTAGAAATAAAATTGTCCAGTATCAAACCTTGAATTTTTAATATTAATGGGAAAATCTAAAATTATAAATGTCTCTGAGGTAAATATCGTAGATATCGGAGATCAGGGTCAGGGTATCGGCAAAGATCAGGAGGGAAAAGTGTATATGGTGCAGGATGCAGTGCCTGGGGATCAGATGGATATAGAAGTCAAAATGCGAAGGTCCAGGGTGTCTTATGCCAGGCCTGTCCAGCGGACGGTCGACTCACCCTGGCGGCAAACGCCTTTCTGTAGTCATTTTGGGGTTTGTGGCGGCTGTAAGTGGCAGCATATGTCCTATTCAGGGCAATTAAAGTATAAACAAAAAAATGTGTTCGATGCTTTGACCCGTATCGGTGGGATATCAGATCCAAATATTAGACCCATAGTAGGCGTTGCAGAAGATACTTATTATAGAAACAAACTCGACTTTAGTTTTGGTAGCAGTCGATGGTTGACGACGGAGGAGCTTGAAGCAGAAGATCTGATGAACAAAAATGCATTGGGTTTTCATAGGCCAGGCTCATTTGAAAAAATAGTGGATATCAAGCATTGTTATTTACAGGGAGGGCTTAGTAATGAAATTAGAAATTTTGTCAAAGCGCTGGCGATTGAACATCGATTTACTTTTTATAATGTCAAACAGCACACAGGTTTGCTACGCAATCTGATCATACGGACGGCCCTGAATGGCACGGCTATGATCACCCTGGTCTTTGGGGAAGATGAACCTGAGTCAAGAGAACTGATCAACGCATCGATGATCACAGCTTTCCCTGGTATCACTATCTACAATGTAGTCAATTTGAAACACAACGACACCATTTTTGACCAGGAGATGATCCTTATTCATGGGCTGGGATATCTGACAGAGCAGCTCGGACATTTATCCTGTCGGGTGGGGCCTAAATCTTTTTTTCAAACAAATACATTACAAGCACTTAAACTGTATCAATTTGTGGAAGAGTTTGCCAATCTAAAGGGGGCTGAAATCGTATATGATTTATATTCCGGTACCGGTACGATAGGATTGTTTCTCGCGAGAAAAGCAAAAAAGGTCATTGGCGTAGAAGAAGTCAAAGAAGCCGTAGCAGATGCCCATATCAATGCAGAGATCAATCAAATTCAAAACACAGAGTTTTTTGCTGGCGATGTAAAAAGGATGCTGAGTGAAGGATTGTTTGACCAAAAGGGTAGACCTGATTTGATCATTGTCGATCCTCCAAGAGCAGGGCTGCATCCGGAGACCATACCTATATTGTTGGATTCCCAATCGCCTGAGATTGTTTACGTGAGCTGTAATCCGGCTACTCAAGCAAGAGATATTAAACTATTGTCTTCAAAATATCGACACAAAATGAGTCAGCCCGTGGATATGTTTCCTCACACAGCCCATATTGAAAACGTAACTTTGTTGCAACATATATGAATTAAATTTATGCAGATCAGTACCGAAAAATTTTTAGTCCTGCAGGAAGAGCTCAAAGTCTATCGAAAAGCACTGAATCAGGCGCTGGACATCATCTTGGAAAAAGGCATTACGCCATATCCAATATTTATAGCACATCAGGATTCTTTTGAAGCGGGTATACCTATCATTAATCGATACGATGTAACTGGCAATTGGAGCATCAATGTATCCTCGCTCGAAGAGTTCTTGCAAAAAAAATTGATTTTGTCTCATAAAGTCAAAGCATTTAAATCGACTTACAAACCAGTCGAAGACTTTATTTGTTTTTTTGTTTTGAGTGAGCTCGGAGCGCAATTTGTATTTATGCCCAGGGTCTGACCAACTAAGGATGTCCGATATGCAGTTTAGTATAGATTTATTGTTATTCAAAGCTATCGATATTCTATTATTCAAAAACAACCTAATTTTAGCCTGATGAAAGGAATCATTTTAGCTGGAGGACTCGGTACCAGATTATATCCACTGACCTTGGCAGTGAGCAAACAATTGATGCCGGTGTACGACAAACCCATGATTTATTATCCCTTGTCTATCCTGATGATGTCCAACATCAGAGACATTTTAATTATTTCTACCAAAGATGATCTGCCTAACTTTGAAAAGCTGCTTCGAGATGGCGCTGAGATAGGTTGTAATATTTCCTATAAAGTGCAACCGGAGCCTAACGGACTTGCACAGGCGTTTGTGCTAGGATCAGACTTTGTAGGCCAGGACGATGTAGCCCTGGTGCTGGGAGACAATATTTTTTATGGAGCTGGCCTCGGTGAGATCATGAAAAGCTGCCAGCATCCCAAAGGGGGGATCATCTTCGCTTACCAGGTATCTGATCCTGAGCGATATGGCGTGGTAGAGTTTGACAAAAACTTAAAAGTAATCTCCATAGAAGAAAAGCCTTCCAATCCAAAGTCTAATTTTGCTGTGCCTGGATTGTATTTCTATGATAATTCTGTGTTAGAGGTTGCAAAAAATCTTAAGCCTAGCCCTAGAGGAGAGTATGAAATCACCGATGTCAATAAATATTATTTAGAGCGAGGGCAGTTGCATGTTCGTCCGATGGGTAGAGGATTTGCCTGGCTTGATACCGGCACACATCAATCTCTGATGCAGGCCGGCCAATTTATACAAGTGATTGAAGAGCGGCAAGGACTCAAAATAGGCTGTATCGAAGAAATAGCCCATCAGATGGGTTTTATCGATGATGAACAATTACACCACTTGGGGCATAAATATAGCAAAAGTGGCTACGGGGAATATTTATTAAGACTTTTGAAGTAGTCCACATACATATATATGAGCACCCCAGAAGAGGACATTGATATAGAAAAAGAGGATGAACAGACACGGTCTGTCATGAAATCATTCAAAAGTTCGAAGATTTGGCTCCCTATTGTGATTGGCTTAGGGGTAGTCGTGTATAAGTTATTTGATCACTTTGACACGAGTGCATTAAAATCTATCACCTGGAGCCCACACACGGCTATTTGGCTTTTTTTAGCTTGCGGATTTTTATTGATCCGTCATGTAGCGTACACCTGGCGACTGTATTACCTGGTGGATGGTATCCTCAGTTTCTGGAAGTGTTTTAAACTGATCATTATTTGGGAGTTTAGTTCGGCCATTTCTCCTACTTCATTGGGAGGGTCAGCCGTATCAGTATTTGTGCTTTCTCAGGAAAAAATAGGGGCATCCAGAACACTGGCTACTATCATATACACAGTGATATTGGATAGTTTGTTTTTTCTAATATCTGTGCCTATATTAATTTTTATTTTCGGGGTTAACGTTATTCATCCAAGTTATACGGACTGGTCCTCTGTCAGTGAAGTAGGTTATTCATTGATTTTCTTTTATGGTTTGATCTTGGTGTATGGTCTTTTATTTGCTTATGGCATGTTTATCAATCCCAGTCAGTTCAAAAACATATTGGTTTTTTTTACCCGATTTCCTTTTCTAAAGCGATTTAGAATCAAGGCAATCAAATTAGGTGACGAAATGATCTTATCTGCTGGTGAGATAGTCAAAAGAGATTGGAGATTTCACCTAAAATCTTTTGGATTGACTGCAGCAGCCTGGACTTGCAGATTTATTATAGTGAACTGTTTAATCATTGCGCTGATCGATGTAGTGAGCTATCATCCGTGGGATCAACTAAAAATCTATGGACGGCAGGTAGTTATGTTTGTGTTTATGATGTTCAGCCCGACTCCCGGAGCAGCCGGATTTGCTGAAGTATTTTTTGGCAACTTTATAGGTGATTATATCCCAAAAGGAGCTGCCCTCATAATAGCACTAATCTGGCGGTTCCTGACATACTATTTATATCTGTTGGCTGGAGTGATTATTATTCCTTCCTGGTTGACAGGTCTGATCAGACAAAGGCGAGCCACAAGGGAAGTCAAAAACAGGTCGGTTGATATTTGAAAGTGTTGAAAAACGTATCGATATATTTCCGCCATATCTTTCTACCTTTGAACCATGTTTAAAGGTCCGGTGCAAACGGTGATTGTAATTTTTATTGCGTTGTCTTTGTTTTACCTCGTTCGTTATTTTTATTTCAAACCAGGGGTCAATGTTGCTCAGACCAGTCCACCTATCCTTACTGATTTGGCTGATGGTACACCCTTTGACCTATCATCATTAGCAGGAAAGTATGTGCTGGTAGACTTCTGGGGTAGTTGGTGTGGACCTTGTCGTAAAGAATCTCCAGCCTTAAAAACATTTTATAAAGATTGGAATGAAGTAATATTCAAAGATGGGCAAGGACTAGAGATACTTAGTATAGCTATAGAACCTAATCGGGAAGCATGGGTACAAGCTATGCAAGAGGAGCAATTTCCCTGGCCACTTCATATTCTTGAACTCAACCAATTTAATTCACCCTTAGTTAAATCCTTTGGAGTGCGAGAAATACCAACAAAAATTTTGTTAGATCCTCAACAGACCATCATTGCAGTAGATAAAAATTTTACTGATATGGCAAATATATTGAACAGGAGGAAAAGCTAATTGACTGACATTTTGACCAATATAATTGATATGGTCTTATAATTGCAGGTCACTGAAAGTCAACTTTTGTTATAAATTGAATATAAAGAACAGAAATTTATGAGTCAAAATCAAAACAAACCTGAAGATATGTCAGATGTATTTCCTGAGCCAGAAAATGATGATCAAATGGAGCAAATGGAGGAGATAGAATCTGGTGACGACATGATGGATGCCGGACAGGCTGGTACGGCCAGTCCTGAAATACAGGAACTGAAAGATAAATACTTGCGTCTATTGGCTGAGTTTGAAAATTATAAAAGACGCACCAGTAAAGAAAGAATAGAGTCTTCAAAATTTGCTAGTCAGGATATGATCGCCAGCTTGCTCCCGGTCTTAGATGATTTTGAAAGAGAATCAAAATACGGCTTGGCTACTGAAGGAAGTACATTGATTCATAATAAGTTAAGTCAGATCTTGAAGCAAAAAGGATTGGTAGAAATGGAAAGTAACGGCCAGGTATTTGATCCAGCAGTACATGAAGCAGTAACAGAATTGACCGTACCAGACGATAAAAAAAATAGGATCATAGATACAGTGGAAAAAGGTTACTACCTGTCAGATAAAATAATTCGCTACGCAAAAGTAGTAGTAGGCAAATAGTAAAGTATGGCTAAGAGGGACTATTATGAAATTTTAGAAGTAGATAAGTCATCAGATGACGGTACTATCAAAAAATCATATCGAAAAATCGCGATGAAGTATCATCCGGATCGCAATCCGGGAGATAAAGCCGCTGAGGACAATTTTAAAGAAGCCGCAGAAGCATATGGGGTGCTGAGTGACCCTGACAAAAAAGCACGATATGATCGGTATGGCCATGCCGGTGTAGACCCCAATATGGGAGGGGGCTACGGCGGCAACATGAATATGGACGATATTTTGCGCAATTTTGGCAATATATTCGAAGACAGCCCATTTGAGTCTTTTTTTGGAGGTGGAGGCAGGGCCGAAAGTTCAGGTCAGCGTGGTTCCAGTCTTAGGATCAGCCTTACCCTCGACTTGAACGAAATAGCTACCGGGGTCAACAAAAAGATAGCTGTCAAAAAACAAATATCCTGCGCTACTTGTAGTGGTTCAGGGGCCAAAGATCGAAATTCTAAAAAAGCATGCAATACCTGCGGTGGTAGCGGGTATGTCCGCCAGATCAGGAATACCTTCCTTGGTCAGATGCAGACAACCACTTCGTGTCCTCAATGTCAGGGTGCTGGTACCGTTATTACCAGTTTTTGCCAGACCTGTAAGGGTGAAGGCAAGGTAATGGGAGAAGAAACGATCGATCTTGATATTCCGGCAGGTGTAGAAGATGGTATGCAACTCTCGGTGAGAGGAAAAGGCAATGCTGGAGCCAAAGGTGGTCCTCCCGGTGATCTCATCATCCAGATTAAAGAAAAACCCCATGAATCGCTCAAGCGGGATGGGTCCAACCTGGTATATGATCTGTATCTCAATTTTGCAGATGTATCCCTGGGATCTGCTGTCGAGGTACCCACCTTAGATGGTAAAGCCAGTATCAAAATACCTGCAGGCACCCAGGCTGGCAAAGTATTCAGATTAAAGGACAAAGGACTTCCATCTGTTCAGTCCTATCAAAAAGGTGACTTGCTGGTACAAGTAAACATTTGGACCCCAAAGCATCTAAATGAAGAAGAACGTGCCTTGTTAGAGCAATTGAGGGTACTGCCTAATTTTCAACCCAATCCTGGCAAGTCAGAAAAAGGATTTTTTGAAAAAATGAAGGGCTTTTTCTCATGACCTTCAGCAGAATGATCGTATTGGCCTTTTCCACGGTGTTGATAGCCTGTGATCCGCCAAATTATATCTTTGAAAAAAGCAACGATTATTCGCTGGAAAAGCCCTGGACTGTGGCAGATTCTCTTGAGTACAATTTTCAGGTAAAGGACACTTCAAGGTATTACAATTTATTACTGGAGATAGATCATCACAAAGATTATAAATACGAAAATCTGTATGTGAAGTTTGAAACTACTTTTCCCAACCAATCACATAAGACTGATGTCGTAAGCCTGTCTATGGCAGATGAATCGGGATCCTGGTATAGTGATTGCAGAGGGAGAACCTGTACATTTTATCTAACCTTGCAGGAGCATGCTATTTTCTCAGAACCAGGGTCCTATCAAATAAAACTTTCCCCTGGATGCGGATGGATACTATCCCTGATATCTATCGCGTAGCATTTAAAGTTGAGAAAGCGGGCAAACGGCAAAATCTAAATAAGTAGAGTGGAGCTTGACTCCCTTGATCCAAATTTTATTTGAAATTAGCTCACTTCGCCAGAAGAGCCGCCTTCGTTCTTTTTTAAGTCATGAATCGCCTCGTCCTGTCTTGGCGCACTGACTTTTTTCAATTATTCCAATGACAATTTGAATGCACATTCAGATTATTGATGCCATGTATCATGTATTCCTTTTCAAAGTTTAAGATAATCATGCCTTATTTATTATTTGGCTTTGAAAAATATTTAATTATTGAAATATTCATAATATCTTTTGGACATGATTGCGAAAATTGAATCCGGAATGAATAGGGTAGTGAGCCCGTTTGAAAGTTTGGCACACCGCTATATCTTGGCGCCTTTTAGATACCTGCTGAGTAAAATCGACCCTTTGGCTAAAGCTATCGAAGGCACTATGTTCAAAAAAATACTTCAGCTATCGATCTATCCCATTTTTATGGTCGCCACCTTCGTGATAGGCTTTAAACTCATAGAGCATGGATATACTGTAATGACCTTCGTTAATACCATATTGATGTATTTGATATTTGGATTGATCTTTGCTCCATTGGAGCGCCTGATTCCTTTTAGCAAAAGGTGGTTGGATGATAAAGAATTGCCAACTGATTGGTTTATGTTTTTCGGAGGTAAATTATGGGGAGATTATATCAATCAGCCATTGAGATTGGCCACAATCGCCCTGGTGGTGCAAAAAATATCCCCGGAGATCGGTCATCAGATTTGGCCTATCCAATTGCACCCCGTGGTACAAGTATTGTTATTACTTTCTATCAATGATTTTTTTAGATACTGGTATCATCGCTGGATGCATGAAAATGAATTTATGTGGCGATGGCATGCGGTACACCATTCATCAGAGCGCCTGTACTGGTTCAATGGCACCCGCTCTCATCCACTGGAAGGGCTGGTATCCAGTTTTTTATGGGCCATCCCTTTGCTTACATCAAAGCTCCTGTAGAGATCATTTTTGTAACCGGCCTCTTGGGTCGGACGATCGGCAGGTTTCAGCACACCAATCTTGATCTGATCTTAGGTCCATTTGATTATATTTTTCCAGTCCTAAAATCACCGGTATCACCATTCCAAAAGTCATCAAATCGGACATTCCAATTACGGAGGTTATGTTATCTTTTGGGACATACTTTTTGGTACATTTTATTTACCCAAAGGTGAGTCACCAAGCGACGAAATAGGTATTGAAGAAATGCCTAATTATCCAAAAACATTTGTAGGGCTTATGTTTGCACCTTTCACTTACGGTCGAATTAAAAAAGAGGCAGCTCTTTTGAACCAAAAAGCTGAAGAATAAGTGTAATTTCAAAAATAAATACATAATTAATAAATTCTATTCATGGACAAAAGTTCGTCTAAATCCATTGCCCAGGAATTATCGGCAATGCCAGTAATAGTGGCAGCCTTAGGTTATTTGGTAGACATGTATGATTTGTTCCTCTTCTCCATTGTGAGAGTACCAAGCTTGAAGTCTTTAAACCTCTCCAGTGAAAGTATCCTTAATGATGGTATCCTTTTACTCAATTTGCAAATGGCCGGTTTATTGGTGGGTGGCATATTTTGGGGCATATTAGGTGATAAAAAAGGGAGATTGTCCGTACTTTTTGGATCCATCCTCATATATTCTTTGGCCAATATTGGTAATGGCTTTGTCCACTCCGTGGGAGCCTATGCAGTCCTTCGATTCATAGCCGGATTTGGGTTGGCAGGAGAGTTGGGAGCTGGTATCACTTTGGTGACGGAGATACTTCCAAACAAAATAAGAGGTTATGGTACCACCCTGGTAGCCACCTTGGGCGTATTTGGAGCATTGCTCGCCTATGTGGTATCCTATTTATTTGACTGGAGAGCGTCTTATTTTATAGGAGGAGGACTCGGATTACTACTCCTGGTACTGAGGGTAAGAGTTTTTGAATCAGGGATCTTCATGCATCTCAAGGAGACTAAGATCAAGCGAGGAGATATCCTCATGCTTTTTAATAATAAAACAAGATTTGTCAAATATCTGACCAGCATCCTGATAGGCATGCCGATCTGGTTCGTGACAGGTATTCTAATCACTTTCTCGCCTGAGTTTGGTCGCGCCTTAGGATTAGACCAACCTATAGATGCAGGTAAAGCCGTCCTCTTTGCTTTTGCAGGGCAGGTAGTTGGCAATATTATTAGTGGTGGTCTCAGTCAATATCTTCAAAGCAGAAAGAAGGTCATCGGATTATTTATGGCAGGTTCGTTTTTATTAGTATTGATATATCTCCTTATGCCGATCAAACATACATCCTGGTTTTATATTCTTGTAGCTGGACTGGGATTCTTTAGTGGGTATTGGGCACTATTCATCACAGTTGCTGCTGAATTGTTTGGCTCCAATATCAGAGCGACCGTCGCTACGACAGTGCCCAATTTTGTAAGAGGGACCGTTATACCGTTGACGGCTCTTTTTGTTTTGATGAAAAGTCATGTCGGTACACTGTACGGTGCATTGGTGGTGGGGGCTATTACCTACCTCATAGCCATGTTTGCTTTATTTGTCTTAGAAGAAACTTTCAAAAAAGATATTAATTATACAGAAGATGTTTAGAGGATGTCGATGCCTGTGACATTGAGAAAAATGGTGCCCGGGGATGTATCTGGAGCCATACTATTATCCAGAGCCGCAGGTTGGAATCAAACAGAAAAAGATTGGTTGTTTTTGATCAATAGTCCAGGCCATCTGAGTATGGTCGCAGAAGTCCATCATGATGTTGTAGGCACCATCACTGCAGTCTTATATGAAAAGGAGCTCGCATGGATTGGCATGGTCCTGGTAGCAAAAGATAATAGGGGACAGGGTATTAGTAAAAGACTTTTGGCTAATGTATTGGATCAATTAAGTCATGTTAAAGTTATCAAGTTAGACGCTACTCCCCAAGGCCAATTGGTTTATAAAGGTTTTGGATTTTTAGAAACAAATTCGATCATCAGAATGACGAAAGATGCTGATCGTATGTATGATTTGGCATCCGAGGACTCGTCCAATATAGCAGGGATTGATACAAATATGCAGCCCATTGTCGATCTTGACTACTCCGTATTCGGTGCTCGACGGACTCAACTTATAGAATATCTTGTGGGCGAATCTCCAAATAGATGCTGGTCATTTAGCGATCACCCGGATTTATACTTGGTAGGGCAGGAGATAGATATCACCATCTTGGCCCCATGGTAGCGAAAGACGAGGCCGATGCTAAAATTCTTATCGCCAAAGTGCTCAGAGATTTAAATGGAAAATCTGTCGTGGTAGATGTGCCTGAGGATAAATCTACATGGCTCATATGGTTGACTTCTATTGGTTTTAGTCCTCAAAGGAATTTTGTGAGAATGTCCAAAAAACGAAACTGTCTTCAATGGGTTAGTGGATAAGCAATATTTAATAGCCGGGCCGGAATTTGGATAGCAGTCTTTACATCGCCGGATTTTTTAATTTCCTAAAATCTTCAAAGCAATATAGGTCATCAGCCCGGACCGATATTTAATGCTTGCTCGTCTATATTAAAAGTAGGTGTGTGCAGTGATGAATCGATACCTCGCTCCACATTGCCGATCCCTAATATGTAAAACAGGCATCTGCAGCCTGCGAATAATATGCAAAATCTTCAGAAGCCATCCAGATATCCAGATCCATTATATTTTCTTTTCCAAGATATTCTGAAGCATACCGGGTCACCTTGTCTGTAAGGTCATCGTGATTTATTAGGTAGGGATATCCTTTATTGATTTGAAACTGACAACTTCCGCCCATGCTTTCCGCGATGGTCTCGGCCATATTTTTCATTAGTACATGAGCTTCTGCACGCCAGATTTCATCCAGCGTACGGAAAGTGCCCGCCATGGTGACTTCATCCGGTATGACATTGATGGCGCCATCTGCGCTGAGTTTTCCGAAGGAAAGGACGCTTGGCGACAAGGGATTTGCCATTCGGCTGACGATTTGTTGCAATGCCAGGATGATATGTGAGGTGATGACCAGGGATCTATCACCTGATGGGGTTGAGCGGCATGGCCACCTTTGCCTCTAACCGTCACCAGGATTTCGTCCATGGAAGCCATAAACTTTCCCTTGCGAATTCCTATTTTGCCGCAAGGAATAATAGGTAGTACATGCTGACCTAATATAGACTGAGGTTCTGGATTTTCGAGCACCCCTTCTTTGATCATGATGCTGGCCCCACCTGGTAGTTTTTCTTCGCCCGGTTGAAAATGAATTTTACGGTGCCACCAAATTTGTCTCTTAGCTTGAGAAGTAGTTTTGCAACACCGAGGAGTGAGGCAGTATGGGCATCATGTCCGCAAGCGTGCATCACCCCGTCATTGGTAGATTTATAAATTACTCATTGGTCTCGGTGATAGGCAGGGCATCTATGTCCGCACGCAATGCTATGACTTCTTCCGAGGGAATAGAGCCTTTGATCATAGCTACGACTCCAGTATTGGCGAGGGGCCTTCCAGGGTATACCGAGCTCATCCAACTGAGATTTTATATATGCAGAAGTATTGAATTCTAAAAAAGACAATTCAGGATGGGCATGCAGATGCCTTCGGTATTCGATGACCTCAGGTGTACCTGTTCACTTAAAAGTTTAATTTCATCAATATTCATTACTAAGTATAGTCATTTGTCATGGGACAGCAACTGCGCTGAATTAGTATCAAAATAAAAGGAACAATGAGGATGGGTTTGCAAAATACTGGCAGGGTATAGATTACCGACTTCATTTTCAAGGGAGTTTTTAACTGCCAGGGCTTTCCTGGCATCCGGCACGGAGCAAATGATATGCTTAGATTTAAGTATCTGTTTGATAGACATACTGATAGCTTGAGCAGGTACTTCTTGCAGTGAATGAAACCATCCTTCTCTAATTGTTGGCGGCGACAAGCGTCATCTAATTGTACGACGATATATGATCTTCAGTATCAAAATCCGCAGGAGGGTCATTGAAAGCAAGATGTCCGTTTTCTCCAATACCAACCAAGGCTACATCGATAGGATTTTGCTCGACTCAAAGCACCAACTCTGGAACACTCAGCGATTGATCTGATTCGCCGTTGATTAAATAGGGCTGCTTTTAACGCTGGAACTTTGGTTATAAATCTTTCTAATAAATATTTTCTAAAACTGGCAGGTGGGAAAGCGGTAAACCGATGTATTCATCCAGGTGGAACATGGTTACTTTGCTCCAATCGATACCTTTTCATCGATTAATTGATGGATAGTATCAAATTGACTTGCGCCTGTCGCCAAGATGATAGAGGCTTTGCCTTTGGGTATCAATGGCGGCACGGATGAGTTGTGCTGCAGCTACCCCGGAAGCTTTACCTCATTCTGCGGCATTGGGCAATATGTGAATAGCCATAAAATGAGATACTTGGTTTTAGCTTTTAACTTGAGTGCCCCCCTTTTTTCGAGAGAAAGATCTATTGGCTATTGGTTTTCCAGGACCCGGCGGTAAAATCAGGGACATCTATAGAATTGGATCTGTGGGCTACCGACCACTCACTTAATGGTGCGATCGAACTCCATAAAGCAGCGTCATATACATCCATATCGACAGGAAGCCGTTTCTCAGACAATCGATCGTGCGCCAATCCATCAGAAAGTCCATGCCCCCATGGCCACCTACTTGCTTGGCCATTTCACCTACTTTTTTAACGATGGCAGGAGTATACTTTTCCTCCATGTTTTTATATTCTTCTTCGCTGAGCCAATCTTCGTGGCCCAGGGCTATTTTGCCCGGGAAAGGATATTTTAAGCAAGACCCTTTGTGCCATTTATTTTATGGATGCGGGAGTAGACATTGGGTGAGGTCACATCATGCTGGAGCATAATGGTCCGTCCATTATTGGTGCGGATCGTCGTCGTATTCATATTGCCCCGATACTTTTATTGGCGTAGACTTTAAAAAATCGTCTTTGGAAGCTAAGCAGCAGCCGTGGCACCCATTAGAAAGTCATTGCCCGAAACCGCTACCAGGTAATCCATCTTGTCCCCACGATTGATATCCATAGCTTGCGCCACCGGTCCTAGTCCATGGGTTGGATAGAGGTTGCCATTTCTGAAATTTTCTTTAACCTCCACATATCATAATAACCGGTCTTGTTGAAGTTGGAGTCCAGCAGCGTATGGATATAGGCACCTTCTCCGTGTACTATTTCGCCAAACATGCCCTGTCTGATCATATTCAAAGTGAGCAATTCAAAAAGTCGTAACAACAGTTCTCAAGAATAATACAATGCTGACGCGTGCGCTCCGAGGTCTCGACCAACTGCCAGCACTCCTCAATGGTCTTGGCTGCCGGTACTTCGATGCACACATGTTTGCCTTGCTCCATCGCATACAGTGCCATAGGTGCGTGCAAAGCCCAGGGGGTGGCGATATAAATGAGATCGATATCCTTTCGATCGCACAATCGTTTCCATTCATCAGGCCCTCCGGTATAGATGTCTGGTTTATGCGCAGTGTTTTCCAGGGATTTTTTGACAGCATTTGCTTTTTCTGGTCGTATATCACTCAGGCCTTTGATCTCTGTACCTTCGATATGGTTCATGCGACTTACCGCCGCCGGCCCCCTGTTGCCCAACCCAATAAAACCAATTCTAACTGTGTCAAGCTTCGGTGCGGCATAACCACACATATTAAAATGTTTTTTTCGGGTATCCTGGTCTTGATTGGAGTTTAAAACCATTGAGCTTAAATGGGTGGAAGCTGTGATACCTACGCCGGTAAGTCCCGAAAGTTTTAAAAAATCTCTGCGATTACGTTTCATCTTTTAATATTTTTTGAATGAAAGAGCTATGAATTAACGAATTAATTTTTCAACCATTGATCAAACCAGGTAAAAGCTTCGGCCTGCATTTTCTGATCAAATTTATGAGGTCCGGGGTAAAATGAACATTGGTAATGATCGGATGCTTTGGCTTTTTTATAAACCTCCTTTAAGATCGAATCTGCCTGTTTCATTTCCTCCAATGTAAACAAACTATCCTGCTCATCATTCAATACTAATGTAGGCAAGGGTACCCGAAGTCCCAAGATTTCAGGCAAGTCCAATTCATTTGGCAACAAGGGTACATAAGTCATCCACGTATGGGTAAAAGATTTATGCAGTACTAAGTCCTGCCAGGTAGTCATAAATCCAACACAGACTGCGCATTTGATTCTAGGATCTAATCCGCCCATAAATATGGTGCGCATGCCTCCACCTGACAGCCCCCCACACCCTATACGATTTACATCAACATCCTTGCGGTCGCATAATATGTCCAGGGCTATTCGATCTTCGGCAAAAACACGGCTGGCCAGGTCGTACCGGCACTGAACAAAGATTTGGCCATGATATGCTCGTGTTCTCCGGCCCATTGATTATAAGCATGGATATTGGTCGGATCTTCGGGATTATTGTCAGTCAGACCTCGGCGCAGATGTTCAGGAACATCTGCCATCATCACCCTTCGGCTGGCAAATGGAAAAGCATCCACTACGAGTACTAAATATCCTTTTTTTGCTATGTCATTGGCCCAGGCCATGCCTTCGTAATATTCTTGCTGATGGTCTGCCATCAAAGGATGCTGCATCACTGGTCCTGGTGATTTTTCTGGTGCCAAAATATTTGTTTCCCCCATGGTCATGAAAGGCAAGTATGGCCGGTAACCTCCCTTGTTGATGTGCTGGTTTCAGCAGGATAGCTTCAGTGGCTCGTCCATATGGTAGCTGCCAGTTCATTTCCTCTATATGCAAGCCATCATAGACTGATTGTTTGTTGATTTTAACGGTTGGTATGGGACCGATATCCGGAATGGCCATCCGATCTATGACCCGGTCTTTTGCGGATTTTCTCCATGCAGCCAGGTCTGAATATTTTTTATTCCTAAACGAAAAAACGGGCAATTTGTCTTTGTGCAGCGAAGCAGCCCATGACCCATATTGACCGATTAGACTGTTGTTTTCTTGCATGCTGAGTATATCCTTCATAGTTATTGGATTTGAAGTTCTAAAATTATTCGTCGACATAGCTAACCCTTTTGAAAGGCTCATACCGGTAAGGCCAAGCCCTGCGAGTCCGCTCCATTTTAAAAACTTTCTACGTTTATGTGCCATAGCTCACTGCAATTACTCATCCGGGGATGAGTTTAAATATTAATCAAAATACCTCTTTCATGTAGAAAAGACCGTACAAAATCATCGTCAGTAAGATGTTGATAATCCTGGTATACTCTATCGATCTCTGCCAACTGTCCACTGGAGAGCACTTCCTTTGGATTCAAGCTCCAGGTACCTTGTATCAGACCTTGCCTTCGCAATACTTCATGGATGCCAGGGATACATCCACTGAAGGCATGTGGTGCATCAAAAATAGCTGCATTCATATCCGTAACTGCCACTCCAAGGGCCAATAATTTTTCAACGCCATTATATTGATGCTGAATACAAGTCTTAATTTCTTCCAATAAGGATACAGCTGCTTTGGTCCACACGGCCCAGTGACCGAGTAAGCCACCTACCATTCGTTTTCATATTTTTCACCATGGATCATAAATCGATAAGGCGTCAATAAATCAGCTACGATATTGTCATCGTTGCCCGAGTACAATGCAATTTCATCTCTTCGCGAGGAATAGCATACTGCTCTAACTACATCGAGGGTTTGATATCGATTGAAGGCAGCTATTTTTATGGCCTGTACTCCGGGTATTTCCACAAAATCACGCCAAAAATCATAACTCAAAACCCTGCCCCCCACAGCAGGCTGGAGATAAAAGCCAAATACGGGAATGATGTCTGCTATCAATGCGGTCCTTTTGATCAATTGGGCTTCTGTATACTCATTCAAACCTCCATTGCTGACCAGGCCAAGATGGTACCCATGCTTAGTAGCTAACTCTGCTTCAAGCAAAGCTTGCCCTGTTGGGCCACAGATACCAGCTATTTTGATGAATGGGCCTGAGGCATGATTGCTTATTTCTTCAGATGCTGTTTTTAGCACAGGTTCTAAAAGATTGATAGATGGGTCACGGATTTCAAATTGAGTAGTATGTACTCCTACTGCAACACCTCCGGCTCCGGAGGCTATATAATATTGTGTCAATAATCTTTGTCTCCGGATATCCAGAGTAAGATTTTGATTTAAAGCGAGGGGATGGGCTGGAATGACCACACCCTTATGTAATATTGATTTGATAGCAGCATCCATTTTATTCAAACTCATCGGATCCTAAAATTTTCCATTCCTTTCTGAAAAATGGGTGGGTTTATTGAAAATTTTGCCTCCTTCCAAAAGCCAATCTAGGATCACCTCTATCATTTGTAGTATGGAGACTTTAGGCTGGCCAAATAAACGGGTGCATTCGGTAGCATTAGATAACAAAGAGGTAGGTAGTTCCTCGTTGACAAATATTGGTTTGATGCCCAGTTTTTTTGCAAATTCTTCTGCCAACCACCGTACAGATAGAATCTCAGGTCCGGTCACGTTTAAAATTTTTGGGGGCAGGCTACAATGAAGCAGAGATCTTAACGCGACTTCATTGGCATCGCCTTGCCAGATGACATTGACCGATCCCATTTTCAAGTCTATTGGTCTCTGGTCTCTGACTGATTTGGCGATTTCGAGCAAGACTCCGTAGGCGACATCATTGGCATAATTCAATCGATAGATCAATAACGGTGTTTGATTTTTTGCCGCAAAGTATTGAAAAATACGTTCTCGACCCAGGCAGGATTGAGCGTATTCTCCTATTGGTTCAGGGGCGAGATTTTCTGGTGCGCCACCGCTTTCAACAGTAGTAAAAGGATAAACGTTGCCTGTAGAAAAAGCTACGATTCTTGAATTTTTAAATTTTTGTGCAACTCTTCCGGGAAGGTATGCATTCATCGCCCAGGTCTGTGCTTCCTGTCCACTGGTGCCGAATTTTGTACCCGCGAGATAAAGGACATTTTCAACCTGTGGCAAGCCCGCCAATTGGTCATCATCCAATAAATCTGCTACTATCGTCTCTATGCCTACGTTGGATAATTCATCTTCCAAGCCGGGCTCTGAAAACCGTGCCACTCCTATCACATTTTTGTGGATGCCAGCCTGCTCTATTCCTTGCCTCGTGAGTCGAGCGAGTGCCGGCCCCATTTTACCACCTACTCCAAGGATCAGTATATCGCCATCTAATTTTTTTAGGTCATATATCAAATCTTCTGTCGGAGCTATGAGTTTCTGATAAATAATTTCTGATTTTTTCATTTTTCGTGAATGCGGTAAAAACATCTGCCAGACATGGCCTTGATGAAAAGTTTTTTTATTGACCTTAAATATAGGAAGTTTGTGTTTCAAGTCTATAAGATTTCTCACAAAGTATACTAGCCTTAGATAGGATATAAATCCATAAATTGCACAAAATTCATTTTTCTAATCATGAGATATTTTTCAATTTTTATATTGTTATTTTTTGCATATAATTTTTTCGGTCAATCATTCACTTTTACAGAATGGGAAAATGAAAAAATAGTGGATATCAATAAGCTGGCGCCACATGCCATAGCTATGACTTATGCTACAGTACCTCAGGCGATTAAGGATGATTATGCTGGGTCGCCGTGGTATCAGTCATTGAATGGTACCTGGAAGTTTAATTATGTTGACCAACCCTCTAAAGCACCCAGGGATTTTTTCAAAACGACCTTTAATGATCAAAAATGGGGTACCATCCCTGTCCCTGGCAATTGGGAGCTCAATGGTTATGGTATCCCTATCTACACCAATATTATATATCCCTTTCCTAAAAACCCGCCTTTTATAGACCATGCCTTTGCGCCAGTGGGAACCTATCGGAGGTCATTTACAGTGCCCAGTACCTGGACGGGCCGTGAAGTAATCTTACACTTTGGTTCGGTGACAGGGGCTATGTATTTGTATATCAATGGACAGGAAGTGGGATTCTCTAAAGTGAGTAAGTCACCAGCGGAATTTGATATCTCTAAATATATCCATGCAGGTACCAATCAGGTGGCGATCAGGATCCACCGCTGGCATGATGGCTCATACCTGGAAGACCAGGATTTTTGGCGGCTGACCGGTATAGAACGGGATGTGTACCTGGTGGCCAAAAATAAAATCAATATCCAAGATTTTTTTGCACATCCTGACCTTGACCCTACCTATAAAAATGGTTTGTTATCAATTGATTTGACCTTAAAAAATCCATTAGAAAAATCGCTGTCTGCAGAGCTCACCCTGTTTGATCAAGCTGGTAATAGAGTTGCTGCTAATACACAAAAAACGACTAAAATATCAGATCGTCTGCATTTGGAAATCAATATCGAAAATGTAAATACCTGGAGTGCCGAAATTCCCAATTTATACACCATGGTGGTTGAACTCAAAGATGCCAATCAAAAATCCCTCGATATCATCTCTCATAAAACAGGATTTAGAAAAGTTGAAATCATCAATGCTCAGCTATTGGTCAATGGTCAGCGCATCATGGTGCATGGAGTCAACCGCCATGAGCATGATGAGGTGCAGGGGCATGTGATGAGCCGGGAGATCATGATTCGGGACATCCAGATGATGAAGCAGTACAATATCAATGCAGTCCGATCTTGTCATTATCCTGATGATCCGTTATGGCTCAAGCTATGTGATGAGTATGGACTCTATGTAGTCGACGAAGCTAATATTGAAGTTCATGGAATGGGGGCAACCTTGCAAGGGCCCTTCGATCAGAGCGTCCACCCAGCTTATCTTCTATCCTGGGCACCTGCTTTTGAAGACCGGATTAAACGACTGGTGGAGCGGGACAAAAATCATGCCTGCGTGATCCTTTGGAGTATGGGCAATGAATGTGGTAATGGTCAGGTTTTTCATGAAATGTATACCTGGATGAAACAACGGGATCCTTCGAGGCCTGTACAATTCGAACAAGCAGGGGAAGATTGGAATACGGATATCGTGTGTCCAATGTATCCTCCTATGGAGTATATGCGAAGATATGCTACTGATGTGACCCAGCAGCGTCCTTTCATTATGTGCGAATATGCGCATGCCATGGGCAATAGCCTCGGTAATTTTCAGGAATATTTTGATGTGATCGAAAGCAGTCCACGTTTGCAGGGCGGATTTATATGGGATTGGATGGATCAGGGATTGAAGACAAAAGATATGTTCGGTCATATATTTTGGGCTTACGGCGGAGATCTGGGTGCAGGCGACCTGCAGAATGATGAAAATTTTTGTGCGAATGGATTGATTGCTGCAGACAGGTCCGTTCATCCCGGCCTGTATGAAGTGAAAAAAGTATACCAGGACATCGTGTTTAAAGATATTGATTGGAAAAAAGGCCAAATCAAACTGTTTAATAGGTTTTCGTTTAAAGACCTGAGTGATTATACCTTTAAGTGGATATTGACTAAAGATGGTATGCCTGAAGCGACAGGCAGTTTCGATAAAAATATTGGACCTGGGGATTCGGCGACTATCCAACTGAGTTTAAAGCCTATGAACAATGAGGCAGAATATTCACTCCAGTTATATGGGTACACTCGACAAGATCTCCCCTTGATTCCTAAAGGGCATGAAGTGGCGCGACAGGAATTCTCTCAGGGCACACATTCTTTTTTTGATCGAAGCAGTCCTGCTCCCGGTACACTGGTCATCGAAAAAATAAATAATAATATGCGCTTCACCTCCGGGGATGTCTCCGGCAGATTTAATCTTGGTTCCGGTAAATTGATGGCTTACACCTTTAAAGGTAAATCGCTCATCCTACAGTCACCTGAGCCTTATTTTTGGCGCGCACCTACGGACAATGATTTTGGCAATGAGATGCCTGCCAAGTCGGGCATTTGGCGGACAGCCCATCAAAATCAACAAACAACCGGGGTCATCGTCGGCGAACAAACCGAAGAGGGTGTGGACATAGAAGCCAGCTATCGGCTCACAGATATCCGCGCCGATTACAAAATAATTTATCACATATTCAATGATGGTAAAATAGCCATCCGGGCTGCCATCGAGTTAGGCATAGATCATCAACTGCCCGAGATGCCCAGGTTTGGTATGCGCATCATTGCTCCCAAACTCTTCGACTCCATCAAATTGTATGGCAGAGGTCCCTGGGAAAACTATTCAGACCGCAATACCGCTTCTTTTTTGGGGCTATATGATCAATCCCTGGGCGACCAATTCGTTCATTCCTATATCCGACCCCAGGAGTGTGGATACAAGACAGATGTTCGATGGCTCATGCTGCAGGATAAATCCGGCCAGGGCATCAAAATCACCGGACTTCAGCCGTTGGGCTTCAGTGCCTTGCCTTATACCACAGAAGATCTGGATCCCGGCCTGACTAAAAAGCAAAGACATCCATCCGACCTGCATGAGCGCGACTTTATTGACCTGCATGTAGATTTAAGTCAGCGAGGCGTCGCGGGAGATAATAGTTGGGGCATGCTGCCGCATAGGCCTTATCGTTTGTTAGGGCATCAGTACGGTTATGGATTCGTCATTGGTCCAGCGCAATAATCGCTTGTATGACGAAGTGCGTTTCATGCCAGTATGAGATTCAATATTTTTTATACCAAGGGGCTGGTATTTATTTTGGAATTGCGAAGAAATCACTTATTTTTGCGCACCTTTCGAAGGAAAGTGGGTCGGTAGTTCAGTTGGTTAGTCCCGAAGCATCGTCCCGAAGCAGTCCCGAAGCATCGTCCCGAAGCATCGGGAGCCGCCGTTACCACCATCCCGAAGGTAGATTGGGGTCAGGTTAGAGTCAAATGTGACTTGCCTGGATAAAAAAGTAAATAGTAAATTTGAAAATATTGGATCGGTAGTTCAGTTGGTTAGTCCCGAAGCAACGCCCCGAAGGGCCGGGGGCCCCCCCCCCCCCCCCCCCGAGGGGAGAAGGGGGGGGGGGGGAGACAAAAGGGACCTGGCCAAAAAAAAAAGTGGAGCGGGTCGTTGGTTAGAATGCCGCCCTGTCACGGCGGAGGTCGCGGGTTCGAGTCCCGTCCGGTCCGCAATTAATATTTTAAAGCCTTGTAAATGAATTGTTTGCAAGGCTTTTTTGTTTCAAGGTGTATTTCAGGTCGTAAGCAATAGGTTTTTTTACCTGTTCTGGCGAAAATGGCATTTCCTAGTCACCGTTCATTTCCCGGCACCAAGCGGTCCTGCCCGGAATTAAAATTTTTAAATCAGTGTAAGTCAATTGTTTGATTATTTATTGAGGTGTCTTAAGTTGATGATAAAATGATGTTGCTGTATTAGATGATGAACCATTAGCTGAACTCCAATACAATGTTGTACTCAGCCTTATTGAAGTTATGACACTATCTTGCGACTTCTGAATAATAACAAGTATGCCAGTCAATAATTTTAACATCTCAGGTCTGACCGATGACCAAGTTGTGGTATCCAGGAATACTCATGGACTCAATAAGTTGGTATATAAAAAAGAAAATGGCTTTTTAGATGCAGTCAAGAGTTTAGCTACCGAACCTATGGTGATCCTTTTATTTGTGGCAGCTACCATTTATTTCATCAGTGGAAAAACTGGAGATGGTGTTTTCCTTGCTTCTGCGATAGTCTTAGTAGCCACGATTTCTCTTTATCAGGATACCCGCAGCCGCAATGCCCTTGAAAAATTAAAAGAATACACCCAGCCGGGCTGTAAGGTGATTCGCAATGGTCTGGTGGTTGAAATCAAGTCTCAGGACCTGGTGATGGAGGATAGTCTGTTGGTAGAAGAAGGCACAGCTATACCGGCTGATGGGATCATTATTCATTCCAATGATTTTTCTGTCAATGAATCTATTTTGACAGGTGAATCGCTAGCAGTATATAAAGATGCCACTAGCGAAGACAATACTATTTTCCAGGGTACAACCGTGGCAAGTGGGCTCGCTATCGTGAGAGTCACAGCTATTGGCCTCAATACCAAATTGGGCAAAATTGGAAAAAGCCTGGAGAGCATCGTTGAAGAAAAAACACCACTTGAATTACAGATCAACAATTTTGTAAAAAAAATGGTGATTGCGGGAGCTGTGGTTTTCCTGGTAGTGTGGATCATCAATTATTTTAAAACTCAAAGTCTGCTTGATAGTTTATTAAAAGCCCTTACCCTGGCTATGAGTATACTTCCTGAAGAGATCCCAGTAGCTTTTACCACTTTCATGGCCCTGGGAGCCTGGCGATTGATGAAAATGGGTATAGTGGTCAAGCAAATGAAGACAGTGGAAACCTTAGGCAGTGCCACCGTGATTTGTACTGATAAGACAGGGACCATCACCGAAAACAAAATGAGTCTGGCTAGTATTTTTGTTTTAGCCAACCAAAAGTATTATTCTTTAGCCACTGAGCTGCCGGAAGAAGGCAAAGCACTAATAAGGACATCGATGTGGGCCAGCGAACCTATCCCTTTTGATCCAATGGAAGTAGCACTACATGAAGCTTATTCTGAAATTATGCTTACAGATGAAAGACCAAACTTTAATATAGTCAAAGAATATGCTTTAGGCGGCCAGCCTCCTATGATGACCCATATTTTTGAGGACAAACAAGGACATCGTATCATAGCCGCTAAGGGCGCTCCGGAAGCTATAATAAATGTTTCAGACCTGGATCCTGATGAGGGCAAAGTAATTGAAGATACCATTTTAGAATTTGCTTCAAAAGGTTATCGGGTATTGGGTGTTGGAGAGGCTCATATGGATAGTGATGAGTATCCCAAATCTCAGCAAGAAATCAGATTCATATTTAAAGGTATTATTGCATTTTATGACCCTCCAAAGAAGAATATAACTAAAGTATTAAACGACTTTTATGATGCAGGGATTACTGTAAAAATCGTGACTGGTGATAATGCAGCCACTACCAAATCAATTGCTAAACAAGTTGGGTTTAGAGGATTTGAGAAAAGTATTAATGGAGATGATTTGATGAAGTTGAATGACGCAGAATTGGTGAAAGTAGTTGTAGAGAATAATGTGTTTACCAGGATGTTTCCCGAAGCAAAATTGAAGATAATTAACGCATTAAAAGCGAACAATGAGATCGTTGCCATGACGGGAGACGGGGTCAACGATGGTCCTGCACTCAAAGCAGCCCATATCGGTGTCGCGATGGGTCGTAAAGGAACAGAAATAGCCAAGCAGGCGGCTTCGCTGATATTATTAGAAGATGATCTTTCGAAAATGGTGGATGCGGTGGCTATGGGCAGAAAAATTTATTCTAACCTCAAAAAAGCTATTCAATATATTATTTCAATCCATATACCTATTGTGATGACCGTCTTCATACCATTGGTCTTGGGATGGGTATATCCCAATATTTTCTCGCCTATTCACATCATCTTTATGGAATTGGTCATGGGGCCAACCTGTTCGATCATCTATGAAAATGAACCAATTGAAGAAAATATTCTTTCTCAAAAGCCGAGGCCTTTCACGACTACTTTTTTTAATTGGAGGGAGTTGACTACGAGTATGGTCCAGGGATTAGTCATTTCTATAGGAACATTAGGAGTATATCAATTGGCAGTATTGCAAGGGTTTAGTGAACCACATACGCGTACCATGGTTTTTACTACCCTCATTTCAGCTAATATATTTTTGACCCTGGTCAATCGGTCATTTTATTACTCGATTTTTACCACATCCCGATATAAAAACAATTTGGTATGGAGGATCATAGTGATCACCATATTGATTACAGGAATGTTGTTATTTGTGAAACCTTTCGCTGATTTTTTGACTTTGAATCACTGGATGTAAACCAGCTGTCATCGTCTATTGCAATTGGGTTTCTGGTGGTCATTTGGTATGAATTTGTAAAATGGTTTAAAAGAAGAAGATAGTACAGGAAAGTTCGGTCATTATTTATGCTTAGTTTAAATAAATCTTCACTTTGGCCGATCAGTATGTTCATCATAAATTAAATTTGAGAGGCTGACTTGGTTGCGACCCCCCACAATTTTATTTACTGTCAGGACCAAAATCAGTCACGCTACTGATTTATTCCAGAGTTTTCATTGCAAATTCAAATAACTTTGAGGAGAGGAGCCGGGGTGCCATAAACTTGAGCTTAATAATTTTAAGGTGGTGTATTTAAATAATATTTGAAAAAAATTAATACTGAATAATATGAAAAAAATTCTTATCGCCATTGACTACAATCCTACTGCTGAAAACGTAGCTAAGATTGGTTATGCTGTTGCCAAAGCATTTCAAGCTGAGGTCGTACTCGTACATGTTATTACAGATCCAGCTTTTTATAGCATTCCATATTCGCCGATTATGGGTTTCTATGGCAGCTATGCTGACGGTACTGAGGGGGTAGTGGAAAATATTAAAAAGGAAGCTGAAGATTTTTTGGCAGCTTCAGGCAAGCACCTGGGTGACCCACTCGTTCAGACCAAGGTATTGGAAGGGGATACCGATGATTCAATTTTGCAATTTGCCGATGAATGGAAGGCAGATTTGATTGTAATGGGCTCGCACAAACACAAAGGCCTGGAGAAACTTCTACCTGACCTGGCCGTGCATATGGTCAAAAATTCAAAAATTCCATTGTTGACGATTCCATCTGAATCTTTAACCTGATTTTAAAATGGTTATTGATCATCAGTTTAGATAATATTGACCGTTCGCTACTAAAGTCCGGATTCACCTTTTCTACTTACTGGAAAAAATCAATTATAGTCCTGACGGATATCATGGCCCTGAAAATCATTATTTGTTACATTTGAGATTGGCGCAGATAGGTATGCTATTTGGTATCTCAAAAGAACTATTATGTTAGGTGAATTAAATGAGCTTCAGATTAAAAATGTCCTTTCTAGTCAGGCTTTAGGTAGGATGGCTTGTGCAGAAGGTGAACTTCCATACATCATACCTGTAACTTATGCTTATGATGGTGACTTTATTTATGGTCAGACCAATGAAGGAAAAAAATTAGATATACTACGTAAAAACCCCAATGTCTGCTTTGAGGTAGATAGTATGTTTGACATGAGAAATTGGCAATGCGCTATAGTCCATGGAAAATTTGAAGAACTATCCGGCCTTGAAGCAGACAATGCAAGGGAATTGCTGTTCAATCGTGTATTCCCACTGAAAACCAGCAGTACGATTCACCCTTTTGGTCATGAAGTCAACGACGAGATAGACGATTCTACAAGAATTAAAGTAGTCATGTATCGCATTAAATTGGTATCTTTTTCTGGACGGTTTGAAAAGCAATAATGGTGCTTTCAAATATAAAAAATTCGACTTCGGTCCAACGATTTATTATTCCTTTACGTTATTTACTTCATGAGAAAGTCTGTAAAGCTATATGCGCCTTTGTTCATTTTGTCAATGATGTTTTGGGCATTCTGTTCCAAAGAAAATTCTACATTTCAAAGTAAAGGGATCATCATAGGTCCAGATTATCGAAAATGTGCTTGTTTTGGCGAAAAATGTGGCTGTTGTGGACATTATGTGATCGAGATCGACAAGATGGGGCACATTTTTGCAGAGCTGCCTAAAGGGCCTGGATTTGATTTGAAGACGGCCAAGTTTCCTGTAAATATTTCTTTGGATTGGCGGATCGATCCTGATTCATGTGCTCAAGCTTGGGGATATATCCTTATAGATCGCTATAGAGTAGATTGATCCTGATATTGCCTTTAAGCATTTCCATCTATTACCTGTATATTTTTCTGATGTTTTGGTATATGAACATTGGAGAGGAATATTTCCGTCATTAGTATCATAGATCTGCTGGCATTAAATATTTCACGATCAAAATTTATCAATGTCGAAAATTCGTCTTCAATCAACTTGGGTTTAAATTCTGTTTTGTAATATTGTCCCACTTGGGTCACAAACTCACTATCAAGCTTTTGAAGCAGCTTGGCAAGACTTGTAGAATCATATGTCCTGGTATCTTGCCGAAGTATCGACATCAAATTAGCCACCAGGGTGGGTATCTCAGTCTTTGACTCCACATATGACCCATATTTTACATCATTCGAGCTATTACGCAAGGCTTCTATATCGATAAAAGAGTCTTTAATGCTCTTGACGGCATACATCGCTTCCCGGATAGCTTCCAATAGTTGATCCAGTCGTTTTAACTTGTCTTCATCATTAGTCAGACGGTGTAAGTTGAAAGCATAATTTCTGATCTCTCCATGTTTGTGTTTTATAAAATGGTAAAGCTCTGAATTGTCCAAAGTGCTTATTTTTTTTTGCAGTGGTTGATCATCAAGATCCAGGGTTGTATTTTTTTCAAATACTTTGTTTGAAAAGAGCAGGACTATATTCAAAAAAGTCTTGGTTTCTTTTTCCAGTGCGTCATGTGCAAAATCTCCTTCGTTTACAGATATCTTCTGTAAAAGATTTGTTTTGTCCATGGTACTGGATACATGCTTATCCAACCAATAGCCCAGTTTTTTTAAAAATGGTAAAAATAAAAGGATAGTCAATAAATTGATCATAGTTTGAAAAAACACCAGGGCTAAAAGAGGGTCTTTAATCGCTATAATGTCTTTAATCAGATGATATGTTGGCTTTATAAATATATATGCCAAAAGAAGGGTAAATCCATTAAAGATTAGATTGCCATAGGCTACTTTTTTTTTGACCGAAGGTCCATTCAAAGAAGCTAGTATTATTTTAAGCGTGGTGCCAACTTCTGATCCGAGCACCACGGCCATCGCGGCTATCAATGAGATTCCATGTGCGTATAAAGTCGCCAGAGTAATGGCTATGGTAACAGAACTGGATTGAGTCAGGGTAGTAGCAATCAGCCCAAATATCACAAAGACGACCAAAGGATAGTGGGCTAGGGCACTTAGATCATAGGTGGTCAGGTATTCAGATACTCCATTTTTAATAAACTCTAAACCAAAGAATAAGAACCCCAACCCTACACAGAATCTACTCCAGTAATATATTTTTCCCACTTTGTCAGACATAAACATCAAGAGTCCTCCTATAGCAATTAATGGAAAAGATAGATTCTCCAGATTCATTTGAAATCCGAGGGTAGCTATCACCCAACTATCCAGCGTAGTGCCCAGGTTGGCTCCCAACACAATAGCCAAGGCATTTGAGATTTTCAATATTCCTGCCCCAACAAATGATAAAACGAGGAAGTTAACAATACTACTGCTTTGCAATATCGCAGTGACCACCGTACCCCCTATAATTGCTTTGATCGGATTGGAAGTTTGTTTTTTTAAATAAAGCTTGAATGATCTTCCCGAAATATTACTGATCGATTCTTCAATAAAATTAAAGCCGAAAAGAAAAATGACGACGCCTACTAGAAGTTTGAAAAATGCGGTCAACATGTGTGAGACTGAATTTAGGGTAAATTAATCATTAAACAGCATAACAGGGCACTAAACACCAAATGGATAAGTCTCAGGAGTCTGGTGGCCACTGGGTTGAATATGCAGTGGGTGTAGAGCAGTGGTTTGATCTATATGTATAAATGCGTCATATCTTAGTGGAAGGATGCTTGGCACATAATTGCCATATACTTCGTATTCCGGTTGGTAGACTACACCAATCGCACGATGTGGTATAAAATGCTCGATTAATGAGTCGGTATTAAAATCTTCCATTATAAGCAATTTGTTTTTAGGAGATGCCTGGTGCAATAAATATTCCCAACTATTAGCACGAGCAACAGGTAAATCTAATTGTTGGATTTCTCCTCCCCATCGGTTAGAGGCTGTCACTGTTCCTTCAAAAGAACCAAATCCTACCAAAAATACTCCGGACTCTTGTAGTTGCATTCTTGCCAGTTCACCAATATTATACATACCTTCTCTGATCATGTCAGTCGCTCTGGCATCACCTACGTGGGTGTTGTGAGCCCAGATGATGGCTTTTGAATTTTTTCCATGAAATTGAAGCAGATTGACAAGTGTCTCGTGCATATGTCTATCCCTCACATTCCAGCTATGGGGTCCTCCTTTGATCATAGAGCGATAATATTGCTCGGCATTGGCTACGATGGTTGAGTTTTGACCAACACTGAATACATTTTCCATATCGGAATTATAAGAAGCTATTTTGAGCTGAATTTCTTGCAATAACTTGAGTACTTCATTTTGGCACAGTTCGGGCACTAATTCGCTTGCCTTGGCATAGGATCTACCTTCGTCTTGACGGTAAGGCTCAAAACATCTCACGGTATCCATGGCTATTGCATATGCATCTTTATCGACTTTGTCCAAGTAATTCATGATTTCCTGTAGGCTTTCGTACAGACTATATACATCCAGACCATAAAAGCCAATTTTATCTTTTAGATTTTTAGTTTGATTATATTTCTTTAACCACTCGGAAATTGCCACCATTTCCCAGTTTGCCCACATCCAGGTCGGCCATCTATTAAATTCCCTCAGTACAGCATAGGGATTGTGAGGCGTTGAAGAGTCCAATTTGATATACCGGTTCAGCCGATAACAATCCGGCCAATCTCCTTCCACTGCGATAAAATTAAATCCTTTTTCTCCTATGAGCCTCTTTGTGATATGCCACCTCCACCTATAATATTCACTGGTGCCATGCGAAGCCTCTCCTAACATAACTATTCGGGCATTTCCAATTTTGTCGATCAATGGATTCAAGTCATTCGGGTTCTCTAATGGCCATGACCATTGTTTAATGGATGAAATTATTTCTAGATTATCTGGTGAATTTTTGTTAAAAAAATACTTTCCCATAGGTGACTAAAGTTGCATATTTCGAATGATGTGCATTATGCATGAAGTCATGATTGGCTATGATCAATATCATTTTGTTTTATATATTTTGAGGTTATCTTTCAAGCCTAAATAAGTATCTTATGGTAAATCTGCAATTTGAAGATGAAGTGGATATTGCCATCGATGGGTTATATGTCAGTGGTGATCTCAAGGTTCCACTAAATGCAAAAGGGATTATTTTGTTTTCACATGGGAGTGGAAGTAGCAGGCATAGTCCGAGAAATAAATATGTGGCAGGGTATTTTAATAAACGACAGATAGGTACTTTGTTGTTTGATTTATTGACTGAAGAAGAAGATAAAATCTCTGAAAACAGATTTAATCTTCCTTTATTGTCCAGCAGGTTAATCGAAGCCACTAAGTGGATCCTTGATACCCCCATTACTTTTGATTGCAACATCGGTTATTTTGGTGCAAGTACAGGAGCTGCTTCTGCTTTGATAGCTGCCTCAGAATTAAAATTTGTAAAGGCTGTGGTCAGCCGTGGTGGAAGGCCGGATCTTGCTTTCAATGTACTACCAACCCTGATGACTCCAACCTTGTTGATCGTTGGCAGTGAGGATCATGAAGTTATTAAATTAAATGAATCAGCACTGGCCATGCTGCCTGGTAAGAAAAAAATGGATATTATACCTGGGGCGACACATCTATTTGAAGAGCCGGGTACCTTAGATCTGGTATGTGAGTCAGCTTATGAATGGTTTGACATGTATTTGTAAAGCTATATTATTTCATTATGATTTTTAAAAACCGGAAAGAAGCTGGTGAGATTTTGGCAGGGAAATTGCTGAAATTTAATAGTAAAGATACCATTGTTCTGGCAGTTCCAAGAGGTGGAGTTCCAGTCGGATTTGAAGTAGCAAGACTATTACAGGTTCCATTGGAGCCTATTATGATAAAAAAAATAGGACATCCTGCCAACAAGGAATATGCCATCGGAGCGACTAGCATGGACGAATTTTTTATTGCTAGCCAGGAACATATTCCCAAAGAGTATATTGATGCTGAACTAGTCTTGATAAGAAAAAGGTTGACGGAGATGTATTCAAAATTTATGGGACAAAAGAAGCCAACAAACTTAAAGGGAATGAATGTGATTTTGGTGGATGACGGCATGGCTACGGGGCATACTATGATGGCTACCCTCCATGTAGTGAAAAAAAGCCTCCCTAACCAAATAATTGTCGCCATCCCTGTCGCATCTAATAATGCTGTCAAACTTGTAAAAACCCTGGCCAATGTCGTAGTGTGCATTTATATTCCTGATGAATTTTATGGAGTCGGTTCATTTTATGAAGATTTTGACCAGCTGACAGACAAGGAAGTCATTGGGTTTTTTAACCAATAATGATTTCTATGCTTAATAAACTAAGGTAGATTCATTAATAACTTCAAGAAGTAGTGAACATGAAAAAAATTGTTGCAGTCTTTGATGGTTTGAATTACAATAGCAGCACTGAAAAATTTTTGATTTTTATTGGTGAAATGATATCAGCACACGTGGTTGCAGTTTTTTTGGATGATCCCGAATATCATAGTTATAAAATTTATGAACTCATTGCAGAAGATGGTGTATCAGGAAGGATAAGAAAGGAGCTGGATGTAAGGGATCAGACTTCCAGGTTGACTCAATCCAAGGAGCTGGAAGGTCAATTAAAAGCGCTTAAGCTCCCGTATACCATTCGTCATGACAGTGATAATGCCATCCAGGATGTAGTTCATGAAAGTAATTTTGCTGACTTAATGATCATCTTCAGGCAAGAATCGTTTGTTTCTTTTAAGGAAAAGGTACCATCCCGATTTATAAAAAAAGTTTTAGAAAACATTCATTGTCCTTTGTTACTTGTGCCTTATGATTTTAACCCTTTTAATAAAATAATTTGGCTATATGATGGTCGGCCTTCGTCGATCTATGCATATAAAATGTTTAATTATATTTTTGAAGATTTCTTGAAGCTTAACACCGAAGTGGTCAACATCCACCAAGGTAGTGAGTCTTCCACATTGCCTGATGAAAACCTGCTCAAGGAATATATGAATCGGCATGCACCACAAGCCACTTTTAAATTGATGGGGGGAGATGTTGACTCTGGATTATTGCCTTACTTAAAATCCTTATCTACTGACACATTGATAGTTTTAGGTGCTTTTCAGAGAGGCCGGATATCGAGAATGATTAATACCAGTCTTACAGATTGGATATTGAAGAATTTTGATTTGCCGATATTTATTGCACATCGAGCAGATCCTAATTAGCATTTGAGCTTTGCAGGGATTATAAATGATTAATATCCTGTACTTAATTGATTTGGAGCCCTATAGGCTGATCATAATCATTGAATGACTTGATTATATTCACAAATATTTCTCCTTTTGAATGGCACATTTGTAGTGTGAATAAGCTGGCCACATTTAGTAAATTTTTAGATGAAACGGGTAAAATCGCTTCTTTTGGAGCTCGTTTTTTGACCGAATGGTTTAGGCCAAGATATGAAATCAAAGAATTTTTCAATCAATGTTATATTATTGGCTATAAATCATTCCCTCTGGTGGGTCTTACAGGGTTTATAATGGGACTCGTCCTGACGATGCAGTTGAGGCCTTCTATGATTAGTTATGGCGTTGAATCTCAGATACCGGTCATTGTTGGTATCGCTATAGTCCGGGAGATCGGCCCAATTCTGACTGCCTTGATTTTTGCTGGAAAAATCGGCAGTAGTATTGGAGCTCAGTTAGGCTCTATGAAAGTCACAGAACAAATAGATGCCATGGAGGTAAGTGGTACCAATCCATTCAAGTATCTGGTGGTTACAAGGGTGTTGGCTACGACCTTAATGCTCCCCATACTTGTCTTGCTCAGCGATGCTATATCATTATATGGATCATACCTTGGAGTTAATATTAAAGGAGTGACCAGTTTTAGTCTGTTTTGGAACCAGGTATTTGACAACCTGCTGTTTAGCGATGTATTACCAGCATTCATAAAAACTTTCTTTTTTGGATTTACGGTAGGTCTCATAGGATGCTATAAAGGGTATCATAGTGAGAAAGGCACTGAAGGCGTAGGGCGAAGTGCAAACTCTGCTGTTGTAGTTTCTTCTGTATTAATATTTGTGATTGATTTGCTGGTAGTTCAGTTTACTGATATATTAGGAATAGCTTAATAAAGATTGGATGATTGAGACGAAAGACACAGAACTATTAAAACAAGGATTAAACGATCACCAATTGCCGGTGGTGAGTTTAAAACATATTTATAAATCATTTGGCTCTAATAAAGTGCTACGGGGTTTTAATTTGGATTTAAATAGAGGGGAAAATATAGTAGTACTGGGTAAGTCAGGTTCTGGTAAATCAGTACTCATAAAATGTATCATAGGCCTTTTGATGCCCGATCAAGGGGAGATATTGGTCTTTGGCCGGGATGTGTTGAGCCTCAACCACGAGGAGCTTGATGCGATGCGAGCAAAGATTGGTTTTTTATTTCAAAGCAATGCTTTGTATGACTCACTCACCGTGCGAGAGAACCTTGAATTTCCATTGCGCAGGCATTGGATTAAGCTCACGCAAGCAGAAGTGCTTCAACGTGTGATACATGCCTTAGAAGATGTAGGCCTGACACATACGATTGATATGATGCCTTCCGAATTATCGGGTGGTATGAAGAAAAGAATTGCGCTGGCACGTACTTTAATCTTAAGGCCAGAAATTATTTTATACGATGAGCCCACTTCAGGCTTGGATCCAATCACAGGAAAAGAAATTATTGATCTAATGGTGGAAATAAAAATTAAATACAATACTTCTTCCTTGATTATCTCACACGATATGACTTGTGTCAAAATGGCAAGTGATAGGGTAGCGGTTTTATTAGATGGTCAATGTTATATCTGTGACACCTACGCCCATTTGCAGATGAGTAGTGATCCAAAGGTTAGACAATATTTTGATATTTGATTATGGCAAAGCAATTGACTAATAATATTAAACTGGGTTTGTTTGTCATCCTGGGCCTGGCTTTCCTGGTAGTAATGCTTTATTTCATAGGAAAAAATACAAATATATTTACCCCATCATTTACCCTAAGGACGCATTTTCAGCATATTCAAGGATTGCAGAAAGGGAATAATGTTCGATTTTCTGGTATACAGATTGGCTCCATTAGGTCTATTGATATTCTCAATGATACTGTTATCGAAGTCACCATGTCTATCGACAATGATTTTAAAAATATCATTAAAAAAAATGCATTGGTATCTATTGGTACGGACGGAGTAGTGGGCAACAAAATTGTAAATATCGTCCCGGTTAAAATGCCGGCATCTTTGGTAGTGGACCAGGATCTTCTAGTCTCAAAAAAGCCAATTGATTCCGACGAAATGCTAGTTTATCTGAGCAAAACCAACCGTAATATTGCTGACATAACTGAGAATTTGAAAATCACTTTACAAGCTTTAAATGAAAACCAACGGTTAATGCATTTATTATCATCCGATGAAATTCCGGATCTCGTATCCTCAACGTTGAGAGAATTTAAACAGGCTTCCAGTGAGATTAACTATTCTGCTCATGCTGTGCATCAGATCATAGATAGTGTGCAGTTTGGATCAGGCAATCTGAGTGCTTTAATATATGATACCACTATCTTTGTACAATTACGACAGGCTTCTACCAGCATTAAAGAGTTTGGTGAAAAGACCAATGTGATAGCAAAGGAAGTGGATCAGATAATTAATTCATTGGATCGGGATTTGCAAAAAGGCAATGGCCCAGTTCAAGCTTTGTTGAGAGATAGCGCCTGGGTATCATCGATCAATAGCACGCTGGATAATTTAAACAAAGGGACAGCTTCTTTTGATCAGAATATGGAAGCATTAAAAAGCAATTTTTTGTTTCGGGGGTATTTTAAAAAACAGGCAAGAAAGGAAGCTAAGGAAAATCAAAAAAAATAACCATTTTTTATCCAAAGATTATATGGACTATCTAAATCTATTTCTAAGATATCCGATCACCATCGGCATGACAGAAATAATGATGATGCCCAGTACTACTATTTCAAAATTATTTTTTACCCATGGAAGTCGGCCAAAAAAGAAGCCTGCCAGTGTAACGATAGTAACCCACAAAATAGCTCCGATTATGCAATATTTAATATAACGCATATAGGTCATACTCCCTATGCCTGCTACGAAAGGCGCAAAGGTCCTGACTATAGGTACAAATCGGGCCATGATGATCGTACGCGGCCCATATTTTTCATAAAACTTATGAGTGCGATCAATGTAGTCTTGTTTGATTGTAAATAGGCCAAATAACTTGGCTCCAGCCCCCTTTTTGGCAAGGTATTTTCCAATAAAATAATTTGAATTGTCTCCCAGAAGTGCTGCCAATATCAGTAGTGGTATAATGATCCATACATGCAGCCCATTTTCTGGATTGGCGGCCAAAGCACCTGCTGCAAATAGTAGGGAATCACCTGGTAATAAGGGAGTCACGACCAAACCGGTCTCACAAAAAACTATGAGAAACAAAATGCCATAAACCAAAGTGCCATATTGGCTTATAAAAGTTTCCAGGTGTTGGTCTATGTGCAGTACAAAATCAATAATATTCATATCAGGCAAAGATAGGAAGATTAAGTGCCTGGGCGCTTTAAATAGAAATACACTTCAAATTCATTTCAAATTGACTCAAGGTGATTCAATGATTATTTCTAGCTGAAATTCAAAACGATTGAAATATAAATCGTGACGATGACTTATTTATTTTTTGTCCCTTGAAGCACACTGACACCCTCCGGAAAAGGATTGCCCGAAGCTCGTCGGAAACTCACAACCTGACCCACATGCCATATGGCATCTTCTACCGGCCCATTGATCAGGTTCCAATATGGATATTCGCGTTTGCTGTTGGGGTTTTCAAAAATCATTGGAAAATCATTGAGGTCTGCCTGATCACCTTTTAATATTTCGCTGGCCTCCTGAATATTGAGCAGAGTCTTTTTTCTCATATCTGCAAAACTAAGTTTGGGGGGATTGGGATCGCTGATCGTAGGATGTTTTTTAACAGCGTTGTTTAAGACTGTAGTCAGACCCAAGATATGCTCTAAAGTCTCCAGGGTGGTGCGGGCCTCCTGGCTGGGTTTATAAGATAAATCTGTCTCCGTAAGCCCTTCGGTGGCCCAATAGTAGCGAAAGCCCAGCCCATCAACCATCCTGGCTGCAACATTTGCTGCGGTATAAAAAGTCGGATAGGGTGGTATCTCATGATAGTATGGTTTACCTTGGCCATACATAAAAAGTTGGGCCAACATCAGGACCAAAGTGAATATTTTTTTCATAAACTTTAATGAATATCTCTCAAATTTGAGCAATTAATCCCTATTGGCCTTGCCAAATTGGAAGCAAGTTGGTTCAAGAACGGTTTTTAATTAATTTTTAAGACAAATTTTAGGTAGATCATAGTTGAAAATATTTATTCTTTAGACAGAATCTTTTAGCCATTCCAAAATGACTTCAATGAAAGAACAGAAATATATCACAATTTGCCTTCTGGAAATAGAAGAAAAACTCCATTGGGGCAATAGTTCAGATTGGGCTCAGTATGATTTTGAAAAATTGAGCACTGAAATTGAAATCAAAACAAATACCCTCCTCAGCGTGACTACTTTAAAGCGACTTTGGGGGAAGATAAAGTATGACCATGCGCCTTCGTTAACTACGCTTAATACTTTGGCTCAATATCTGGACTATTCAGATTGGAGGTCTTATAAATTATCCTCTAAACCAATTGAATCGATTCCCTTTCCTCCAAATCACTCCAAACCTGAAGTCGTTTATCAACCCAGGAAGCTGACCGATAATTCTAATCGATGGCAATGGATAGGGCTGGCTTTTATTGTTGTAGTAGTTTGCATTGGTATCATTGCGCTCACAACTAAAGAGCAGGCAGTGACCTCAGCTGCTTTAAATCCTGATATGTTTTCTTTCACTGCCGATAAAGTGCTTTCCATAGGATTGCCCAATTCTGTTGTTTTTCATTACGATGCGACCGCGGCAACCTCGGACTCCATATATATAGTCCAAACCTGGGATATCAGGAGAAAAACATTGGTCGATAAAAACAAACATGACCATTCTGCCATATATTATTACCCCGGTTATTTCAGAGCCAAACTACTTATCGATAGTCAAGTTGTCAAAACGCATGATGTCCAGATAGCAACGGATGGTTGGTTATGCTTGATCGAAAACGGTGATAGACCTCTTTATTTCGATCGCTCCGATTTTGAAAAACAAGGCTTGATAGAAATAGATGAGTCTACCCTGAAAAAATATAATATAGACCTTTTACCCGTGTCCCCTAAAATTCGTTTTTTTAATCAAAATGACTTTGGGCCAATCACAAATGACAATTTTACTTTTGAAACTGATTTAAAAAATGAACACCATAACGGGGATAATGCTTGTCAGTTTGTTCAGGTATTGATCCAATGCAAAGACGATATTATCATTATTCCATTGAGTGCCAGCTCCTGTATAGGTGATCTGCACCTGACAGTTTGTGGTGCTAATATCAACAGTAAACAGGCTGACATGACCGGTTTTGGCTGCGACCTTGATCAATGGACCCACCTCAAAGTAACCAGTGAAGACAAATTGTTAAAAATATGGGTGAATGACACAGAGGCCTACTCTTTGGTCTTTCCAAATACATCTGGCGGCATAGTAGGTGTTCAATACCGCTTCAATGGATTAGGGGCTGTGAAAAATACTTTTTTTACCCATGGAATGGAGAGAATTGAATTGTAGGCTAAGTTCCAAAAATTAATTGACGGAGGTCTTTTTCAAGGTCTGGCTGAAAAATAAAAATGGTAAATTTTGCTCAATAGTTTCATAAAATCTTAAAATACAGCGTATTATTAATACTGCCTGCTCAATGAAATGTCGCAATTTGACTTGCTGAATCAAAGCCGTCTATTCAATTAGAATTAATACCTTTGCCCATTAAATCAACCAAATGACCTTATGGTTTTCTTAGAATTTGAAAAACCAATTGAAGAATTATTTGAAGAACTGGCCAAACTCCAGAAGATTCAGGAGAAAGGAGAGGTAGATGTCACCGAACCAATCAAAGAGCTCGAACTTAAAATAAAAAATACCCGTAAAGACATTTATGCTAATCTCACGGGATGGCAAAAAGTTCAGGTATCAAGACATCCAGAGCGACCATACACTTTATTTTATATAAATCAAATCTGCAAATCCTTTGTAGAGTTGCATGGGGACCGCAATATCAGGGACGATAAGGCCATGGTAGGGGGTATCGGCATGATCGACAATCAAAGTGTGGTCATCATTGGTCATCAAAAGGGCACTAATACAAAGTTGAGACAATATCGCAATTTTGGCATGGCTAATCCTGAAGGCTATCGCAAGGCCCTCCGATTGATGAAGCTGGCTGAAAGATTTGGATTTCCCGTCATTACTTTTATTGACACACCGGGGGCCTATCACGGCCCTGAAGCCGAAGAACGTGGTCAGGCTGAAGCAATAGCCCGCAATCTTTTTGAAATGGCCAGGCTCAGAGTACCTATACTGTGCTATGTAATAGGAGAGGGTGCATCAGGTGGTGCGCTGGGTATTGGCTTGGGAGACAAAGTGTTTATGCTGGAAAACACCTGGTATACGGTGATTTCCCCTGAATCGTGTTCGTCTATTCTCTGGCGTAGTTGGGACTTTAAGCAGCAAGCAGCCGAAGCATTAAAATTGACTGCCGATCATATGCAGGAGTTCGAACTCATAGATGATATAGTCAAAGAGCCTCTGGGAGGTGCCCATTCAGATCCTGAAGGAATGGCGAAAATCTTAAAGCGGCATATTAAAAAAGAATTGGCAGACATAGTCATTGAAAAGCCTGAAACGCGTATCAAAAAGCGCATTGCAAAGTATAGCCGCATGGGGCAATTTAAAAAAGTCACTCCCGTTATCTGATAATGCGTGAATCAAAATCATTTTTTTTTAACTACCGCCACGCTCGTTTTCTAAAAATATTACATAACAATGCTCGCCTGGCAAAAGACACGATCAAACCTGTCCATGAGATTGATGTCAAAAAAATTGCGGTTCTTTTTGATGCCTCTATCGTAGAAGATAAAGATCTGATTTTCACGTTTGCCAAAAATCTTGAAAAGACCGGAGCCAAAGTAACCTTGATGGGTTATTTAGATCATCAGGCAGATACATCTGGCTTGCATTTTAAGAACTTCAATAATTCTGACCGTTCTTTTTTCTTTATTCCGAAAAACTATGATGTGGATCGCTTTTTGGAAGTAAAGTATGATATATTGATCAATGCGGATCTTTCTCAAAGCCTCTCCTTGCATTATCTTGCGGTCATGGCTAGTGCCCAACTCAAGGTCGGCCCGTACTCAGATTTGAGTGAATATTATCATCTGTTATTAGAGACCAAAGACACCTTCATAATAAAACAATATATTCGCGATCTGATTGATATTTTAAATAAAGTATGTTTTCATGGAAAGCTTAGTTTTTAAAGGAGTAGGAACTGCATTGGTGACCCCATTTGACCAGGGATTGATTGATGTGAAAGCAATGAAAACATTAGTTGCCTTCAATATGGCTTCAGGTATTGACTTCCTGGTGCCACTTGGTACGACAGGAGAGACCTCAACTTTGACTGACGAAGAATGCCGACAGGTATTGGATATTGTGTTGGAGGAAAATAATGACCGGTTACCGATAGTCTGTGGTATGTTTGGAAAGAACAATACCAGACAAATCCTGGATATGCTCAGAACCACTAATTTTGAGGGCATCCATGCCATTTTAGTAGCTAGCCCTTACTACAACAAGCCCAGTCAGGCTGGTTTGTTGGCCCATTTTAGAGCTATTGCAGATGCCTCACCGGTGCCTGTGATATTATATAATGTACCATCCAGAACTTCGGTCAATATTTCTGCAGAAACCACGCTGGCATTGGCAGAACATCAAAATATTGTCGCCACTAAAGAAGCTTCCGGTGATTTTGGGCAGATCATGCAAATACTCAAATACAAGCCTGCCTCTTTCGAAATGCTTTCAGGAGATGATCCTTTGACATTGCCTATGATAGCATGCGGAGCTTCGGGGGTTATATCGGTGATCAGCAATGCTTTTCCTCAGCAGTTTGAAGATATGGTCAAGCATGCTCTTAAGGGGGAGTTTTCTAAAGCAAAAAAAATCAACGATGGGCTCCTGGATATTCATAAATGGTTATACATCGAAGGCAATCCTGTAGGTGTGAAAGCATGCATGGAGATGATGGGACTGTGTCGCGCAGAGGTGAGATTACCTCTGGTAGCACTCTCTGAAGAAAACAGAATAAGACTTAAAGAGGCTATTGGATCTCTGATATCTCTTTGATACCCAACTTTGCAATAGCAGACTCTGAAGCTTGTTGTTCGGCATTCTTTTTATTAAAATCTTCTGCAGTACAAAGTTCTTCTCCATTGACAGTAACTACCACCCGATATCGGTCACGGTGATCTTGTTTAAACTTCGATACGACCTTATACTGCACATCATGTCCTCTTTTTTGCCCCCATTCAAGTAGTCTGCTTTTGAAGTTGTCATCATTCACCTCCAGGTCGTGGATGTCCAGAAATTTACGAAACAACTTATTGACCACAAATTTCTTAGTGGGTTCGTAGCCCAATTCGAGATATATAGCACCGATCAGTGCTTCGAGGGCATTGCCCAACATGGAGACTGAGATATGTGTACGATTAAACTCCATGAGCAAAGTATCCAGCCCCATGGCATCTGCTATGTAATTGAGTGTTTTTCTTTTTACAATTTTGCTTCTCATTTTGGTGAGAAATCCTTCGTTGCTGCCCGGATATTTATGGTATAAGTATTCTGCTGAAATACTATTAAGTAAAGCATCACCAAGGTATTCCAATCTTTCGTTGTTCTGAGCGAGCTCTGACTGTTCATTGAATGTGCTACGGTGGTAAAATGCCAGCTTATATAGATTCAGATTTTTAGGTGTGACCCCTGTCATACTTTTGATTCGTTTGGCAAAATCTTTGTCATTCGAAATATAAAAGTTATACAGTTTACGCAGCACGATTTGATGATTTAGACACGCCTAAAGATAACAGAAGTATTATGTCCGCCAAACCCAAATGTATTGCTTAGGGCCACTTTGATCCTTTTGGGGACTGCATGATTAAATGTAAGCTGTAGCCTGGAATCAAAATCCGGATCATCAGTAAAATGATTGATTGTGGGTGGTATAAAGTCATGTTGGATAGCCAAGATGCAGGATATGGCTTCCACAGCACCAGCTGCTCCTAGCAGATGGCCTGTCATAGATTTAGTAGAGCTTATGTTCAAGTTATAAGCATAGTCACCAAAAACTGATTGGATGGCTTTGATTTCTGAAATATCTCCCAGGGTGGTGGAAGTTCCATGTACATTGATATAATCTACCTCTGCAGGTGAAATGCCGGCATAAGCCAAAGCATTTTTCATGACTAACATAGCGCCTCTCCCTTCGGGATGGGGCGCTGTAATATGGTATGCATCAGCTGACGCGGCTCCAGCTACTACTTCTGCATAAATGGTGGCGCCCCTGGCCTTGGCGTGCTCATATTCTTCCAGGATCAGTGCTCCGCCGCCTTCACCAAGTACAAAACCGTCGCGATCTTTATCGAATGGTCTTGAAGCAGTAGCCGGGTCATCATTTCTTTCAGACAAGGCTTTCATTGCATTAAATCCTCCAACTCCGGTTGGAATGATAGCCGCCTCAGATCCTCCGGTCACCATGATATCAGCCCTCCCAAGTTTGATTTCATCTACAGAACTCAAAATCGCGTGATTTGAAGACGCACAAGCAGATACAGTACTGTAATTAGCACCTCGAAAGCCATATTCAATGGAAATATATCCTGCAGCTATATCCGAGATCATCCTGGGTATCAGGAATGGGTTAAACCTGGGTGTACCATTACCTCTGGCAAATTCAATAACCTCATTTTCAAGAGATTGTAATCCACCAACCCCTGAGCCCCAAATGACTCCAGCCCGGTCGAGGTCGATGGCACTTAAATCGAGTTGACTATTTTTTATAGCTTCAGCAGCTGCTACCATAGCAAAATGGGTGAAACGATCCATCCTTTTGGATTCCTTGCGATCAAGGTAATCTTCCACTTTAAACCCCTTTACTTCGCACGCAAACCTGGTTTTAAACAGATGAGCATCAAATAGAGTTATAGGGGCAGCGCCACTTCTTCCCGTTTGCAGACCTTCTAAAAAGGCTGGGATCGAATTACCTATTGGGGTGATTGCTCCCATACCGGTTACGACAACTCTCCTCATGTTTGTAGCTTTAATTATGATTCAATTTGATGGGCAAATTTACAAAAGTTTACATTGTCCATCCAGCCTCACTTTTCTAAAGTATGCTTGACTGGATATACCTCTCTTATGGGGATATATCTAAGATCTTAAACTCATATGTTGTTGAATATGAATTGAATATGGGCATTCGACTCCAAATAAAAAAAGTCCATATGTAAGCATATGGACTCCATACATTTAGTAAAAAGGTCGATTTTTATTTATTTTATCTGAGATTCCAGATAGCTGATTGCTTGACCTACAGTCTGGATCTTCTCTGCTTGTTCGTCTGGGATTGAGATGTCAAATTCCTTTTCGAATTCCATGATTAATTCTACAGTATCGAGCGAATCTGCTCCAAGATCGTTAGTGAAACTAGCTTCAGTAGTTACCTCTGCCTCATCTACGCCGAGCTTGTCTACGATTATTTTCTTTACTTTTTCTTCAATGCTTGCCATTTGTTAATTTTTTAATTAAGGTGCAAAAATAAAATTTTGATTGTGATATAAAACTTTTTTTTAATTGAATCCAGCCTGACCTCTTTTGGCACGCTATTTTTATTAAATTCAACTTGATAATATCAAATCTATCTCAAAAGTTTCACAAAATTGAAATATCTTTTGAGAAACCATACAGATTTTTGCTGTATCTATGCGCAAAATTTATAAAACTATGAGCGAATATCCGCTCCTCAATACTAAAATAATCGCCACGGTCGGGCCAGCTATTGCTTCCTACGACATGTTGCTCGAAATGGCCAAAGCCGGAGTTAAAGTGTTCAGACTGAATATGTCACATGCCGATCAAGGCACGCATCTTGAAGTCATTCAGCACCTCACCAGGATCAATCAGGAGCATAGTTTCCATGTTGGCATATTGGCTGATCTCCAGGGGCCTAAGCTGCGGGTGGGCAGGATTAAGGACAATGCACTTGACTTGAAGACTGGTGATGAAATAATATTTACCAATACTCCTTGTGAGGGTACAGCCCAGGGTATTTATATGAGTTATGAGCTTTTTCCTCAGGAAGTAGTAGCTGGCGATAAAGTATTGGTCGATGATGGTAAATTGATTTTTGAAGTTTTGGAGACCGACCGTAAATCCATCGTTAAATTAAAAGTGCTCTTTGGCGGTATACTTTCTTCTAATAAAGGAGTCAATTTGCCTGATACTTTGATTTCGTTGCCCTCCCTGACAGAAAAAGACCTGGCAGATCTTGAGTTTTTACTTACTCAACCGATTCATTGGATTGCCCTATCATTTGTCAGAAAAGCGGTGGACATCACTGAGCTTAGACAAAGATTAGTAGATGCTGGTCACCATGCCAGGATCATTGCTAAAATAGAAAAGCCAGAAGCCCTCCATAATATCACAGAAGTGATTCAAGCCGCTGATGCCGTAATGATAGCCAGGGGTGATTTAGGCGTAGAAGTACCTATTGAAAAACTACCTGGCATCCAAAAAGAGATCGTACGCCGATGTATCGAACATAGCCGACCTGTCATCGTGGCCACCCAGATGATGGAAAGTATGATCCAGAATCCCAGCCCAACCCGTGCGGAGGTGACCGATGTGGCCAATGCAGTCCTGGATGGGGCTGATGCCGTCATGTTGAGCGCCGAGACCTCGGTGGGCAAACATCCAGTCAGGGTAGTGGAGGCTATGTCAAGAATTATTGGTGAGACAGAACGTTATTATAAACCCAATCAAAGTCGTTTGCCCAAGCTTGATAGTGAATCAGAAACCTTTCTCGCTGATGTACTCTGCTTTAACGCCGTCAAAACCACCGCTGACCTGGATGCCAAAGCCATCATAGGCATGACTACTTCAGGATTTACAGCTTTTAAGATATCCTCCTTTCGACCGCATGCCGAGATCTTTATTTTCTCTACCTTGAGTTATATGCTTTCTACCCTCAACCTGGTCTGGGGGGTACAGTGTTATCTCTATCAAAGTGTGGGGGATACTACTGACGAGCTAATGAACCGTGTTTGTAATACACTCAAAGAAAAAGGCCTCGTAGGCCCTGGAGATATAGTAGTCAACACAGGTACTGTGCCGATTCAATTGGAAGGAAGAACCAATATGATGAAAATCTCTGTCATTGAGTAGTTCATCGTACAGCTTTGGCATTTAGTTAGCAATTACTTAATTTTTTGGCAGCTCCTGATCCTGCTATTTAAAACCGTATTTTTGTACCCATGATTAGAAATGTAATCGTTGGTTCGATATTCATTTATTGTCACTTTATAGGATTTTCGCAGTCCACCCAGATGTCGGAGTCTGATGTGCAGGTACAGTCCATTTTTATTGAAGCCATCAGGAATAAATTGATAGATCGTCATGATTTAAGTGTGACTCAATTCAAAGAAATTATTGAAAAACAACCTGATAATCATGTTGCCTGGTATGAGCTGGCCTTTGCTTTGGACAAGACTAAAAAATATGACGAAGCACTCGATGCGATCACCAAAGCACTGTCCTATCTGCCCAATTCTACCCATTATCTTCAGTTAGAGGCCACGGTATATCATGATCTCCAGAAGGCACCTGATGAACTCAATACTTACAAAAAACTGCAATCACTCGAACCATATAAGGAATCTCACTATACTGCTATCGTGGACTTGTTGGTTCATTCCTCCAATCTCATCGAAGCTGTCAAGGTACTTACCCTCCTCGAAGACCAAAAAGGGATCAATGAGATCAGTTCTTTACAAAAGGCCAGTTTATATCAACAGTTAGGTAAGCATAAAGATGCTGAATCCGAGCTGGTCAAGCTTTACGATGCTTTTCCTACGGAAACAAAATATATGCATGCCCTTGCATCTTTTTATGTCAAGCAGAATAAAGTCAATAAAGCCAACGAACTATTCAAACAAATTATAGCTATCAGTCCAGCCGATGAAAGGGCCAATCTCGCATTAGCATCCACTTATAGATTAGAAGGAAAAGATGATGAATACCTGGTTTCGATCCAGACATTGATGGAAAACCAATCTATCCCCATGGATACTAAAGTTCTGGAGCTCATACCTTATCTTCAGAAGGGGATAGATTCCAAAGATCAGGGTCTGCTCAGCCTGATTGAAAAATACGCAGCTTTATTGGTTCAAGACTATCCAAAAGAAGCTAAGCCATACGCCTTATATGGTGATGTACTGATCGCTTTTGGGAAAAAAGGATTGGCTTATCAACAATATCAGAAAGCGGTGGCTTTAAATAACTCAGTCAAACCGCTCTGGGCCAATTATATTGAGTTGGCTGATCTGTTTGAAGATGGACCAGAAAATGAACTCATCGCCGAACAGGCGTACGACCTATTTCCTAATGATATCACTATGGCCATGGCTTACACCAAGGCCTTGATTAAAAGTGGAAAAATCAATGAGGCGAAATCGGCGCTCCTGCAGACTCAAATGATGGCTTCCAGCAGAAAAGAATATCTTGAGTCGACCAAAAGTCTGGAGCTGGCCCTGGCTTTTGCCGAAGGCAATAGTCAACAGGTCGATCAATTAAAATCTTCCATTAAATCCATCAACCCTAAATCTTTTTTAGCATATTACATCCCTGCGACATTACTGGTGAGCAATCAAAAAAACGATGCCAAAGTCATGGACTTGATCAACCAAGGATTGAAAGAGTTTCCGACTTCTGCAGATCTGCGGGGATACAAAGCCATACTTTTATTCCGGGCAAAGAAATATGAAGAGGCCAAAGCATTATTTGAATCAGCCCTGCCACTTCCTTCCGGTCAAACACATTTGTACCATGAGTATTATGGAGATACTTTGTTTATGTTGAAAGATGTTGACCAGGCCATGATAGAATGGAACAAATCGCTAGAACTCAACCCTAATAATTCTAAACTCAAAAAAAAGATATTGGATAAAACCATCAAATGAAATCATTTCCTCTCCTCCTGTTTTTTTTCGGCATAGCACTCCTTGGCTGTAATCGCAAGGTGGCTGTAAACTCCTCTGCTTCTGATCCTGCAGGATTAAGCGAAAATGATATCATCCATAAAGTGTATGATCAGTCAGTCAAAGCTAAGTGGGTGCAAGCCAAAGGGCAGGTGGCTTTGGATGGTGGTGGGTTTTTATCCAGTGGATCATTGACCTTGAGAGTATGCAGGGATTCATTAGTTTGGTTTAGTGTGACCAAGCTGGGTATTGAAATTTCAAGGGGAATAATTCGGGCTGATTCGGCTTTTGTACTCGATGTGTGGAACAAAGAATATTGGTCGGGTAGTCTGATGGAAATATCGCAAAAATATAATGTGCCGGCTCAGTTCTCTGATATGCAGGCAGTGCTTTTCCCTACATTGGACCCTATGGCCACCTATATGTTTTCAAAGCAAGCAGATGGATACCATCTCAGTCAGCCTGGCTTATTAGCCAAACAATTTCAAATTTCTTCTCCTGATATTCAGATCCAATCTATCACCGTATCTCAACATGATGCGGATCTAAAAGTGATGTACTCTGATTATAAAAAAGTTGATGATTTTGTATTTCCTTTTACTCATATACACACCATCAAGCAGCCCAACAACTTCCACGAGTCCAAAATCAAATTTAGCTCCATACAGACTGCACCGATTTACAACACTCCTTTCAACATCTCAGAGGACTATACTTTGATGAAATAGGTCTTTCGGCAAATAGAAGTTAATTTTACTGCACATGAAAGACAATTTTAGTCTAAATAATAAAGCTGCCAACTTCAAACCCGGCTATGTAGAAAAAGCCGTGCTCGTTGGTGTGGCTGCAGGGGGACAGGGCGATGCACAGCTCACTGAATACCTCGATGAATTGGAATTTCTGGCCTCTACAGCGGGGGCAAAAGTGATCAAAAGATTTACCCAAAAACTCCCGCATCCTGATACCAGGACTTTCGTTGGTAAGGGAAAATTGGAAGAGGTCAGAGAATATGCAGAAACCCACGGCGTAGACCTGGTGATTTTTGACGATGACCTCAGCGGCAAACAAACCAACAATATTGAGGAAGCGCTGAAGGTAAAAGTGGTCGATCGGAGCTCCCTCATCCTGGACATTTTTGCCAAACGTGCTCAGACTGCCCAGGCCAGGACACAGGTAGAGCTCGCCCAGTTGCAGTACCTTTTGCCCAGGCTTAGAGGTTTATGGACCCACTTAGAGCGCCAACGAGGGGGTATCGGTATGCGTGGACCAGGTGAGCAAGAAGTTGAAACCGATAGGCGGATTGTCAAAGAAAAAATTCAATTGCTCAAAGAGCGATTAAAAAAGATAGATCAGCAGGCCATGACACAGCGCCACAATAGGGGAGAGCTCATCAGGGTAGCTTTAGTCGGATACACCAATGTGGGTAAGTCGACCATCATGAACTTGCTCAGCAAATCAGATATATTGGCGGAAAACAAACTTTTTGCTACCCTGGATACGACGGTGAGAAAAGTGTTTTTTGGAGATATCCCTTTTTTATTATCCGACACAGTGGGTTTTATTAGAAAATTGCCCCATCACCTGGTAGAAAGTTTTAAGTCTACCCTCGACGAAGTCCGGGAGTGCGATTTATTGGTCCATGTCGTCGATATCTCTCATCCTCAATATGAAGACCATATCAACACAGTCAATAAGACACTTCAAGAGATCAAAGCAGACAATCATCCTATCCTGATGGTCTTTAATAAAATGGATGCTTACCGCGCCAATGTTTATGATGACCTCTTGGGTGATGAGGAGAAAAAGAACTGGAAGACCAATTGGTAGACATGATTAAAGCACGGTATAACCTTCCAGCTGTATTTATCTCCGCGACTCAAAAAGAAAATATTTCGGAGCTCAAGACAGTGCTTACCAGGTTGATCAAGGAACTCTATGTTGTACGATATCCGTATATGGTAAAATCGTGGTAAAATGTCAGAACAGGATTTAAAAGCTTACAGCGATCTGTTATTAGATTATTGTTTAAACGTAGGTCCCGGAGAAAAGCTCTATATCCAATCGACTACGCTGGCCCAGCCTTTGATCAAACATCTTTACGCCGGTGCACTGGAGCGAAAATCCATTGTAGAGTATCATTTGAGTTTTGATTCCCAGGAAGTTCTTTTTAATAGACATGCCCACGAAGCTGCAGCAAAATGGGTCAATCCCTTGTATGCTATGGCAATGGAACACTTCGATACTTATTTGTATATCAGGGCCCCTTTTGAACACGGTGAACATATAACCATGGATCCGGATTTAATGGATATGAGGCGGCAAGCCCTGGCCCCATACCAAAAGATCTACAGCACCCGCACAGGTACCAGGTCATTGCGTAGAAATCTCTGCCAGTATCCGACACTCAGTGCAGCCCAGGATGCCGGTATGAGTTTAGAAGCCTATGAAAAATTTGTGTTTGAAAGTTGTTTTCTGCACACAGTCGATCCGATTGCCCAATGGAACTCTTTGTCTCAGGAACAGGCCAGGGTCGTAGATATGCTCAACCAGGCCAAAAGGATCCGTTATCTAAATGCTCGTACGGACATCTCATTTTCAGTCGAAGGCCGCACCTGGATCAATTCTGATGGCTTAAACAATATGCCCAGCGGCGAAGTCTATACTTCCCCCATCGAAGACTCAGTCAATGGCCATATCTATTTTGATAATCCACTGATCTATCATTCTCGCCTGATCCAGGGCATTTACCTCGAAGTAGAGTCAGGAATCATCCGCATGGGCCATGCAGATGTCGGTGATGAGGTATTGCAGGAGATCCTTCAGGTACCCGGTGCCCGCGTTTTTGGCGAGGCCGCCATAGGCATGAACCCCTTCATCCAGGTACCTACTAAAAATATTTTATTTGACGAGAAAATGGCCGGCACGGTCCATATGGCCATCGGACAGTCTTACTATCAGTGTGGTGGTAATAACGAAAGTAGCCTGCACCTTGATTTTATAGCCGATATGAAAGAAGGGGAGATCTGGGCTGAGGGGCTCAAAATATATGAGCATGGCAGGATTGTCGCATGATTTATCTACATATTGGCGACTTCTCGAAATAATTATTTGAAATTGCTCCATGCAATTAGTTCATTTACAATGAGTTGGCAAATATTATTGTGCATATTGGCATTTGTCCAATCTTCTGCAATTTTATTTCAATCTTCTGCAACATCGTAGAGATTTTATACGAATTTGGTTATCTTGATGAGTCTTAATTTGTTAATGATATGTTAATTGAAAAAAAAATACTTCCTTCTATTTTCTGCTTTAATTTTATTTCAATTCTTTGAATGCGCTGTACATCCTAGGCTTTTACAATGATTTCAGAGAATGCCGGATCCTGAAAAGGCGATAGAGTAGGGAAAAAATTTAATTTCTTTCAAATGAAAAAAATATTATTTTTTGTTTTTTAATTATTTCATTTATGAGTTGTCAGCAAGACTCTCTGTTGGATGAAAATCTGATTCTAAAGTCCTTAACAATAGAGTTAAATTTTCCCCAATCTCACTTCGGAAGAGCTGAAAAAAGCTTAAATTTAACTGTTCAAAAAAGTACAAAAAGTGGCTTATTAGAAATAGCCAATGATGAAGTTTTAAGTCTTAATTATGTGTCTTTTAATGGAAAGGCCTCCAATTTTTATATGTTGGCTGAGGATTTTGCAGATTATGAGAAAAATTTGAAATCAAAGGGATACGGGTTTCGATATGCTGACCAATATATTGGTTCTGGGTGGATGGAACAGGAACAATCTGATGGTTCAAGTTGTTTTGTTTATGGGGATGCATTTATGGTTACAACTTCTAATGGGTGGTATGCATATTTCAGGCCAAATCCTACTGTTAATCCCATTTGTGGGTTTTTCGCATGATACAAACTTATAAAATGAAAAAAAACTTCTTATTATTTTTCTACTTATTAGTCCCTTTTAGTAGTTTGATTTGCCAAATTAATCATTCTGAATCAAAGGAAACTAAGGTTTTCTTTGATTCTTTGTCTATAAATAAATTTGATGGGGAACAATCATCATTCCTTGAAATTTTTAAAATTGATTCAAATTCCAGGACACTGATTAAAATAAATGATACCTTTTATGATGAACCAAAGACTGCAGCTGATATGGTTCTGAGCTTAATTAGTCAAGGTCTAAAAGTGAAAAAATTTGAAGTCATTAATGACCTTGATAAAATATCGGAGAGTTATAAATCCAAGGTGCCTTTCCAACGGTACATTATTTTCAAGTTTTAGAACCTTTTTATTTAAACTTGTATGTTTTAGCTGCCTAAGAGATTGGTCTAGTCCCCTAGAAAATGAATATAGATCATATTGATATTACTATTAAATCATTAAAAGATCTTGTAATTTGGGCAGCATACATTCAACTCATTTATTAGTTATTTACAAGCCCAAATATTTTTAAGCAAACTAAGGATCCAAAAGAATCATTTCATATCTTTTTTAATATATTGATATTTTTGAATATTACTATTATCTTAATTCTGGAAATCCGTAAGTATTTAAGCTGAGGATCAAGTTTTGGGATTGAGTTATGAATGAAGCAAAATAATAAATGCTACGCTGCTTGACTGGTCAGTTTGCTCCCAAGATTTATGCACATATGCACATGTACCAATCGGTACCAACGGTTTCGCTGCTCTTGATCTCAATTGGATACCGATGAGGTCTATTTCTGTGCCTAATGTGGAATCAGATTCCACTTTTGTGCAGCACTTGGTACAAGATTCAAGACTGGATACGAATACAGATAGTAAGATGGGGAGATCCATCTAGTTTAAGAATTTGTTTATGAATATGGCAGGATTGTCGCACAATTATTTTGTGTAAGGTCTGTATTTCAATTATTTTGATCCTTAATATTTGAACTAATTCTTTCATTTGCAGGGAGTTATGAAATATTATTCTGCCAATTTGCCAATAAGAAAAATCATGAAATATTATTTCGATCAAGGTATTGAATTTGTGGATTATAGCGGTATAAGGTGGGTTTTATAAAGTAATATATGTTAATAAATTGTTAATTGAAAAAAAAAAATAGATTTATAACTTTCCCTAGCTACTTTTGGTACAATTCTTTGAATGCGCTGTACATCCTAGGTTTTCACATAAATGTCAGAGAATGCCGGATCCCGAAAAGGCGATAGAGTAGGGGTGTTTGATTAATTTTATCAAAATGAATATTTCTATTTTTAGTGTCAAAAAAAGCAATGTCAAAAGATATCTTATGGCATCATTGTTTGTTGTAGCAATTGGAGCCTCTAGTTTTACAGTTGAGAGTACACCTTGTTACGACAACTTTATTGGGGATATGGTGGAGACTTTAGCTGCGACAGCTGGTGCTGCGTTAGCTGGCCCTTGGGCTTCTTTATTTACGGGAGCTATAATGGGCGCTGCTGCAGGTTATAAATATTCCAAGTGCATGGAAAATACATATGGAAGTAATTAGAAGTTAAAAAATTAAAATATCCTATTCTACAAATCATTAAAGTTTATTGTCATGAAAATATTAAAATTAACAGCTATTTTTATTCATTTCTTTTTGATAGCAGCATGTCTGTCCAACGAAATACGATCAACTGATGAAGTAAAATTGTTAATGAGTCAGGATCCAGATGTTGCAGCTTATCAATCTTCCAATGCCATAGTCATATCTTATGTTTTTAAGTATAATAATCAAAAATTTAAAGAGTTCAACGAAATATCACTCAAATTTAAAGATGGCTCAATTAAACCGGCAAATGAATTAGAGGTTGAAGCAAAAAAGTACACAGAAGCTATGGAGTCAGCATCTGTTAAGTTAGGTATACTACTTAAAAGGTATCCGGAAACAGTAAACAATGAGAAAATCAGTAGTTATCTGCATGGGCCTAGAATGAATCCCACTCCAAAAGAGGTTCTAGCCATACGGAATACAAACGAATAGTACTTAATATTGTAAAACCAAAAAAAAATAATAGCATGAAAAAATGGATATTAACTATGTTCAGCATTTTTACGACTGTTATATTATTAAATGCCAGAGTTAGTTGTGAACAACAGTTCAACAACGACATGAATAAAGCCTGGATTGAGTATGAAAATGATCAAAACCATTGTGGGTCTAGTTCCATGTGTAACCGTGAAGCGGCTTTAAGTTTTAACCTTCACATTGATTTTGCATTAGATATGTATGGAAGATGCTACGGCTGTTAGGGTTGTACTATTTCAGTAGTTTGAACGAATACTTCGATCCGCTTAAATATTTACAGCAGGTAGTATTATTTCTGCCAGTTGTGACTGTAAATGTGAAACTTAATCCTTAAATTCTTTTTTAGATGAAACTAGATGGCATTATTCTAATAATCATATTTGCATTTACTGTCATATTTACCAAGGATATTATCAAAACGCCAAAAAAATACATATCATGGGATATCTTTAAGGGTGATGGACGAAAATTATTTGAAATTGCTTTGATTCTTTGGACGCTATGGTATATTTTCAAATTACTGTTTATTAAATAAATTTAAAATTGTGAATAATTTCGGCAAGATGCTATTTGCATATTGTTAAGGATACGGGCCATTGAAAGATATACATTTAAATTGATTCCTTCTTGGAAGAATAAGTAGATATTTGTCTACAAAATTAAAATAAATGAACAAGATTTTTGGATTGATAAAGACCCTTGTGTTTTTGTAGCTGTGGTTGAGGGTGTGCCTTAGAGGTTTGTGCTGTTCAATAATTAGTTTAATTTATTTAAATAAGGTTAATTTTAAAATGTATGAAAAATATAGCGGTATTCTATGTTGCGGTTCTGATCCCGATACCTTTGATTATTTATTTATTTTCATTTGATAATTTGTTATTGGCATTTTATGCTTTAGCACTTTATGCTTTGGCTTATCGACCTGTCATTGATTACTTGAGACTTCTTTCTAAAGGAGTTTCCAAGGAGCCATTTTGGAAATTATATATTCCTTTATTTAGAGTTAAATATTTTCGTGAATTATATATGTAAGAAATGGCCATTATATGTATATGTCTGGAGGTATTATAGGTCGAGAAAATGGCCGCTACGGGTCATATGGCCGTTGGCCAATCAAATTACCATTGTGGTGGTAAAAGTGAAAGCAGTATCCATCTCGGTTTTATAGTCGATAGAAAAGAAGGGTAGATCTGTGCTGATGGGGTGAGGTTAATTGAGAGTGGACAGTTTATTTTTTGATTTTCCTCTATTTATTCCCCAGCCAATTTCTTTACCAAATCAACCCAACCAAGTATTAGTCCATTAGATCGTAGTTGAGTTTGTTCACCTCCATAAATTATCTTCCCTTTATCCTTAGCCAGGCCTGTCAGTTTTGTCCAATAATTGATATTTGCAAGCCAGTCACTCGCTATGGTTTCGCTGCTTTTTATCTCAATCGGTTCCTGGTTGAGGATTAGGTCTATTTCTGTTCCCGATATTTCCCGCCAAAAATGAAGATTTGGCTTTTGGCCTTTATTCGTGAATGATTTATGATATTCATTCAGGATCATGTTTTCAAATAGGGCCCCTTTCAAAAAATGAAATTTTACATCTGATGGCTTGGTGATATTGAGTAGTGCGCAGGCTAGTCCGGTATCATAAAAGTATAGTTTTGGCGATTTGATGATTCTTTTATCATAATTATTCATCCAGGGAGGAAGCAGCCAGGCTATATATGATGATTGTAAGACACCTATCCACGACTTTACTGTTTTTTGATCCAGGCCAAGTGCATTACCAATATTTAGAAAATTGATTTCCTGACCGATCCTGCCTGCACAGACGGCTACAAATCTTTCGAATTGGAATAGATCATTGATGTTTTTAATCATTCTGACATCTCGTTCGATATAGGTCCTGATATAGGATGGAAACCAATCATTGGGTGGTATATTATCCGCTATGATTGGAGGGTATCCGCCATACCAGATGCTTTCATCGACAGACTTTAAATCAATCTTATTTTGATATAGTTCTACCTGAGAAAACGGAGATAGTTCTGTAATAGCTATTCTGCCTGCCAGAGTTTGGGTGATTGACTCTTGTAACAATAAATTATTTGACCCGGTAAGGATATACCTTGCTTTTTGATTAGATTCATCTATCTCTTGTTGAAGCCAGGACATAAGTTCCGGTACCCGCTGTACTTCATCCAGAATTACTCCCTCAGGGTATGACTTTAGGAATTGAACGGGGTCAGTGGCAGCAAAATTTCGATTGACGGGATTTTCAAGAGATATATATGGTTTGTCCGGAAAGCAGGCTTTTACTAAGGTAGTTTTGCCACTTTGTCTTGGGCCAAGTACAGCCAGAGCTTTAAATTGGCTAGCCTGATGCTTTAAATAGGTTTCTAATTGCCTTTTTAACATGGACGATAGGATAATTTATGTATTTATTATTTACAAATATATACTAATCCGGAATTAGATTCCACATTGGTAGGTATTTCTAACAAAAATCTTCAAATCACATTAGTTGTAAGTAAATTATTCCAGGACTTTATACACAAAATGGTTAACCATTTAGTGTAACTATCTTATTGATTGTCAATATAATTCGTTGCTACTTTTGTCAAGTTGGCTTATAGTAAGACCTGGAATAAATCTGCTGACCTGGCAAGGTTTCAAAAAGGTAAACGAAGAGGCCTCGTTCTACCTGGCAAACCCTTCCTGGCGCAGTAGAAAGGCTTCCAGATTTCGTTCCAACCAAATTACGGGGTTGAATGATAAATTTTCTACTTTATTGGCTGACAATCTTGAGGATCGTTTTGCATAGACAGAGGCCTTGTCAAAAGCTATTCTAGAAATAATTGATACAACAGAGTTGCAGTAAGTTGGTTTCGAAATAGCTACGGAGTGGCTACTGCAATTTCAAATCCGATTTTTATGGTGTGCTAATTGTCGTAAAGTATTAACTTAGTCTGATTATGAGTCCTGATCAGTCCTTAGATCTTTTGAATTCTATATTATTTCCGCTAGTCTTTTACCTTGAATATAAAAAATCTCAAAAAGCGAAGCCCAATTACGTTTTCTCCAGGAGCTTAAAAATCTTTGTTATTTCACTTCTTGTATTTACAGCGATTGCTATTGGGCTGCAGATATTTAGAAGTGATCTCAATAGTTTGCATATTTTCGTTACTTGTCTTCGAAGCTTACTTTTGTTATTTTATGCCTATTACTTCATGCGAATGGCTTATGATAAGTGGTTGAAGCCCGTGTAAATTTAACTACTGCGAGACCATGACTACACTTGGCTGTTGCTAAAAAGAAGGGGAGATTTGGGCTGATGGGGTGAGGATATATGAGGGTGGCAGGATTGTTTTATAATTATTTTATAAGAGCACAACTAGACCTGGAAGGTTTCAAAACGGTAACCGAGGTGTAAACCTTCCAGGTCTTTTTACGTAAACTGATTCGTATTCAGTCAGTTGCAATATATTATACCACGTTTTGACGCTGGGACAGAATGGTAGAATATTATAGCGCATAATGCTAATACTCCTAGAATAAATGGATGTGTAATTGTAGAGGTTAAGAGTATTATATGTTAATGATATGTTAATTGAAAAAAAAAAAAAATACAGTTAAAGACTTGTCACTATATTTTTAAACCGTTCTTTCGATGGTGCTGTACATCCGGAGTCACTGCCCAGATCAGAGAATGTCGGATCCCGAAAAGGCGATAGAGTAGGGGATGAATTAATATTAAATAATAGATTAAACATGAATTCAATAAACAGCCTGTTTGAAAAAATAAAGGTTCTAAGTATAATGACCATTCCATTTATTTTTTTTTCTTGCCAGGAGCTTCAAAACTCCGCCGATGTTTTGGATGCTAAACTGATCAATAGTGTCATCAATGATGAATCTTATCAACAATTGAGAGATAATTTATCAAATTATTTTATAGCCTCTGATACAAAATTAATTAATGAAAAGGTGGTTAAAGATAAAATACAAACTACCGAACTTGGCGATCTAAAGCATTATTGTGATTTTGATCAAAAATCAACTTTATATGATTCTGATGTAAAAATGTATTTTAAGCTTCAATGCGCAATAGAGAAAAGTTTTATGGAATTGGAAGAAAAGTACAAATTTAATTCAGGACTAACAGACTCCGAAAGAAACGTTATTTGGAAGGCATATTCTGATATGACAAACCAAATTCATGTAAAAAATCAATATAAATCTATTGTTAATTTTAAAATAAATGAAAATGAAAATGAAAATTAAGGTTGTTTTATTTTTATTTCTATTTTCTTTGTGGTCGACCCACTTCAAGATTATCTGAACTCAATAGATCGAGCCGATATGCTGTATTCCAGTTGTATTTCAAAGTCTGAGTCTGTAAGATATGCAGATGCTTGGCAGACAAAATGCTCCGCGGAACGTACTATTTTATATAATAGAGCTTGGGATACACTTTGCAGCTCTTCTGGAACTTTATGTATCACAATTTACGGATAATTTTATTAAATATTTTCACCATCCATAACTCATTATTACAATGAAATATCTTACAATTATTATTTTCGTATTATTTTCGAGTTGTTCAAACATTGATTTTATTAATCCTGATTCCATTCTTGAACAATCTGATTTTGAAGTTGATAAATTTGTCATTCTGCTAAAAACTTTGAAGTACGAAATGCTTCAACATGTTGAAAAAAATAATGGAAATATTACTAATTATATTAGTGAAAACGAGAATTCTAATTTATTTATAGCTATTAACCATGAAATTTTATTGCTAAAATTAGACTCACGTGCATTACAAAAATCTGAACAACTGCAATTCAAGTTGCTTGGGTCGCTTCCAACTACAATAAATGAAAAAACAAATTCAGTAACTCCTCAAGAATGTTATGACAATTATGCTTCGAAACAATCTGAATTGGATCGAAATTATGCGATCGCCACTACGGGATTTATATTAAATGCTATTTTTGGAAATCCAATAACTGCTGCGATTGGGATAATTGCTACAACTGGTACATATACTAGCAGTACTTACTCAAATACACAAAATTATGAAAGATGTATTCAATTATCATTGCAATAAAATATTATTAAGATCAAATCATTAAGAACGACATTGGTTATTATTATTTTTGGAGTTATTTTATTTTTAGTTTTAATAAAATTCAAAATTGATAGCTACTATTTAAATTATCTATTGACAATAATTTTTATTCTATCAACGGCTGTATTAATTATTCAGATTTTGATTAATAGAAATGCGTCAAAATAAAAATAGTGTTAAGGTTGACTCCATAAATGTGGGTTCGAATTCGAATAAATATTTTAAGCTGCTTGGGATTTTGGTTCGTGTATGGGTTGGGTCTGATAAATAAAATCAATAAAATTCTTGTATGGATCCATTAAGGCTATCTCTAAAAACCCCTAAAATACATGCATTAAAGTTATTATATGATAAAATTGGGTAGTAACTTGTTGTTTATGAAGACAAATTCAAAAAAAGGCAAGCTGAAAAGAATTTCGCGCAATCCAGATCTATTTGAACATCAAGATCGGATAGAGAAATTAAAAAACCAAAATAACAGTTTGGTGAAACTGAATAGGTATATTGATTGGTCCTTTTTCGGAAAAGAGATTGATAATCAACTACCTACGGTTGACTATAGTAAGGGTGGAAGACCGCCAATTAGTAGGGAATTAATGTTTAAAGTATTGGTGTTGCAACATATGTTCAATTTATCAGATGATGGAATTGAATATCAAATATTAGATCGAAATTCATTCATGGAATTTTTAGGATTAAAAACATATAAGGATATACCGGATGCAAAGACAATTTGGTTAGTAAGAGATCAACTAAATAAGCTTGGCATATTGGATGATCTATTCGTAAAATTTGTTGATCAATTGGTGGCAAAAGGTATAGTATTGAATAAGGGCACGATAACAGATGCTACAATAATCGAAACCCCAAAGCAGCGGAATACTAAGGACGAAAACGCTAAAATCAAAGAAGATAAAGGAGATACACTGTGGGCAGATGACGAACATAAAAAATCTCAAAAGGATATTGATGCGAGGTGGCTCCAAAAAGATGGACAAAACTATTTTGGATATAAGTACCATGTTGTAGTTGATGCCAAAAGCAAACTGATAGTTGACTTTGAAGTAACGCCGGCAAATGAACATGACTCCCAGTTGATGACCGAATTTATAGATAGAAATCCTGATGTAGATGTGATGTATGCTGACAGCGCGTATATATCTCCTATTATTTCAGAAAAACTAGCTCAACATGGAATAAAAAATAACATTCACATAAAAGGAAAGAGGAACACCCCATTGACAAAATCACAATTTAATTCCAACAAAATGAAATCCAAAATTAGAGCTAGAGTGGAACATGTATTTGGAATGATTACCAAAGGCATGGGAGGCCTAATGTTTCAAGTAAGAAGCTTAGTGAGAGTAACGGCTAAAATAACATTGATGAATTTGACTTACAATATTAAACGGATAGTACATTTAATAGAAGCCAATGGCGGAGCTATGCCTAGTTTTAAATAATAGCAAGACTGAATCATCCGATAAGATAAAATCGATCAATGAAATGATAATTAAATGCAAATTCGATAAATCTAGAGATGATTCAACAATGACATACTGTATACAGGATTACGTTTTAAAATTTGGAAAATTTCAAATTTCAATAAAACGCTAAAAAACAATGTTTTTAGAGATTGCCTTAATTAAAATCGTGTTTTTGATTTGTCTGCCAATTGTTTACTTTGAAATAATTCTAAGATGCATCAGAAATCCCAAAGAATTTTTTAGTAAAAAGCGATTGAATGAGGGTACTGATTTGGTAAGGGACCTTGCAATTTTTACTATTTAACTGCTGCAATAATTTCTGAATTAATAGTGTATTTAAAGTAAGTAATTAATTTGATTTTCAGATTAATAATAGAAAAGTTGGACCATCATAAACACGCACTGCATTTTAGTAGTTTCCTGGCCCCTAAATAACCAGACCGAAAATACAAAAATATTTTTGCCCGATGCTTCGGGTAGAGATGAAACAGAGTGAAGACGGAATAGAAAAGTTCAGGAGCGAGAGTAAGTAAGTACTCTGAGGGAAGCAAAGTGAATGGGCTAAAGCCTACACAAACCTAGAAGTACCATCATATCAGGCCATGCCGACCTTGGAGACGAAGTCCTTCAGGGATTCTATGAGTACCGGTGCCCGTGTTTTGGCGAGGCAGCCATTGGCATGAACCCCTTCATCCAGGTACCTAGCATAAATATTTTGTTTGACGAGAAAATGGCCGGCACGGTCCATGTGGCTATTGGCCAATCATACTATCAGTGCGGAGGCAAAAACGAAAGCAGTATCCATCTCGATTTTATAGCCGATATGAAAGAAGGGGAGATCTGGGCTGATGGAGTCAAAATATATGAGCATGGCAGGATTGTCGCATGATTTATCAACATATTGGCGGCTTCTTGAAATAATTATTTGAAATTACTATATTAAAACCTAATGCGTAAATTTTATTTTATATGGAACAAGATGGCATTATTCTGACACTCATATTTGTATTTACTGTCATATTCATAAAGGATATTTTCAAAACCCCAAAAAAATACTTATCATGGGATATCTTTAAGGGTGATGGACGAAAATTATTTGAAATTGCATTGATTCTTTGGACGCTATGGTATATTTTCAAATTACTGTTCATTAAGTGACGAAATTCTTTAATCACCAGTTTAAATTATGATTGTTGAAGCATCAGGTGGTCATACATTTTAACTAAACCCTAACTAACTATCCCTCTGATTGCCCAGTCATCATAGTATTGAATAGTCTTTTAATCTATTTGCTATGAAAACTAAATCTTTGTTATTCGCTTTGGCCACCATCCTGATGCTAGGATCCTGCCAAAAAGACCTTGGAGAATTTGTAACTGTAACGATACCAACTGCCTCGTTTGACCAACTTCGTCACGACGCTTCTGTAGACATAGTCTTGTCACAGGGGCCAGGACGGTTAGTGGAGTTTGAAGGCTATGATCTGGTATTAAATGAATTATCATTTGATGTCAATAATGGCAAACTGACCATTCGTCAACATGGGCTATATGGATGGTCTGGTAAGTCTACTATATACATAACAGTGCCTGATCTGAGTTTGATCGATTTGGCCTCTTCCGGGGACATCTATGGTGATAATCGGTTTAAACCCAAAGGTTCGCTGGAGGTCAGGTCCAGGGCCAGTGGTGACATAGACTTATACCTGGATGTGCCTGATTTATACACCTCAGTGCAAGGTTCAGGGGAGATTCGGCTCAGAGGGTATGCCGATCATCATGAGATAGAGCTGGATGGGTCTGGGCGTCTTTATGCCTTTGGCTTGCAGACTTATAGAACCAGGATCACCCAGTTTGCCAGTGGCGATGCCGAGTTGAATGCTACCAATAGCTTATATGTAAGATTGAGGGGATCAGGCGATATCTTTTTTATTGGCAATCCTTTTGTAGACCATTTTATCACTGGTAGTGGTCGATTGATCAATGCCAATTAAGCCTCTTTCCAGCCTTTTTAGCTATATTCGAATGTATCTCAGAGAAGACCTTTGAAATCTTGCAACCATTTGCAAATTATTAATTCGATTCCTGGCTTTGATATCTTTATAACTTACTATACATAGATGGCTATTTATCAATCATTCATATGCATTTGTGCCATTTTCACTGCTGATTTATTAAAATTAATCACTTAATGTTTCATTTTTTTCTTTGAGAATAAAAATATTGCCTTAAATTTGCCCCGCTTTACACGTTAGGTACATTTAAAATCTGCAGAAAACATGCTGGAAGAAAAAGATGATGTCCAGGATCTGGATGAAAATTTAACCCCGTCTGAAGAGGAGACGCCTCTGATGACCAATGACTTATTGCAAGAAGATGAGGCCGTTGAACCTGAGCCAACTGATGATCTGGAGCTAGTGTTAGAACCAGTGATGGTAGAGGAAGGTTCTGCCCATGATGATTTTAACTGGTCTGCCGGCAATAGAAATACAAGATATTATAACCCAGAAGAAAGGACTGCTTATCTAAATCAATACTCAACTACCCTTACTACTTTAGGGGATCATGAAATAATCAAAGGAAAAGTTTCTTCCATGCATGGTGGAGATGTAGTACTTGACATCAATTTTAAGTCTGACGGTCTTATCCCTTACGATGAGTTTAAAGACATGGGTGATCTTAAAGTAGGTGATTTTGTAGATGTATATGTAGAGACTCAGGAAAATGCAAAAGGTCAGTTGGTTCTTTCTAGAAAAAAAGCCAAACTTTTTAAAGCATGGGAGACCCTGGTTGATTCATTCAATAATGGTACCATCATTAAAGGTACCGTGATCTCTAAAACTAAAGGTGGCCTTATCGTAGATGCCAACGGCTTGGAAACGTTTTTGCCAGGCTCTCAAATAGATATAAAGCCCATCACTGACTACGATCAATATGTAGGCAAGACGATGGAGTTCAAAGTAGTCAAGATCAACGAAACCATTAAAAATGCAGTGAT
>JADJLQ010000001.1:3220000-3378579 GCA_016709995.1 Saprospiraceae bacterium
TAGATAATATTTCTCAAGATTTTATGCGACCGGACGAGTCTATTCCTGCCCCATTGAGTACTAAAATATTTGTAAAACATGTGGATGGACCATTGTTTTTTGGCTCGGCGACCGGTTTTCAAAATATTTTACAAAAAATGCCGGAGACTTTATATGTCATTATCCGATTAGAAAAAGTGCCTTATATCGATCAGACTGGCTTATACGCCCTGGAAGATTCTATTATTATGCTGGAAAAAAGAGGCATTGAAGTACTGTTTGTCGGGTTGCAGCCTCAACCAAGACAGCGATTGGAGGCCATCCATCTTATCCCGGATCTTATTCTGGAAGGGCAGCTTTTTGATCGATTTGACGATTGTGTTAGTTATATTTTGAGATTGGAAAACCCAAACTCAAAAAAGTAATTTTTTTAACAAAATATTGAGAACCTTTGTAATATTAACTTTGTTTTAAAGGCTGACATGAAATGTTTTCTCAAACATATCACTTTATTTATTCTACTAATTGGCATTTTTCCAGTTGAATCTGTGCTACACTCCATCAAAAAGGAGTCAGGTATCACTGTTCTTTTAGACCTTGAGAAACAGAGCTCTGAATCAAAGGATGATCCAGAAAAAGATTTAAAAGACAAGTTCGCGGCCAGTAAACATTCCCTGTCTATCACCGAACCGGTTGAAAGTCAATCCATTTTTGTTCTGCATTTGATTTTTTCTAAAGCATACAGGAGCACTGAGACTCCTCCTCCCGACTTTTCCTAACCATTTTTTGGAGTTTAAGCAGTATTAAGTTTTTTGAATTTTCAAAGCTTAATTGATTCCCCAATTTTCAATCGGTAATACTGAATAATTTATAAACTTCTAACTACGAAGTAGCTGTGCACTATTCATGTGTCAACTTTTTTAGAAAAACAATATATATCAATAATCTTTTAAATAACCATCATCATGCGTATACATACATTTGAAAATAGTGAGACCCTCACCCCTGCCAATGCCTTAAATTATCTCAAAGAAGGTAATCTTCGATTTATCAATAACCTGAGTCTAAACCGCAATTTATTACAGCTTGTGGACCAGTATTCAACAGGACAGTTTCCATTTGCCGCCGTCCTGGGATGTAGTGATAGCCGGGTGCCTGTTGAATTCATATTTGATCAGGGACTTGGTGATCTTTTGTAGTACGGTTGGCAGGCAATATAGCCAGCAATAATGCTATAGGTAGCCTTGAATTTACTTGCAAGGTACTTGGATCCAAAATCATCGTGGTCTTGGGCCATACCGAATGTGGTGCAGTCAAAGCAGCTTGTGACCATACGGAATTGGGCCATATCACCGCCTTGTTAAAACACATTGAACCTGCAGTGGATAAAGAAACCTCCATCCTAACCAATCGAACCTCTAAAAACAAGGATTTTGTAGATAAGGTGCTCTGGCATAATGTCGAATACCAGATACAAACCATATTGGATCAAAGTGATATTCTCAAAGATATGTATTACCAATACCAGATCAACATTGTAGGAGCTGTGTATGATATCAAGACCGGCACCGTATTATTTGATGAAAAAATCGCCGATCATATACGTAATAAATCAATGGTAGGAATTGCATAAATCAACTTTGAAAAATAAAAATCATATGACTTTAACGAGTATTAAATCTAATCTGAAGACAGACATTTTGTCTGGATTTGTAGTTTTCCTAATAGCAGTACCTCTCTGTCTTGGGATAGCGCTTGCATCCGGTGCTCCACTATTTGCAGGCATGATCTCTGGTATAGTCGGCGGGCTGGTGATCGGCACACTCAGTAAATCTCCATTGAGCGTAAGCGGCCCTGCAGCAGGGCTTACAGCGATTTGTCTTGCCGGTATCACGAGTTTAGGCAGTTTTGAATTATTTCTCATGGCAACCGTATTGGCTGGCTTTATCCAGCTTATATTATCTGTCTTGAAGGCGGGAAGCATAGCATACTATTTTCCTTCCAATGTGATCAAAGGAATGCTCACTGGTATAGGCATCATTATTATTCTCAAACAAATACCTCACTTAGTTGGATATGATAGAGATACAGAAGGTGACCTCGACTTTTTCCAGGCTGATGGAGAAAATAGCTTTTCTTCCATCTTTAGCATGTTTAACAATATTCACCCTGGAGCTGCTATCATAGGAATAGTATGTCTTATCGTAATATTTGCCTGGGATAAAATGAAACCTGCTAGCCTAAAATTATTGCCGGGGGCTTTGATTGCCGTTGTGTTGGGTGTGATTCTCAATCAGGTTTTTATAGCCACAGCTCAAGCGCATCTAGTCGTCATTGATGCTCATATGGTCCATCTACCTGTATTCGAGAGTACTTCCGGATTGATAAGCCAGTTGTCATTTCCAGACTTTTCAGGTATATTTAATAAAGAGGTCTGGATCGTGGCATTCACTTTGGGTATAGTAGCTTCATTAGAGACCTTGCTCACCATTGAGGCTACAGATAAAATAGATCCACTTAAAAGAGTAACCCCAACTAACCGTGAACTACTCGCGCAAGGCACAGGCAATATTATTTCAGGCTTAATCGGTGGCTTGCCATTGACTTCCGTCATCGTAAGATCTACTGCCAATCTCAACGCAGGTGCTCAATCAAAGCTATCTAGCATCATTCATGGACTGATCTTATTGCTCGGTGTATTGTTTTTTGCAACTCAATTAAACAATATTCCATTAGCATCCCTGGCAGCGATCCTGATCGCCACTGGATATAAACTGGCTAATCCAGCTTTGTTTAAAGGTATGTTCAGCATGTCAAAATATCAGTGGTTACCTTTTATCATCACTGTGGTGGCAATTGTTTTGACCAATTTGCTGACAGGAGTTATGATCGGATTAGCTTTTAGTATCCTGAGTATCCTGATTGGCAATATCAAACATTCTTACTTTTTTAAATCTGAAGAATATCAAGATGGCAAGCTGATCACCATTCTTCTGGCTGAAGAGGTTTCGTTTTTAAATAAAGCAGCTATTCGCCTGACCCTGGACAAACTTCCTCCAAACAGCAAAGTGCTTATCGATGCTTCCCATGCCACCTATATCGATCATGATGTAGTGGAGATCATCAAGGAGTTCCAGTCTAATATCGTCAAATCTAAAAATATATCGTTGATACTGAAAGGTTTCACTGATCATTATAAATTAGAAAACAACGATCACATTTTTTATGGCGAAATACCTGATCCCTTAAAAAAACTTGAAGCCAAAAAAGAATTTTTTACTCAAAAGGAAGCGCTTCATTATTTAGGATAATCGTAATAAGTTTAATGATGTCAAAGGTGTTGGCCCCGATGGCCAATGCCTTTGTTTTTTAGAAGTGACATCCAGGCAGCTATTCATCCTGTTAATAAGCGGGATAAACTTTTTTAAACTTCTTAGGCGCTGTACATCTCCAGGCAATCAATAACGCATCCTTCAAGAATTCATTATCGACACCTGTGAGCTCCACTGTGGTCTAACCATATTTGCCCCAGGCGTGGGCTCAGCATATATCTTTCCTTTACCTAAAGAAGTGAATATATCCTGATACGTGGTATAAAATTTTAAGGTGCATCTTTTTTTCAGAAGGTTGAGGGTCGCAAATATTTTTTATGGACCCCGAAAAGAAATTAGATCAAAATGAACAGCCTGGTCGGTGTCAGGAAATGAAAGTGCTATGAGTTGAAAGTTTTGAAGCGTTATCATGATAGATCAGCCAACAGTAAAGGAATTAATCTAAAATAAATTTTTTTAATACAAATCCTTGAGCAGAATAAGCTTTAACAAAATATAATCCATGAGGGAGATCGATATCCATCGTGCTGGCATTGGTGCTGACATTTCTATAGGTTTGCAGCAGACTACCCATAACAGATAGTATTTCCAATTTTTTTATTTGTTCGTCATACTCCAACCTCAGACGATGGTTGGTTACAGGGTTGGTTACAATCTTTAAGTATTGATCAGGCAATTGCAATGGTCGAATCGAGGTGGATAGTCCTATATAACCTTTAAGCCAGGTCATGGCAGGTCTTTCAGATCCATCCGACCGCAAAAGATATGCGTTGGTCCTCCAAATTTGGTTTTGCTGATATCCCCACAGTGTCACACCTTTCACCGCCGGATGCTCCCACCATATTGGAAACAGTTGTTTATATTTTTCTAATTGATCCTGGTCATTGGCTATATTGACATCAAATTCTGAAATATAAATCGGTAGTCCGGTCGATATTAAGCGACCCAGGTTGTCCTGTATTGTTTGGAGCGGAGTAGTTTCAAAAAAATGACCTTGCTCTCCTATTCCATCGATTAATTTTTTACTTTTGAGCACCTCTATGATTTCGATAAATTTGGAAGTATTTTCATCATTGCTGAGGATGTTGTAGTCATTGAGTATTAGCTTTGCTTTAGGGCAATATTTCCTGGCAGTTTCAAAGGCCCAAACTATCCAGTCCCAACCTGTAATGCCCTGACCTCCCAAAGCAGCAGCATACGATGGAGGTGCATGCAAGGGTTCATTGACCACATCTATATATTCCGCCTCAGGGTATCGGCTGCAGGCTTGCATGATCCAGGATTCTACTTCTTTGAGCTGCAATGAGGATGAGAGATTTTTTATAAATGCCGGCTCTTGTTGGCCCCATATAAGCGTGTGAAACTTAAATGGGATACCTTTCGTGCGTGATTGGTCATATACCATATCGAGGATGCCCCATTGCATTACATCCTGGCTATTTTCTACAGATCCCCATTTACCGGCATTCTCCGGAGTAACCTGATTCCAATAAGTAATAAAATTAGCTGGGGTAGTGGAGTTGATTACATTTCCCAGCCATTTACCTTTACCAGATGCTATCTGCGAAAAAACGGAATTAAAAAAAAGTGTAGCGTATAAAACAAGAAGGCTATTTCGCATCCCATTGTTTTTGAAAGGTAGGTTCAAATATAAAAATCATTTGTTACACCTATTGTCAAAATTAAATTGACTACTCAACTCACTGCTCATAAATATTCCTCCATACCGGGTATTTTTATTAATGAAAACTTATGAATTATTAATACAATAGAAATAAAACTAAGATCTCTATTCCCCAAAAGTCGATTCAGTTTGTATATTCACCGTATATTCAATAAACTAATTTTAAACTTACAACTATCATGAGTTCTCGAAGAAAATTTATTCAAAAGCTGACAGCCCCGGTGCTGGCTTTGCCTCTGTTGAACTTAACTCAAACTAAGTTTTTGTCTGATTCAGAAGAAAAACCGTACGACGGCCCGATATTAAGAGTAGCTATTCTAGGACTAGGCAGTTATGGTACACGGGTAGCCGATGCGATGCAAGCTTGTTCCCGGGCCAAACTCGTAGGAGCCATTAGTGGTACCCCTGCTAAGCTCACTACGTGGCAATCAAAATATAATATCCCTGCTGCCAATTGTTACAATTATGAAAACATGGATGCCATCAAGGACAATCCTGATATTGATGCGGTGTATATCATAACTCCCAACTCTTTGCACAAACCTTTTGCAGCCCGTGTAGCCAAAGCCGGCAAACATGTGATCTCTGAGAAGCCGATGGCCTTGAATGCAAAGGAGGGGCAGGAAATGATCGATGTATGTCGACAAGCCAATGTTAAACTTTTGGTCGGTTACCGCATGCACCTGGAACCAAAGACACTGGAGATCATCCGTATGAGGAAGGATGGCGAATTGGGCAAACCACTTTTTTTCCAGGGCTTGGCAGGATTTAGAATAGGGGATCCTACCCAATGGCGACTCAATAAAAAACTAGCAGGTGGAGGGTCTATGATGGACATCGGTATCTATGCGGTCAATGGCGCCCGATATATGATCGGCGAAGAACCTATCTGGGTCACTGCCCAGGAGACTAAAAATGACAAAGTCAAATTTAAAGATGGCGTAGATGAAACCATCACTTTCCAATTTGGATTCCCAAGCGGTGCCACTGCTTCCTGCCTGTCTACCTATGCGATGAATGGCCTGGACAAATTCTATCTCAATTGTGAAAAAGGATTTGCCGAAATGCAACCATCTACCGGGTATGGTCCTATCAAAGCCAGGAGCAATAAAGGGGAAATCATATACGAACATATCACCCATCAGACCGTCCAAATGGATGAAATGTCTGACATTATTCTGCAGGGGAAAAAACCAGTCGTTCCTGTAGATGGAGCGGAGGGGTTGAAAGATCTCAAGATTATAGATGCCATATTTAAAGCAGTGAAAACTGGAAAAAAAGTAAAACTCGTCGGATAATATCTAGTGCAGGTAATCTAAAACGATTTTCTCACCAATTTTAGGGAGCGCCTGATATTAAATTCATTGCCTTCAAAAAATATTTAGTACACTTATTTGACATAAATCAGCTGGACAGACTTTGGCAAATAAGTTATATCTTTATTGCCTGTAAAATCTTAGGTTATAGAGACAAAAAATCATAGGGTATGGCCAGCTTGCGGAAGTTCAATGCTTTTTCATCAATACACCGAACCGGTTTTGATGCTACTAGTTACCAAGTAAAAGCAAGTGTAAGCGTAATTTAAGAGCAGATATCCTAAGTCAGGATTTTACACATCATAATTCTTTTAATAGAACTACTTATGAAAAAGTCAAAATTGTTATTCATCCTATTATCTGTTTTGGGCATGGTCGTCACCTTTGCCTTCATCAATGTGGATAAGAAAAACAGCCCAACTGCCAAAAAACCAAACATCATCCTCATCCTGGCGGACGATATTGGATTTGAAACCATTAGTGCTTATGGCAGTACTTCCTATCATACGCCCAGGATCGATCAAATGGCCAAAGGCGGCATCAGGTTTGAGCATTGTTATTCTCAGCCTTTGTGTTCTCCTTCCAGGGTTCAGATTATGACCGGTAAATCCAATTTCCGGAATTACGAAAGTTGGGGATATCTGGATCAAAACGAAACAAATTTTGCTCATATCATGAAATCAGCTGGCTATGCCACTTGCATCGCAGGCAAATGGCAATTGCGGGGAGATCAGTTCGTGCCCTATAAAGCAGGGTTTGATGAATATTTACTTTGGAACCTCACTGATACAACCTCGACTTACAATGAGCGTTATAAAAATCCGCAGTTGATTGAGAATGGCAAAATGAAAAAGTATGAAAACTCAGAGTATGGTCCTGAGCTCTTTGTTAAGTTTATCAAAAGTTTTATCACCCGCAAAAAGGATGTTCCATTTTTAGTCTATTATCCGATGGTCCTTTCGCATCGGCCTTTCGTGCCAACCCCTGGCAATGGCAAGGTTTATCAGGATTTTAAAGTAGTCCCTAAAGGTGGTACAGGTGGATCTCCTTCAAATAATTCATTTTTCAAAGATGAAATGTCCTATCTGGACAAGAATGTTGGAGCAATTATAGATAAAGTGAACGAATTGGGACTGGCTGAGAATACACTCATTTTATTTACTGGTGATAATGGTACCGGGGTTGGAATATCTTCTACTATGAAAGATGGCAGAATCATACCCGGCATGAAAGGCCATACCAATGAATATGGCAACCATGTTCCGCTGGTAGCTTATTGGAAAGGAAAAATAAAACCGGGACAGGTCACGGATAACTTGATTGATTTTTCAGATTTTCTTCCAACCATGGTTGAGGTTGCCAACATTGATTTACCCTATGATTTTGTTACTGATGGAAAGAGTTTCCTGCCTTTGATCATGGGCAATAAATATGAACCTCACCCTTGGTTGTTTTCTCATTATGATCCCCACAAAGGTGGTTTTGCAAAAGCCAGGTTTGTACACAATAAAGAATGGAAGTTATATGAGTCCGGAGAGATTTTCAATGTTCTCAAGGATCCATTGGAGGAAAATCGTGTGTCGGAAAGTAGTTTAACGGAGGATCAAATAAAACTCATCACCTCATTCAGAGAAGTATTCCCAAAGATGGTTAGAGTTGAAGTGAAAAAAGAAAAAGCGGATAAAAAAGATAAAAAACCAAAGTCTCCAGATGATGATGATGATGGATTCTAATGGAGGCCGCTTCAATAAACTAGTTTTGAATATGATATCTAAAACACTTTGGTTGATTTTAATCTGTTTTTTGTGGATCAATATATCTGCCCAGGATAAGATATCAGACTTCTCAAAAGGAACATTGATTTATGACAATGCCCTGGCTATGGATGCTGATGTCATGGGTTGGAGAATGGAAGGACCAGGAGTGATTTCTTTTAAGGAAGGTTGGATGAGGATGTACTCACCCAATGAAAAATTCCATCATGTTTTTTGGTGTCCACAAGATTTTCCTTCCAGCTTTATGGCTGAGTGGGAGGTGCAAAACCTAAAAACAGAAGCCGGCTTGTGCATTATATTTTTTGCGGCTAAAGGCGCCAAAGGGGAAAGCATATTTGATCCTTCTTTTCCTGTAAGGGACGGAACCTTTCGTCAATATACCAAAAGTGATCTGTTCAACAGCTATCATATATCCTATTACGCTAACGGGAGGGACGCTCCCGGTAGAGAAATATCCCATCTCCGGAAAAATACAGGATTCAATTTAGTACAGGAAGTTGAGCCAGGCATTCCCATTAAATCGAAAGCTATCCATAAAATAACCTTAATCAAAGAGGAAGCCCATATCCTTATGTTTATTGATGGCAGAAAAATTATTGACTGGCAGGATGATGGGCAGAAATACGGACCTGTCTTACGCGATGGCAAGATGGGATTCAGGCAAATGCAATGGACCGATTTTCAATATAGAAATTTCCAGGTCTGGGATATAAAAAAATAAAGAATGCAAATTAACAGGTTGAAGTATCGGTGTTTTATTCTTCTACTACTTACTTTTCATCTTCAACAGATTGCTATTGGCCAGGTCTTAATATTTGACACAGACATCGTACCACCTCAAACTCCTGGATCTTTGGATATTTATTTGGTCATTGGGCAATCAAATATGTCAGGTAGAGCTCCTATAAGAAAAGAAGATAGTGCTGTTGTAGATCGTGCATTTCTTTTTAACGGAAGGCGGTTTACATTCAACGAAATGATCCTCCAGCTACCAGACTTTATGGATCATACCGCAGTTGCGATTTCTCAAGGTACCCTTACCCAGGATGGTACACACTTCGATGTTCAAAGTGCCATTTTGATGGGAGAGCGTTATGCACATGATATGAAACGAATTCTTAATAGCATAGAAAAGACTGGAGACAATAAAAAGTAATTTATGACTCCTGGTATGATAACTTTATCCTGGCAATCAGGTATTCAAAACCAAGACTACAGCTAATCAATGAAAATCAAAATAGGCGTAATGAAAAATTTAAAAAAACGACTACAGCTTAAAGCCACCTGGCTAAAGACCTGCATGTTTTTCATATTGGTACATTCTCAACTGACCTTATCAGCTCAAGAAAAGCCCAATATATTAATCATCATCACCGATCAACAATCAGCAGATGTTATGAGCCACCGTTTGGGAAATAAATATATCAATACCCCTAACATGGATTTGTTGGCTTCTAAAGGTGTTAGCTTCACCAATGCCTACTGTGCGAATCCACTGTGTACTCCATCCAGAAGTTCATTGTTTACTGGAAGATACCCACACGAGACAGGTATCCAGACGAATGATGAAAAATTGATCGATCCGAAAGAATTTCCTTCCATGGGTACCATATTCAAAAATGTCGGATATGAAACCGGTTTTGTAGGCAAATGGCACTTGCCCTATGACAGAAACAATACTGCGTCTCATGGATTTAGTTTTCTTCCTGACAAGAAAGGAAATGGAGATGATAGCCTATCTCCACAAAAAGCAAAGATATTCATTCAAACTAAGCGAAATGCTCCCTTTCTTTTAGTGGTTTCTTTCATGAATCCACATAATATTTGTCAATGGGCCAGGGATGAAGATTTGCCGGATGGGGCAATCGGTGAAGCACCCTCGCCTGATTCCTGCCCGCCTTTGAGGCCCAATGCACTGCCTTCTGTGGACGAAACAGATATTATGCAGTTGATCAGAACATCGATGCAAAAAAGTCATCTATTTCCGGTAGGCGATTTTTCTAATGATAAGTGGCGACAGTACCTATGGGCTTATTATCGACTCATAGAAAAGGTAGACGAGCAGATAGGACAAGTGCTTGCTGCGCTTCGCGAATCAGGACTTGACAAAAACACGTTAATTGTGTTCACCTCCGATCATGGAGACATGCAGGGTGCACACCGTTGGAACCAAAAGACTGTTTTGTATGAAGAATCTGCAAAAGTGCCTTTGATCTTTAGCTACCCGGGTATGAAAGCCCGACAATCTGAATTTCTGGTTCAATCCGGTATAGATATGCTGCCTAGCTTGTGTGATTTTGCAGGTATTCCCCTTCCTTCCAACAAAAAAGGTGTAAGCTTGAAAGGACAAATATTAAATAACCAGGCTGCTCCGGAAAGAAAATATATTGTCGTATCAGATCATCTTACACAAGGAGAGGCTATAGATGGACAAAAACCAGAACCAGAAGGTCGAATGATCAGAAACAAACAATTTAAATATTGGATATATGATCTGGGTAATCAAAGAGAAACCCTATATGACCTCAAAAATGACCCTGGCGAAATGGTCAATCTTATCAATGACCCATCCTATAAGACCCAATTGAATGAGTGCCGTACACAATTGATGGAATGGGCCAAGGCAAATAATGACCCCTTTATTAAATTTCTCATTAAATAAAAAAGATAGTGGATGAGCATAGTTGATTTGAAAAAGTACATTGGACTCCTTTTATTATTGTTGTGTTCCATATTTTCTAAAGCACAACAAAGGCCTAATGTGATCCTAATCTACTCCGACGACCAGGGGGCAATAGACCTCAACTGCTATGGTTCGAAAGATTTGGAAACACCTCATATTGACAAATTGGCTCGAAGCGGGGTTATGTTTACCCAGTTTTATGCCTCACCGGTTTGTTCACCATCCAGGGCATCCTTACTGACGGGTATGACACCACAAAGAGCGGGAATGCCGGGCAATGCCAGCGCAACCAATTTGAATGGCGGCATGCCAAATAATCGATACACCATGGCAGAAATGTTCAAAGATGCCGGATACAAAACAGCGCATATAGGTAAGTGGCATTTAGGGTATACTCCGGAGATGTCTCCAAATGCTCAGGGCTTTGATTATTCCTTTGGTCATATTGCGGGCTGCATAGATAATTATTCACATTTTTTTTATTGGAATGGCCCGAACAAGCATGATCTCTTTAGAAACGGGGTAGAGGTATATTATCCGGGACAATATTTTCCAGACCTGATGGTGCAGGAAGCCAGCACCTATATGGCTCAAGCCAAAAAGGATCCTTTCTTTATGTATTTTGCTATCAATATGCCTCATTATCCGTATCAGGGCGATCCCAAATGGCTTGAATATTATAATACAAAGGGAGTGCCTTATCCTCGTAATCTGTATGCAGCTTTTATGTCTACCCTGGATGATAAGATTGGACAGTTGCTGGATAAAGTATCTGAGCTTGGTTTAATGGAAAATACGATCATCCTATTTCAATCTGACAATGGCTATTCAACCGAAGAACGGGCTCATTTTGGTGGAGGGAACGCAGGGATATACAGAGGCGCCAAAGCTTGTCTGTTTGAAGGAGGAATCCGGGTACCATCCATGATCAGCTGGCCCGGTCAAATCCCTGCAAATCAGGTCAGGGACCAATTTGCTGTCAACACAGACTGGATGCCTACACTTGCTCAATTGTGCAATGTTCCTTTAGATGATAATAAATTGGATGGAAAGAGTCTTGTCCCTGTAATCAAAAATCAAACCGCATCATCTCCTCATGAAGAAGGATATTGTTGGGCATTCGGTAAAGACATGTGGGCTGCCAGAAAAGGAAAGTGGAAGCTATTGGGAAATCCTGATGACAAAAGCAATAAAGGTGAATTGACTAAAGACGATGCCCTCTTCCTGGTAGACTTAGAATCTGACCCTGGCGAAATGAAGAATATTGCAAAATTATATCCTGAAAAAGTGGAGGAATTGAACAAGCAGTATCAGCAGTGGTTATCGCACAATAAAAATAAATAAACATGAGACATGTGATTTTTTGGTTTTGTTTTTTGTCAGTGGAGATTGGCCTCATAAGTGCTCAAACCAATTTTATCAAAAAAACAAAGGCTACTGCTCCGTATCCAAAATACCGGGTTTGGACCTCACCATCTTCGGGGGAAGAGCCCAGGTGGAATTCACCGAGTTTTGAGTGGCCTTCAAGAAAAAAATCAAAATACAGTATCCGTGTTTCCACATCCAGAAGTTTTCAAGTAAACCTGATTGAACGTACTGATCTGCCGTATGCTATTTTCAATCCTCACCAGGAGCTTCAATCAGGTATATGGTATTGGCAGCATAAGATTAATGCCGACGCCTGGAGCCCTATAGATTCCTTTACCATAAAGTCTACCACCCCTACATTTGATGCCCCTGCCATCAATACAGTGTTGGCCAATATTCCTGTGGTACACCCTAGAGTACTTATTCAAAAAAAGGATATCGCTACATTGCGTACCACCTCAAAAAACCTTAAAGAATCCAATCTTATCATAGAAAAGGCAAATCTTGATCTAACCCAGCTACTGCCAGATGAATCATTGGCGCTTCCTACCTTTTCTGGCAAAGACGATTTTGAAAATGAGAAAATAGCCCAGAACGCCAGTAAAGTGCTGGGGTGGCGAGTACATCAGGCGGTATTAGGTTTCAGTCAGGCTTACCTGCTTACAGGGGATGAAAAATATTTTATCGCTGCAAAAAAATGGATGCTGCAAGTCGCAAAATGGGATCCAAACGGAGCTACCCATACTAATAATTTTGGTGATGCCGGCATTATGTCCGGACTTGCAGTTGGTGTCGATTCTTTTTGGGACCTTTTGTCACCAGATGAAAGAAGTCTTATCATGAGTCATGTGGCTGTTCGTGCTGATCAATTTTATAAGCTGTGGATTGGTCAGGTAGAGAGTCGGTCCTCCTCCATGCATGTATGGCAACACATCATGCATCACCTACTGCAAACTTCATTGGCCTTGAAAGGAGAGTTGCCGGCTGCCTCTAAATGGATGGAATACATCTATGAACTGTGGATAGCGCAATCACCTAAGATGGCAGAAGAAGATGGTGCCTGGTTTAATGGTACTTCCTATTTTGGTATGAACATGTTGACTTTGGTAGATGTCTCAACCATTTTCAAAGATCTGACCGGGGTCGATTTTATGGTTTCTCCCTGGTTTAAAAACAATCCAAGGTGGTTGATGTATGCTTTCCCCCCCGGTTCCATCGCTGACGGATTTTCAAATGATGGCGATAAACATCCTCGCCCTCCGCTTAATTATGCCGGATATACAGATGTCTTGTCAAAGATCTTCCAGGATCCATACGCTGCCTGGTATTCAAAGGCCGTGACCAACTCACTGACCAAAGAACTTTCTGATGACCAAGACTTTAGCTGGTTCAGGATAAAAACCGGGTCCAAGCTCAAAACACCTATGCCTGTAGATGAATCGGTCATTCCACAAGCTGCAGTATTCCCGGAAGGTGGCGTCGCTTACATGCATACCACCGTTCAGCATGAAGCGAACGACCTGATGCTGTCTTTACGAAGTAGTCCTTTTGGGCCTATGGGTCATGCACACGCTGATCAAAACACCTTCAATATCGCTTATGGAGGAAAAAGGCTTTTTAATAACACTGGTTATCGACCTGCCATGGGTGATCCGCATTTCTTAGACTGGTACAAGCATACCCGAGGGCACAATGGTATATTGATCGATGGCCAGGGTCAGCCATTCAATGCCAGTGCTTATGGTTGGATACCAAGATTTCTGCACGGCAAAGACATCTCCTATGCCGTCGGTGATGCGTCCAATGCTTATGCCGCCTTTGATGAAGGTCAAAAAATAGACTATGGAATGAAAACCTTTAGGCGTCATTATATCATGCTCCGACCTTCAATTATAATCATATATGATGAACTAAAAGCTGATCACCCTGCTGAATGGACCTGGCTGTTGCACAATGATAATGGATTGGCAGTTGACGAAGAGACACATTGTATTACCGCAGAGAGTGAAGTCGCCAGATCAATGGTCATGCTTTATTCATCTGCTCCAATTTCATATAATATCACTGATCAGTTTACCATTCCTGTTGACAATTGGACAAAAAAGATTGATGAAGAAGGCGATACCATTACCTTTAAAAATCAATGGCATTTCAAAGGTACCAGTGATCAAAAATCTACAGACATGCGTTACCTGGCTATCATACAGGTTAAACCCGATGGTTCATTTGAAAAAATAGTTCCTGGAAGTCATACCGGTTTATTCGCCGTGGGAGATTGGAAAGTCGACGCCGCATTAGATGCCTCTAAGCCGGCCAGTATTAAAGTTTGGAATGATAAAACCGGCGCCGGTTTGGTTTCGAATGGGCCTTTGATGAGCCGGGGTAAAGCATTTAATGGAAAGCAAAGTGAAAGCTCTAAATTGTTTGAAGTCATTGACAACAATGAAAAATTTCAAGAAGTTGTTGATGAAGTACCACGAGTGCTTAAAAACCTGTTTCAAAATAGATAAACAGTAAGTTGTGATCTTTCCAAAATTTTATAAATTCAAATGAAACATCTGTTATACTTTTTCTTTTTTATTTTGATGTGTAATGGATCTGCTATTTCGCAGAATGAACAGGCGATGTTCAAAGTTGATGCTCCTGTGATCTACCCCAAAATTCGTATTTGGACCAGTCCGGCATTAGATGAAGAACCTGCATTCAACTCTCCCAGTTTTCAATGGCCGTCAACAAAGAAAGGATCTTATGGGATCAGAATGTCGACTTTAAAAGATTTTTCTGATCACCGGATCGAAAAACACGGAATCCCTTTTGCTATTTTTAATCCACATACTAAACTTTCAGTCGGTAAGTGGTACTGGCAATTCAAAACCGAAAAAGGCAATTGGGGAAAAATAGATTCCTTTGAAATCACCCGGTCAACACCGAATTTTTTGGTACCTGAATTTAGTAAGTTGGTCGATAAAATAAGTGTCTCACACCCGAGAGTTCTTGCTTCAAAAGAATTATTACCTGATTTAAGATATAGAACGCTGAATTACAAGGAATACATTTTTGTCATTAACGAAGCTAATAAGTATCTTAACGAATCTCTCCCTGATGAAAGCTCAGGCAAGCCTAAAATTCAAGGCAAAAATGATTATGAAAACGAAAAGCTAGCCCTTCATGCCAGCAAAGAATTAGGAGGTAGAATTAGTGAGCCTTTGGCTTTCATGTCCAAAGCATTCATCCTGACCGGAGATCAAAAATATTTTGTCGCTGCAAAAAAATGGATGCTGGATGCTTCGGCGCTTGATCCCGATGGCATAACAGTGTTGGGCAACTTTGGTGATGGCAGCATCATGTCAAGTCTGGCCATTGGTGTAGATACCTTTTGGGAATTGCTCACTACTGCAGAACGTGAAACCATAGTTAAACAGGTCTCTGCCCGTGCCAATCGATTCTATGATCAATGGCGCAATCAGGTTGAGGTAAGATCGTCTTCTATGCATGTATGGCAAGGTCTTCTTTTGGATCTTTACAGGACCTCTATGGCTTTGATGCATGAGACAGGAGACGCACCTAAATGGATGGAATACGTATATGAATTGTGGATAGCCCAGGCTCCTAAAATGGCGGAGACGGATGGTAGTTGGTTTAATGGAATTGGTTATTTCAAGTTGAATACCTTGGCTATGCTTGAAATTGCTTTTTCACTAAAAGACCTCACTGGAGTAGATTTTTTAAGCAATCCGTGGTACAAGAACAATCCTAGGTGGATGATGTACGCATTTCCTCCGGGTTCAGTCACGGATGGTTTTTGCAATGGTAGTGATGGCAATGCTCAAACTGTCATTCGAAATGCAGCGTATGTGCACTTATCTTCTGCTATATTCAATGATCCATATTCAGCTTGGTATGCTGCTGAATCTTTGAAGACACTTAATTATTCTGTTCACGATGATCCGGAGTTCTATTGGTTTCGGATTGTGCGAGGAAATACATGGAACATGCCGAAGCCCATCGATCACTTTGATCTTCCACAAGCGGCTGTCTTTCTAGAGGGAGGTGTTGCTTATATGCATACTGCCTTGCAGGACTCCAAAAATGATTTAATGCTGTCCCTGCGCAGCAGTCCATTTGGGCCTTTGGCTCACGCACATGCGGAGCAGAACACCTTCAACTTAGCGTACGGTGGCAAAAAGCTTTTTACAACACCGGGTACCGCATCAATATGGGCGATCCACACTTCATGGGTTGGTATAAAGATACCCGTGGGCACAATGGTGTTTTGATAGATGGCCTTGGGCAACCATTCAATGCAGGTGCTTATGGATGGATTCCAAGATTTCTACATGGTAAAGTAATTTCATATGCAGTAGGTGATGCTTCGAATGCTTATTCAGGATTCGATGAAGGCGAAAAGATTGATCTGGGTATGAAAACCTTCCGGCGTCATTATATCATGCTTCGACCTTCCGTTATGGTGCTATATGATGAATTGGAAGCAGATCATCCAGCAGCATGGACTTGGCTTTTGCACAATGAAGATGGATTCCAGGCAGACCCATTATCTAAAACACTGCTCGCTCATAATCAGACAGCCAAAGCTAAGGTTTCTTTATACAGTTCTTCACCAATAGATTTCGTTTTGACGGATACATTTTCAGTATCTGTAGAAAATTGGAAACAGAAAAGGGATGAGGATGGTGAACTTTTGGAGATGAAAAACCAATGGCATTTTAGTGGAGTCACCAGGGAAAAAACTAGGAAGATGCGGTATTTGGCCATTTTTCAAATAAAGCCTGATGGAAAGTTTGAGGAAATTGATGCTAAAGAAACCCTTGGTGTGTTTAGCTTTGGCGGTTGGGAAATCAAAGCAGAAATGGATGTATCAAAGCCGGCCAGTATCAAAGTTTGGAGTGATCGGTTGGGCGCCAGTTTGGTTTCTGAAGGCAGTTTGATCAGCAAGGGTACTACATTTAATGGAGCTACCTCTGAAAGTTCTAAGCTCCTGGAGATCATCGATGGAAAACAATCTTTTCAGGAAACAATGGACCAAATACCAAATTCAATCAAAATAGTATTGAATAGGAATCATTGATTATTGACCCTATCTTAAAGCACCAAAGAGCAAAAAGCCAATCGCAATACAAATATTTAAAATCAACAAAATGAGTAATCCAGCCAAGAAAGTCTTTAGTTTGTTACCTTTTGCGTTCATTGGAATTGGGGTTTTGTCTGTGCTGTTATTTTCTTCCCATAAATCAGTGCCAGCCAATAAACCAAATTTTATCTTCATTCTTACAGATGATCAAGGTTGGACAAGCACCTCTCAGTTGATGGACGATAAGCTGCCGAATTCAAAAAGTGATTACTTTGAAACGCTGCAGTTCGAACGATTCGCTGCAAAGGGAATGCGTTTTACCAATGGCTATGCTCCATGTGCTTTGTGCTGTCCCACCAGGAGAAGTATCCAATTTGGGCAGACACCTGCACGCCAGGGAGATGCAGATTTCAAACAGAACTATCATCCTGATTTCAAAAAAGTTACAGCTATTCCCCAAATGTTGAAATCCATTTCACCGGAGTACCGGGCTGCCCATTTTGGGAAGTGGGATTTACGTGCTGATATTTTTCCTGAAGACCTGGGCTATGACGAAAGCGATGGTGATACCGGAAACAATAATGGTGACATGAACTCCACCAAAAAGACTAAGTGGTCGGATCTTTTTTTGAACAATGATCCGAAACGCATTGAGAGCATTACCAAAAGAGCCTTAAACTTCATGAATCGCCAGGCAAAAAGTGGTCATCCCTTTTACCTTCAGGTTTCCCATTATGCTACGCATGTGGATTTCCAAACCAGAGAAAAAACCTACGAGAAATACAGCAATAAAACGAAAGGAGCGATTCATAACAATCCCGGTTATGCAGGAATGTTGGAAGACATGGATACGGGTATAGGTAAAATATTAAACATGGTGGATAAATTGGGCATTGGTGACAACACCTATATCATACTCATGACCGATAATGGTGGCGTCGAATTTATCCCTCCTGTAAAAAACAAGTTTGATCACCCCTCGACTTTTGCCAGGAAAACTAGGAATTATCCTTTGAGGGGCGGCAAGTGGACCCTGTACGAAGGTGGTATCAGAGTACCTTTCATGGTGATTGGACCTGGCATCAAGCCTGGCAGCCAATCGGATGTCCCTGTCACAGGTTGGGATATCTTGCCTACTTTGAGTGATTTGGCAGAAAACAAGCATGCGCTTCCGCCCAATTTGGATGGCAAGAGCTTCAAGCCTTTGTTTGCATCCTCATCCACTCATCCATTCAAAAGGGAAAATGATCAGCTGGTATTTCATTATTTTGGAAACGCCCATTCTTCCATTCGGGTTGGTGATTATAAACTCATCAAGTTTTGGAAATCAAAAAAGGTTGAACTGTATGATCTGAAAAATGATTTAGGTGAGTTAAATGATATATCCTCATCCAATAAGCCAAAAGTGAAAGAGCTGGAAACAAGATTGATGACCTATCTGGAAAGTGTGCATGCCGAAGTCTTGTACCCATCTAAAAATGCAGGCAAAAAAGAGACCGATGATGATTCTGAAGATTAAATTTTATATGCGTTGGTCTTGGATTTGATAATCTAGATGATACTCCCAGGCAAATTAATTTTCGCTTTGCTATCATTAAATGTTAAAATACACCGTAATTACTTTCATTCAAACCTCCTAATTACACAATAGCCAGATTGATTATCTTTGCGGGCTCCAATTTCTGAGTAGGGTCATGCCACGGGCAGTGATGCAGACTCTTATCCTTGGAATTGGGTTAAAAAACTTAAAAATATGGCTATTGCTCCGGAAGATGTCTTTAAAAAATTAGTGTCCCATTGTAAAGAATATGGCTTTGTATTTCCCGCCTCCGAGATCTATGATGGACCAGGGGCCATATACGACTATGGACCATACGGTGCGCAGTTGCGCAACCATATCAAAGAATATTGGTGGAAAGCCATGGTCCAGATGCACGAGAATATCGTAGGTATTGACGCTGCCATCTTTATGCATCCGACTACCTGGAAGGCTTCAGGACATGTAGATGCCTTTAATGATCCTCTGGTGGACAATAAGGACTCCAAAAAAAGATATCGCGCAGATGTACTGATTGAGGACTTTATCGCCAAACTGGAAGACAAGGTCAATAAAGAAGCAGAAAAAGGACGAAAGCGATTCGGCGAGGCTTTCGATGAGGCTCAGTTTAAGGCAACGCATCCTCAAGCCTCAAAATGGCATAGCCAATCCATTGAAGTCAATGATCGGCTCCAGGCTGCGATGCGGGACAAAGATATGGCAGCCCTCAAGCAGATTATTGAAGATTGTGAAATAGCAGATCCAGACAGCGGCTCACGCAATTGGACCGAAGTGAGGCAGTTCAATCTCATGTTCAGCACCCAGCTCGGCAATATCGCCGGCGAAGAAGGCAAGCTTTATCTGAGACCGGAGACTGCACAGGGTATTTTTGTCAATTTTCTCAATGTGCAGAAAACTACCCGTCAAAAACTTCCATTCGGTATAGCCCAGATCGGCAAAGCATTTAGAAATGAAATCGTAGCCCGCCAGTTTATCTTTCGTATGCGCGAATTTGAACAAATGGAAATGCAATTTTTTGTCAAGCCCGGCGAAGAAATGAAATGGTATAATTATTGGAAGAAAATGCGCCTCGCCTGGCATCTGGCCATCGGGAGCCCGGCAGAAAAACTGCGCTACCATGACCATGAAAACCTGGCCCATTATGCCAATGCAGCAGTCGACATTCAATACGATTTTCCTTTCGGCTTTAAAGAAATAGAAGGCATCCATAGCAGGACTGATTTTGATCTCACCCAGCATCAAAAATACAGTGGCAAGAAAATGCAATACTTTGATCCCGAAGCCAACGAGTCTTATGTGCCTTATGTGGTAGAGACTTCGATAGGGTTGGATAGAATGTTCCTTGCGATCATGTCCCAGGCTTTTCAGGAAGATATCGTGCCAGACGCAGATGGCAAAGAAAGTACACGACTGGTACTCAAACTCCATCCTGCACTTGCGCCTGTGAAGTGTGCGATCTTACCCTTGCTAAAAAATGATGACCGCCTTACTTCCAAAGCCCAGGAGGTATTCAATCAACTCAAATATTCTTTTAATTGTCAATATGATGAAAAAGATGCGATCGGCCGGCGCTATCGTCGCCAGGATGCCATCGGTACTCCCTATTGCGTGACCATCGATCATGACACCTTAGAAAATAATACCGTAACCATTCGCGACAGAGATACTTTAATACAAGATCGGGTGTCGATAGATAAAGTGAGTGAGATCATCCTGGGCAGAATAGACATCAACAAGGTTTTAAGAACCATAGATGTACCATGATGAATAAAATTTTAAGCCATTTGATGATCTTTCATTGCTTAGCTTCTATCAGTTGTTTTAGCTTTTCATTGTAAAACCTGGCATGCTCCGTATCATTTAACTCGTCCCGGTAGATTTTGACCAATTGGCTGAGGGTGTTTTTATCTTTTGGATCCAGGTCGTTCAATTTTTTGTAATATTCTACTGCTTTTTGGGGTTGATTCGTATCAGCATATAAGGTTGCCATCTCATGATACAATAGAGCCGACTTCAGCCCTTTGGATTCTGCCATTTGATATTCTCTGGTAGCCATTGCATCATTTTGCATCATTCTGTAGGTAATTCCCAGCTGCAAATGTGCAGTCGGCGCTTCCTGTCTGGAAGTACTTGCCATCGTCAGCTGTTTTATGGCTCCGGGGTAATCATTCCGCAATCTAAGGATAAGCCCTTTGAGTAAATGGGACAATCCATATCCATCATAAAGACCAATAGATTTATCAAGCAAGCTTTGACTTTCAGCAAGGAGTGCCTCTTTGCTCGCTTGATTCATGGGATCCAGGGCCTGATTGTATTTACTTCTGGCCATTTTGGTCATTGTTCTGATACTTTGAGGAGAGTCCCTGACAGACACTTCATAGATAAGGTCATTGGTCTTCCAGTCCGGATTGCGATCCAATGTTTTAATCACCCAAAAAAGTCCAAATACACCACATATTCCAAACATTACCTTTCTCGATAAGGCTAGTTTGTTAGAAAGTGACTGAACCGCATACACAAACAATATCATCAAAGCCAAAGAAGGGACAAACATAAATCGTTCTGCCAAAGTAGCCCCGGTCATCACCAGGATATTGGCTGTTACACTATAAAACAGTCCGGCAAAAATCAAGGCATAACTCCACATACTTTTTGATTTGAACCCTCTGACTACCATATACACAGCGATGGTCAATATCAATAGACCTGCGTACGCCCAGGGATCAGACCACCCCCTCAAATGCAATTGATCAAAAGAATAGTCAGCCCTCAAAGTCAAAGGAAATAACATCAATTGAATATAGTGTCCTATCAAAGCCAAAGCTGCAAACCATCGCTCAGGGGCACTAAAGTAGAATAAAGCATTTTCTTCAAGAGTAAAGTTGGGCCCTGGTGTTCTGGCGATGACTTGCCTCATAAACAGATAAAGGATCGCAGCGATCCAGATCGGCGCACAATCCGACACGATCTGTCGAATACTCTTTTCTCTAAAAAAATATAAAGTCAAAGGGGCAACAAGAATCAATGGCAAGGCGGATTCTTTTGAGAAAAATGCCACACATGCAGTTAATCCCAGGGCCAGTCTGCTCATCAGTGAATTTGTCGGACGGAGAATTAAAATCAGACTGGATAGAATGCCGATCATACCCATGATTTCATCACGGCTTTTGAGATTGGCTACCACTTCGACATGGATAGGATGTATAGTATATAATATCGTGATGATAAAAGGAATCCATGGGTCCAAACCTCTAAGAATTAAAGTCAGAAATACAAGGACCAGCATACAGACCAAACTGTAATAGAGTATGTGCAAAAGGTGAAATCCTGTCGGGTTCAACCCAAATATGCTTTTTTCGATAGCAAATTGGCTGATAGACAATGGACGGTAGTTGGATTCCTTTTCACCACTGTAGCCTTCAAGATTGACAGTAGAAAATATTTTAGGAATAGACTTCCACCCTTCTTGTACAAATGCATTGCCCGTGATGACCAGGGGATCGTCAAGGGTAAAATCATATCGGATGGTGTCCAGGTTGACTACCAATGCAAGGATTATGACGAACCATTTCCATTTTCGTGAAGGCATAATGCTCGACGCCGGGTCTGGTTGAAGGTGTTTCTTTGATTTCAATGGATTTGTTTTTCTTTGTTTGCTAAGCCAATAGCTGCTATAGTATGACTAAATTTGGAGCTGTAATTTATTAATTTATCATTATTTACTAGATGAAACGACTATTTATACTTTTGTTTTCCACCATTTCCCTGCTCAGGGCTCAGTCACCGATCATACCGATGCCTGTAGATTACCAGGCCGGCTCGGGGTATTTTGCACTGAAGCCGGGTTCCGCAGTGGGTATATCCTCCAAAAGTGAAGATCTGAAAAAGCTGGCAGATCATCTTATCTCCAGCCCGATCGTCAAATCTCTCCGTCTGCAGGCCAAAAATCGATCGACCAATGTGATCAACTTAGAAATACTCAAATCTCCCTCCGCTGATCTGGGCGACGAAGGTTATTCTCTAACCATCAAGTCAAAGATCATCCAGATCGCTGCCAACAAACCAGCAGGCATTTTCTATGGTATCCAATCACTATTGCAAATGGTGCCACTGGAATCGGATCGGGGCATCTACAAAATACCATCCGCCATGATTAAGGATCACCCCAGGTTTGGGTGGCGTGGTTTGATGCTGGATGTCAGCAGGCATTTTTTTACCGTGGATGAGGTCAAGCAGTATATCGATGCCATGGCACTCTACAAATTAAATACACTTCATCTTCATCTCACGGACGACAATGGTTGGAGAATCGAAATAAAATCTCTGCCCAAACTGACTTCGGTAGGTGCCTGGAGAGTGGAGCGGGCAGGCACCTTTGGTGATCGGGAAAGTCCTAAAGAAGGGGAGGCAACTCCCTACGGTGGTTTTTATACCCATGAGCAGGTCAGGGAATTGGTTCGTTATGCCGCCGATCATCAGATAACCATTGTACCTGAAATAGATGTACCCGGTCATTCTATGGCGATGCTGGCTGCATACCCTGAGCTCTCCTGCACCCACGAAAAAGTATATGTCAATCCCGGGACTAATTTCGCTGAGTGGTATGGTAATGGCACTTTTAAGATGCTCATCGATAATACCCTCAATCCCGCCAATGAACTGGTATATGAATATCTCGACAAAGTATTTACAGAAGTAGCTATGTTATTTCCCAATCCTTATATCCACATCGGAGGGGATGAGTGTTACCATGGATATTGGGAGGAAAATGCCGCAGTCAAAGCATTGATGGCCAAAGAAAACTTTACAGATATCCACCAGGTGCAAAGCTATTTTATCAAACGCCTTGAAAAAATAGTAGCTTCAAAAAACAAAAAATTACTCGGCTGGGACGAGATTTTAGAAGGTGGACTGGCTCCTGGAGCTTCAGTGATGAGCTGGCGTGGTATGAAAGGCGGAATAGAAGCAGCACAGCAAGGACATGAAGTCGTTATGACTCCACAGGCTTACACCTATATAGACTATATGCAGGGAGATCGTGCACTTGAATTTTGGATCTATGCTTCGCTCACCCTGCAAAAGGTATATTCCCTCGAACCAGTACCAGATGAGGTAGACCCTAAATATATCCTTGGAGCTCAAGCCAATCTTTGGTCAGAAAAAGTGCCAACCATCAGACACGCATTTTATATGACTTATCCGCGAGCATTTGCCCTGGCGGAAACGGCCTGGAGTCCTAAGTCCCTTAAAAATTGGGATTCATTTATCCAACGTACTGAACACCATTTTAAATTATTTGATCAATTGCAATGGAATGTATCCCGATCACTTCACGATGCTACAGCGACCGTCAAAAAACAAGGGGATGATATCATCTGTACCTTATCCACAGAAATGCCGGGGACTGACATTTATTACTCGATGGACAATACCTTTCCTGACCAATATTCTACAAAATATAACAGTCCTTTCGAGATACCTATGGGGGATGTGACTTTGAGATTCGTCACTGTAAAGGATGGAAAAATTTTAGGTCGTATGGCCGCCATCCCTCGCGCTGATCTGGTATCAAGAGCTAAATAGCATGGATGGTGTCATTCGATCAAATGTAGATTACCCTACCTGGTTAGAGAAGGTTCGATCAGAACTAAAACAGGGTGATCTCTCAACCTATGATTATATCTGGGATGGAGCACGAATTTCGCCATTTGAAGAAAAAAAATTATTCTTTCATCCTACATGCCTGAAGGCCGCGACTCCATGGCATATCGTCGCTGACATCAATCTCGATCTGCACACCAACAAAGACCTGTTGGAGTCTTTACAGCTAGGCGCCGGCTATATCCGGCTGAGAGGTCAAAAAACGGATTACGATTGGAACACCTTGTTTCAGGATGTTCATCTGGATTGGATTGGAATACAAGTTGATCTGCAGTCATCACAAGCCAATGATGCTTTGCGTAAGTACCTGGTCATGCAAAAGAATACCGGACTAAAAGGTATCTGGTGGAATCTTCCTGTCATGGTCAACAAAACACAGGGTCCCTATTTTTCAAAATTTTCTGCATTTAAACAGCTTACTTTTAATTTTAATCACAATGATACTGCTGCAGATCTTGCTGCTTATTGGAATCACCTCGCACGCTCTATTGAATCTCTAAGTTTACATCATGACCCACAGCAATTGATATCCTCAGTAGCTATCGATTATATGCCGGGTGATGACCTGGTATTAAATATTTGTATGATCAGAGCTATGCGCCTGCTATGGATGCAATTACTTTGGAGCGCAGGACTGGATGACCATCATCATCCGATATATATTTCGGCGATCATTAAAAATAATCCTGATGGAGGCAAATATGACCATATGATCCGCAGCAGTGCCTTGGCAGTGGGTGTCCTGGTGGGAGGAGTTGATGCATTATCAATCGAAGCTCCGGAGCGTCAGCATCAAAATCCTGCCTGGGGTATCAAAACCCAATATATCATGAGAGAGGAATCGTTTTTTCAACAAATAGCAGATCCGCTGAAAGGGTCCTTTGTAATTGAAGGATTGACTAAATTGATTGTAGAAAAAGTATGGGCGGAATATATTAAGCTACAGGAAGAGAAGATAAAATAAGGCCGGCGAGCAGTAAGCGTACCACCAAATCACCCGAAACTTTTCCGGGTCGCCGGCCTTTCTCCCATTGCTTATACATATAATCAAATAAATTGACGATTTTGATCCCCAATTAATGTAATTAACCATATTATTTTTTTCCTTAAAAAGCTTAACTACGTGAAATCATCAGGTGCTGGTTATATCAATCCTCTCGCGAAAAAAATAATTTCTTCCGGAAGGTCTGCTATTGCCTATAATACATGGCCGTCTGAAATAAAAAAAAACAATGTGGCTATTTTGTCGCAAGCTATTACGCTGATTGAAAGCAAATCAGCATCGGACAGAATAAAAGCAATTACCCTATTGGGCAAGTGCAAACCTAATAAAGCAGGCTCGATAAGAATAGGCATCACGGGGCCTCCAGGTGTAGGCAAAAGCTCTTTTATAGAATCTTTCGGCATCAAATCTATTAGATGATGATACTAAAAAGATAGCCGTGTTATCCATAGACCCTAGCAGTCCCATAAAAGGAGGAAGTATACTTGGTGACAAAACTCGCATGCAGACCTTGTCACAGATGCCTGGTGTGTTTGTCCGACCTTCTCCTGCAGGCGACGACCTTGGAGGAGTTCATTTACGTACCAGCGAATGCATCCAACTCTGTGAATACGCCGGGTACGATTATATTCTTATTGAGACGGTAGGTGTAGGTCAATCCGAATTAACGGTCAAAGATCTTACTGACCTCACCATCTTACTGATCAGTCCCGGAGGCGGCGACGAACTGCAGGGTATCAAAAGAGGTATCACCGAAATAGCTGATCTTATCATAGTCAATAAAGATGATTCAGGACTTGAAGATGCTGCTAAAACTACGCAGCATCAATATCAGCAAGCCTTGAATCTTTTAGCCGATAAAAAAATAAAAGTAATGCGTTGCTCCAGCACCTATTCAAAAGGGATAGAACTTATAGAGGCTTATTTAACTCTGTGGATAAACGACCAAAAAAAATCAGGAGCCTGGTATAAAAAAAGAAAATCACAAAGACTCAAAATCTTTAAGACCCAGACACAATATGCATGGCTTTCGGAATGGCACAAATGGAGTAACCACAAAATCTTAAAATCAATAGAATCCAAAACCCTCGAGCCTGACCAGGATCTGAATAAATTGAGCCTGGATTATATCAAAAAATTAAAAAATTTAATCAGCCGGGAATAAATATCCATGAGTTCCTTTTATTACATTGAATCGGCTTTGCTAATAAATAAAAAAATTTTCACTAATTTAGTAAAAATGTTAAAGTAACATATTAAAAATATATTTAATATATCTTTGGCTTCAAATTTATTCACTTGATGTTGAGATTATTGTTTTGGTGGTTTATCTTATTGATTGGGATTGGTGAAAAGGTTGAAACGCCGGCATACAGGCTGCCTATAGAACATGTTGGAGATCCTTCCAACGAGGTGGCTGCTTTATTTTCTTCTCCCTTAAAAAGAGCGATATCCGTATCAGGTACCTTTGGTGAGCTTCGCTCTAACCATTTTCATGCAGGCCTCGATATCAAATCCTCCAATGGACAAGTCGGTGAACCCATCTATGCAGCAGCTAAAGGATATGTATCCAGAATCAAAATATCAGCCTACGGATATGGAAGAGCCCTTTATCTTACACATCCCAATGGGCATACTACCGTCTACGGACATCTGGACAGATTTATGCCAGAGCTTGAACAATACATTGACAAAGAGCATTACAAAAGACAACGCTTCGAGTTGGATCTTTCATTGACTGCAACTACTTTTCCTGTAACGCAAGGTCAAATCATTGCTTATCTCGGCAATACCGGCAGCTCCACGGGACCCCATCTGCATTTTGAAGTACGTAACAGCATGACGGAAGAAGTACTTAATCCGCTAGAGTTTGGCATTACGGTAAAAGATACAGATGCTCCCAAAATCTTTTCACTTAAAGTTTATGGTAAACAACAAGGTATCCCTTTTCCACTTATGACACTCCCGGTAAGCAATAAGATCCCTTCCAGGTTTGAGCTAGAACAGGATACCATATTGCTCAATAGTGATTTTGCAGGAATGGCAATCAAAACGTATGATCAAAGTTTCCAGAGCAGCCAGCGATTGGGGGTATACGGCATCAAACTATTTGTGGATGAATCCCTTCAATATGAATTTGACATGAACACATTTTCTTTTGATCAGATGAGATATTCCAATGCCCATCGTGACTATGAAGAGCAATCCAAGAGCAGGCAGGTTTATCACAGGCTTTTTAGACTGGCTGGAAACAAGCTGCCTATCTATCAGAAAAAAGATGATGGCTGGATATCGCTACCAGGATCTACAGATGGTTTACGCCGGATCAGAATTGAAGTCTACGACCATGAAAACAATAAATCTGAGATTAAATTATTCTTAAAACGCAGTGATGGCCCACCCAAATCACTACCGGGCGGATCACAATTAGTATCTTTTGACCAACCATTTTCTATGCAAAAAGGTGAGGTAAAAATCGATATTCCTGCCAATCGATTATACACAGATACTTACTTGGATTATTCCACCCAAGCCAAAGAAAATTCTTATTCATTAGTCCATAAGATTCATGATCCTTCTACTCCGCTCCACAGATCCTACAAACTTGCCATTAAACCATCTGGACTCCCCGCCAACTTGATGAAGAAAGCAGTCATAGCTTCAATCAGTGGCAACTCAGTATCCAATCAGGGTGGAAAATGGAATGGAGATTGGCTGGAAACCAATGTAAATTCTTTCGGAAGCTTTGCGGTTAAAATAGATACGATCCCTCCGACGATCAAACCTGTCACTTTTAAGACGGATATGACCAAAAATACTTACATGAAATTTAAAATATTAGACAATTTTGGAGTATCCGGGGATGCTAAAGAACTGGTCTACGACGCATATATTGACGGTCAATGGATATTGATGGAACTAGACTCGAGAAATGATGTGATCACCCACAGATTTGATTATCGGACAAAATCAGGCAAACATTCCTTGCGCATTCAGGTCAAAGACGACCGGGGCAATGCAAAGACCTTCGTTCAGACTTTTCTTAAATAACAAATAAAAAGATTAAGTCGGACTTTCATAAAATAATAAATGAACATATTAGGTCGGACTTCATTCATCAAAGATTTATAAATTAATTGGCGATTATGGTTAAGCTCAAAGAAGGTTCCAAAATTCCATCATTTACAAACAGGCTACAAAGTGGTGCTACTATCACGCAGGAGGACTTGTCCAAAGGCAAAGTTATACTGTATTTTTATCCTCAAGACAATACACCAACTTGTACGGAAGAAGCGTGCAATCTTAGAGATCACTATGCTGCGCTCCAGCATGCCGGTTTTAAAATTTATGGAGTGAGTCCTGACTCTGAGCGCAAACATCAGAATTTCATAAAAAAATACCAACTGCCATTTGAACTGATCTCCGATCCGGAGCTGACGCTTATAAAAAAATTTGGAGTATGGGGACCAAAAAAATTATTTGGTCGGGAATATGATGGTGTACTCCGGACTACTTTTGTTTTAGAAAATGGAATTGTCAGACGCATAATAGATGAAGTCAAATCAAAGTCCCATGCAGCACAGATCCTCCAATGAATAATTATTCCGAGTTTAAAATCTTTTTTCCTGGCTGCAACATGTCCTGAGCCTTGGTCTGCTTCAATTCGGATATATTAATAGTAGTCAGAAAATTTTTTAATTCTTCTGCCCGCTGGATACCGGAAGTTGAATTGTCCTGCAGGATGATCTGAATTTTTTCATAGTCCTGAATGCCTTCCCTCAATTTTTCCAATCGAATCGAAGACCGGGGCCCGGGATATATCTGGTAGGTATCTCCACCCGGCCAGGAAGTAAATCGGGAATCTTTTAAAGGGTCCACTGTCCAACTATTGAATGCCCATCGAAGGTATCCCGTAAAATCCTTCGCAGCCGCGTACCAGGCCAGCCAGGTGCTTTCTGCAGGCGGTGAAAACGTGTAGCCATTAGGGAATGCTTCAACACAACAGGTATAAAATGTACTTGGCTTATGCTCCGATTTTCTTTTTGCCAGGATGGTGGAATCAAACATCCAGGCAGATGCAATACTGTAATCATAAACATCGTGCGCAATCTCCGGATGATAGGCTCCTGCCAAAGCTATTTTCCAATCCGGATCGGCTTGATGGAGTATGCTGATGGCCACCTGCATACTTTTTAAGGGTCTTTCGTCAACCGAGATGCTGGTCTTATCAAACCATCCTTTTGTTTTCAAATGTTGGGCAAAGTCCTTCAGCATGGGCAACCACAGTTTTTTGTAGGCTGTGCTACCCGGCTCTGCCAACAGAAAAGTATCTTTGGCCAAAGCCTCGTCATAATATCCAAATGAAAGTTTCCAGGGTATCATGGTATAACAGTTGATCCGCCCGGTGATCCCACAACTTAAGACAAAGGATACATATTCATCAAAAAGCGAATAATCATAACTCCAATGGTCATTATAGTGTTTGGTCCAACGGATCAGTGAAGGATAATCATCAAAGGTCTGATGGTTCCATGGCTCATGAATGATACCGGTTGTGATACATTTTTGGCCAAGGCTAGCCAGTTTTTGATAATAGGGTCGCATAGCATCATAGTGAGCAGTGCTCCACAAAGGTACCTGGTGTATACGTGCTATCGCTGCAGGATGTTGCCAGAGATCCAGATCAAACGACCAATGATCTGGTGGGGGTAAGGTCCGATCGATGACTTTTATTTGTATCTGGAGTTGTGTTTTTTTGTCATCCGTGATGACCTGGATGAAACCGGTATAATTATCCGCATCGATATTGGGCGGAAGGGAGATACTGATCCAAATCGGCATCGCCGAAAGCCCGGGCATCGAAGAGGCAGGTGTGTTATCCAATAGATCTGGTACAGTATAAGTACCATTAAAGTCGATAGCATGCTCACCACATCCTTCACCATAACTGTCTGTCAGTACATAGCGCACAAAAGCATGTCCAATTATTTCCTTGGCCAGGACATTTCCTTTGGTACCGGTCAATTCAGTAGGTATAACGTGTATAGCTTTAATGGGTTTTTCACTCCATATTAACACCTGGGCATTCAAGGTTTCACCTTTCCATCCTGCGCGCGCAAGCGTTCTGACCTCCTGGATTTCAGGCCATACATCCTGGGCATATCTCATGTTGTCATCTACAAAACTTAATTTGAAGCTTTTTTCAAGCGGAGCCTGATCTCCTATCGCCGCCGGTTTTTTTACCAAATACCATCCTAGTATGCCTGCGGAGATGATGCAGATACCTCCTATCAATTTTTTTAATAGACCGGAACTTGAATGGACGATGTACTTCATAGGTGATGGCGCTATCCTTTTAATGTTAGTTTTTATTTATCTTCTAAATGTAGGAAACTTTAATATGTATTTGCCTGCAAACTTTATAGCTACAAGCCTACTCAACACCAAAATATATCGTTAATGTGCTAGTGCAGCTCAAACTAATTTTGGACCGCTCAATCTGAATACAAAAATCCTTTATCTTTATTGCTCATGTCTCGATACTTATTATGTTTATTTTGTTTTTGGCTGACTACTGGTGTGCGGGCCCAGAGTGGTATTGAGACAGAGTTTGGTAAGAATCGGGTGCAGCATCATGATGATTTTGATGACTGGTACATGTATGAAACCCAAAATTTCGTCACCTATTGGTATGGCAAGGCACGTAATGTAGGGCAGTTGGCATTGTCTATGGCTGAATACGATTTTAAAAGTATCGAAAGCATCCTGGAGCACAAACTCAATGACAAAATAGAACTGATCTGTTATACCGATCTGAGTGACCTCAAACAGTCTAATATTGGTATTGACGAAGTATTTATCAGTCAAAACAACAGGACTACGGTCTTGGGCAATAAAGTATTTGTCTATTTTGATGGCGATCACAATCACCTGAGAAAACAAATCAGAGAAGGTATCGGCGAAGTATACTTAAATGCCATGATCTATGGTAGTGGATTATCCGGCCTGGTCCAAAAATCCATACAATTAAAAATCCCGGATTGGTTTAAAGAAGGGCTGATCGCATATCTGGGCGAAGAATGGAGTGTCAAAACTGACAATGAATTCAGAGACTTACTGCAGACGGTATCCAGTAAAAAGAAATTTGAAACTTTGGCCAGGGACCATCCACGGCTCATGGGGTATGCGTTTTGGAATTACCTGACCCGGGAGTACGGCAAGTCCAATGTCTCCAATATCCTCTACCTGGCCAGGATCAACCGCAACATTAAATCCTCTTTTTTATACATCCTGGGTATTCCATTCGAGCAGATTGCTTCATCTACGCTGGATTATTTTAGAAAAAACTATCAGGATGACAAAAATGCTTTCAAATCTTTTCATCCTCAACAAGCACTGGCCATTAAAAACAAAAAAAGACTGCCGGTGCATTCAGTCAGAGTATCACCGGATGGCAACCTTTTAGCTTATGCAGTGAATAATCGTGGCAGATACAAAGTATATGTACAATCCTTCAGATCAGGCAAACCTCGTAAAGTCTTGTCCGGAGGTGTAAAAAACAATGTACAGGAGACGGACTATACTATACCGGTATTTGCCTGGCACCCAAATAATAGAGAGCTGGCACTAGTCACAGAAAAACATGATACGTGGATGCTCTACCGATTAGATGTAGAATCCGGTGATCTCAGCAAGGATAAAATATCACCCGAATATCAGCGGATATACCAGGTCGATTGGATGGATGACAAGACATTATTACTCAATGCAAGCACAGATGCACTGTCTGATCTATATCTTTATCTGCCATTGACCAGGGAGAGTAAGCGCCTGACGCAGGACTTTTACGATGATCTGAATGCTTCCTATGGTACACTCTTCGGCCAAAAAGGTATCCTGTTCAAATCCAATCGGGCTCTGGATACCTTGTTCACCATGCCTGTAGACACACTGATGCCTATCCAACCTTTTAACTTGTACTTTTATCCTTACGAAGTATCTGGTGATCAGCAAAGTAAAAAACTGATAAGGCTTACACAAAACCAGTTTTACGACCTGGATCTTCCTTCTATCTCAGGCCCGGATCAGATTAGTTTTCTGCAGGATGACCAGGGTGTAAAACAAAGAAAAACCATTAAACTCAATGCGCAGGGGCAAGTTTTACAAACCCTCTCCACTCACGGTGATCATGATTATTTATCCTATCATGCAGCTGACCAGGTGGGTGCAGGAGTGATCAAAAATGGCAAATACTATCAACTGTATAAAGATGTAGTCAACAAGACAGACACCATAGATGCCAGTCTCACTACTTACCGATATCATCAGGTAAAGGAAAAGAAAATCTACTCCTCCCAACTGATCTATAATTCTCCTGGTGAAATAAGCAGCCCTGCTCCTGCTTCACCTAAAAAGGAAATTAGTTTGTTTCAAAGTGAATTTCCTGATCCGGCGGGCATCATCACTGCTCAGCAAAAAGCAAATGAAACACAAATAGCGGACATTCAGAACAAATTGGATTCCACTGAGTTTCATCCACTAAAAACAGAAATACCAGATAAATTTCAGTTTACACGGATGATTGCCTCCAGGTTAAAGTTTAAGCTGGATGACATGGTCACCACCATGGACAATGGATTGTTATTCGGTGGGCTCAATAGTTATGCTGGCCAAAAACGTGGATTTGAATATCCTCCAGCCGGATTTTTGATCAAAGCTCAAATCAAGGATATATTTGAAGACTATGTCATGGAAGGTGGGGTGCGTATACCCACCAATTTTAACGGCACCGAATACTTTCTAACTTTTGACAATAATAAACAACGGATAGATAAACGACTGGCTATATACAGACAGACACGTTATGTCACTGAAGACCTCAGTACGATCCTTTCTCAGCGGATCCGCAACAAGACCATGATCGCTATTTATCAATGGAAATATCCGTTTGACACCTATCAAAGCGCCAGGTTAGCTACTACTTTGCGATTTGATCGATCTACTGTGCTGGCCACAGATCCAGCCAGTTTAGATCAAATAGCTTCCTCAACGCAAAGACTGGGCTTAAGAGGAGAATATGTCTATGACAATACTACGCCTATAGATATCAATCGATTTACCGGTACAAGAGGAAAGATATACGGAGAGGTAATCAAAAAGATGCAAATTCAGGTTGTAGACGATTGGAAGTTGGATCTGGCCAAAGGTTTTATGACTGTATTGGGATTTGATGCAAGACATTACCTTGGGCTCGATCGCAAAAGTATATTGGCTTTCAGATTGAGTGGCGCCACTTCTTTTGGATCTGAGCGAATTTTGTTTTTCCTCGGCGGCGTGGATAATTGGTTGACCCCACAATACGATGAGGACACACCGATCCCAAATGACAATAACTATGCTTATAATGCTTTAGGCACCAATCTCAGGGGATTCAAACAAAATATACGCAATGGTGCCAGTTATGTGCTCTTTAATACCGAACTGAGAGTACCTATCGTCCAATACCTGGTCAATAGAGAGCTGCGTTCTGTGTTTCTACGTAACTTGCAGGTAGTAGCATTTGCAGATGCAGGTACCGCCTGGTTTGGTAAAAATCCATTTGACCAAAACAGTCCCCTCAACACTACTTCTGTATCCAACCCTAAGGTGACCATAGATCTGGTCTACGCCAGGGATCCATTGGTATTAGGCTATGGTACCGGTGTGCGGATGTCTTTGATGGGCTATCAGTTGAAAGTGGATTATGCCTGGGGAATAGAAACCAGGGAGATTCTCAAACCCAGGTTTTATATTTCCCTGGGCTCAGATTTTTAAAAAAAGAATTCCATTGTTTTTAGGGCACATAAATATAAATGTCTAATTTTAACCACTTACATGGGAAGTTTTATTGTTCATCTTGATTTAGCTCCATTTGATGCCGACTTTTGGGAGTTGCTACCAGCTCACCGCAAAATAGTCAATGACCTTTTAGTGGAGGGCATTATAGAGATGTATGCTATCAATGAGGATCGCTCCCAGGGTTGGATAGTATTCCAGGTGGAGAATGAAAATCAAGTCAGAGCTATGCTGGATAACTTCCCGATTCGGGATTATTTTACTTACGAAATTCATTCCTTATTTATATTCAACAATTCAGTAAGCCTTTGGCCAAAAGTGAACCTGAATTAACCCCTCCATTTTGAAATACCGCTTTCTTTTTATTTTACTTATGGCAATAGCTCTGCACAGTTCAGCTCAACGATCTATGCCGCTGTATTCGGGTACTATACCAAATAACAAGGTTAATGAAGGGCTTAGGGACACTGCCCGCACTTTTATCACAGCCAATGGTCAGACAGGACATTTCCTTACCAGGATCATCGCACCTGAAGTATATGTTTATTTGCCAACTACAAAGAATACAGGTGCTGCTGTCATCATCTGTCCTGGTGGCGGATACTCAGGCTTGGCTATAGATCATGAAGGTCACGATATGGCCAGGCGATTTGCAGATCAAGGAATAGCAGGCATCGTCTTGAAAAACAGGATGCCCAATCCACTCTATGTAATCAATAAATCGACCGTGCCACTGCAGGATGCTCAGCGCGCTATTCAATTGGTCAGGGAAAATGCAAAAGCCTGGAAAATAAAACCCAACCTCATAGGTATTCTTGGGTCTTCTGCAGGTGGACACCTCGCTTCAACGGCTGGCACCCATTTTGCTACCGCTGTGATTGACAATCCAGGCCAGGCCAGTTTGAGACCTGATTTTATGATCCTCAATTATCCGGTCATTAGCTTTGCCGATAGTATTTCACACCACGGAAGCAGGGACAACCTTATCCGGGAGTCGCCCAACCATCCCCTGGATGAAAAACTGGTATTGCTTTATTCCAACGAACTGCAGGTGACTCCCTCTACCCCTCCGGTGTATATCACGCACAGCTACGATGATCCGGCAGTTCCGGTAGCCAACAGCATCGTTTTTATCGCGGCCTGTCAACGCAATAAAGTGCCCGTAAAATCCTTTTTTTATACTGCAGGTGGTCATGGATATGGTATGCACAACCCTACATCACCAGTAGACTGGTTTGATGATTGTCTTGCCTGGATCAAAAAAGACATCTTAAAAAAGAAGTCTTAGAGTTTTCAGTCTTCCATTCCCGTTGTTTTGGAGGAGTTTCACTCCGACCTACCAAAGTGTTGTAATATTCAATCTCTTGATTAAATTTATAGAGTCAGCGCGCAATTTTGAAATACCTGATTATGATTTTAGATTGCTAGGTAAGCAATTAGATTTGGGTAGAAAAGTGGTGATAGAGATTTTAAATTGTTTTAAATAAAAATTACGACTTAGAATTTATAGTATATGTGAATGTAAATAATTGTAGCCGTTTGTGTCCATATAATGTAAAGTAATTTATTGAATATCAGATAATTATTGAAAAAAGGGCTAATACAATAAGGTATGAGCTTAAGTGGATATTAGAAAATACACGAAATAGAACATGCGTAAACGCAGATGTTGTGCTTCATTATAACAAACTTAACCAATGATAAAATTCTTTAGACAAATTAGACAAAAATTACTGGAAGAAAATGCACCTAGCAAATACCTAAAATATGCCATCGGGGAAATTGTATTGGTCGTTATAGGAATTTTGATTGCCTTTCAAATTAATAGCTGGAATGAAAACAGAAAACTCGCTTTTGCTGAAATGGAATTTCTGGAAGGCATCAAAACTGATTTAAAGAAGGACCAAGAATACCTTAACATTATTATACAACTACAAATTCCAAAGATTAAAGTATTTAATATCTTTAACACACATTTACCGGAAATCTACCATGAGAATCAAATGGCAGTGGATTCTTTATTTAAAATCTATTTTACCAGTCAACGAACATTTTATCCAATCTCTGGCTCTTTTCAGTCAGCAGTTTCAGGTAATCAAATCAATTCTTATAAAAACAAGGACATTATAAGTTCACTTATTGTGCTTTATAATACCACTTATACACGATTAATTGACAATGGTGAAATAAGCGATGAAAGATGGGATTACCTTGGTAAGAAATACAGTCATGAAAGACGAATTGGAATTAAAAAAAACATGAGTGCTTCACAGCTTTCTGAACTCTTGGATGATATGTATCACCATTTTGTGCATATGGCCTGGTATCAAAGTCAATTAATTGACACTAATCGGGAAATTGATGAAATATTAAAAAAATTGAATACCCAAATGTTATTGCAATAACGAAAGCACACACAATGTATATGCGATAATCCTCCCTAAACGGTCGAACTACGCATATACTGTCCGTTGGCAGCAATTTTAAAAAAAGACCGCGAGTTCAATAATTTAGGAAATGAAAAGAATCTTTAAATACATTTTTACATTTATTTTACTATCTATTTTATGGAGTGGTATTGCATTTTACGGCACACTGAAAGGTTGGTGGCACAAGCCTTTTACAGACAATAAGAACCCTAAACTATTTACCGAAGCCGTAAATCAACAAATAGAAAAAGAATTTGTAGGCAACTTTGCTATGGCAATAATGAAAGATGGTGCGATAGAAAATGAACTGTTTTACTCAAAAAATAAAAAAGTTGACAATAACACGATATTTCAAGTATCGTCTCTTTCAAAATTTGTATCTGCAGTAGGAATAATGAAATTGGTTGAATTAGGTAAATTAAATTTAGATACTCCTGTTAGTAAGTACCTCAAAAGATGGCAACTACCACCAAGTGAATTTGATAATGAACAGGTGACAGTAAGGGGGTTATTAAGCCACACTGCCGGTTTAACTGATGAGCTAGGCTACAATGGTTTTGAAAGCAGGGATTCTGTTCAATCACTGGAACAATCGCTTACCAATGCAAAAGACGCTGATAAAGGAACAAGCGGTATAGTAAAAGTAGGGATTGAACCCGGTTCAAAATGGAAGTACTCTGGCGGTGGGTTTACTCTTTTGCAGTTATTGGTTGAGGAAGCAAGTGGTCAATCTTACAATGATTTTATGAAAGACCGATTGTTCAAACCATTAAATATGACTATCAGTACTTATATTTTAAATGACACTTTACAAAATAGACTTTGTGAGTTTTATAATTCCGATAATACTAAAGCTCCACATTTGTATTACACATCTTTGGCTGCGACCTCTTTATATTCTTCATTATCAGATTTAGAGAAATTTTTTCAACTTTTCTTAAAAGGCAAAAACGGTGAACCTATTGGCAGAGGGCAAATAAGTCCTGAATCCTTAAAATTAATGAGAAAATCACATTGGGATATAATGGGTGAAAGAATATATGGTTTGGGCTGTATGCTATATATCGGTATTGAAAACAATGAAGACATTTTTGGACACGATGGGAAAAGTACTCCACCAATTAATACTGCAATAAGAATAAATCCAATTACTGGTGACGGGATAATTATTTTAGAAACAGGTAACCCAGATTTAGCCACAAGAATAGCAAGCGACTGGGTATTTTTGGAAACAGGAGAAACTGACACATTGCTTTTTACTATGTTACTTGGGAAAATGACCAAAATAATATTGACAGGAATACTTTTGATTAGTGTTTTAGTAATAGGGACTGAAGTATGGCGAAAGAAAAGAAAAACTGCTGCCAACAAAGTGTAGCAGCAATAAGGGTTTCTGTGGTAATTCAAGCACCCTGCCCCGCATAAACTTCGGTGTAACTTGACAGGTTTGAAGCCCTCAATCCCTCACTGTTGCTACACTAAAACGTTATGCGTCATGCTAAGACAGTTCACAACAGACATACAAAAACTAAAAATTGACAGACAGAGATGCTTGCAGAAATTTTAAAAAAATCGTTTGATATTTTGATATTAAATGCACTATCACCTTAAATTAAAAAACCTGTTAGAACAAGTACTTTGACGCCAGTTTGGCTATTCAAAACCGTCGCAAAGCATAGCCGTTTTGGAGGAGTTTCACCCCAACCACCCTATGTCCTCCCCCCGCCTAGTTAAAGTTTTACCCATTATACCAAAAGCTTCTGCTCTAACCTATTCCAAAAAAATTAAACCCTGACACACTACCTTTGCATACAATATGAGTAAAGGACCCATAGGAATATTTGACTCCGGCTACGGAGGACTGACCATCCTTAAAGAGATCACCCGGGTATTACCACAGTATGATTATATCTATCTCGGTGACAATGCCAGAGCACCTTATGGTCAACGATCATTTGAAACCATATATCAATACACTTTAGAATGTGTACAATGGTTTTTTAATCAAGGCTGTCCCCTGGTCATCCTTGCATGCAATACCGCTTCTGCCAAAGCGCTGAAAAATATCCAACATTTTGCTTTACCCCATATGGCTCCGGACAACCGGGTATTGGGTGTGATCAGACCAACCGCAGAAGTAATAGGTCACCATACTCAATCCGGGCAAATCGGTATACTGGCGACTACAGGCACAGTAGTCTCCGGATCCTATCTGATAGAGGTACACAGATCATTCCCTGAACTCCAAGTCTTTCAACAAGCATGTCCAATGTGGGTGCCTATGGTGGAAAACAATGAATATGATAATGAAGGAGCCGATTATTATATCAAAAAGTACATCGATGCCCTCAGAGCTCAATCACCAGATATAGACACGGTCCTGATGGCCTGTACCCATTACCCGCTTTTAGTACCCAAGATCAAAAAGTTTTGGCCCGAAGTGAATATCCTAAGCCAGGGTCCTATCGTCGCGCATAGCCTGGCAGATTATCTGCAAAGGCATCCGGAAATTGAGGCACGGATCGGGCAACACAGTGATTATAAGTTTTACACCACGGACTCCGAAAATGATTTTGATAGCCGGGCGAGTGTCTTTTTGGTGAAACGATTTCTGCTACCCATGCGGAGATAGATCATACGATTCATATCCCGGATTATAGTATTATAGCTTAGTTGAATACAATTGTTTGTTCTGGCGGTTTCAAATGATCAACTACTGTGGTACTCACTGAACTTTTTACTTCTAAATAGCCCGTGTAGCTCATCCATATTTTGACTAAAAGATCAAGGTGCCAACCAAGCTTATCTTTCTAAAACTGGTCCATTAGATGACAAATCACTTATTTAAAAACCACAAACCAATAGAGTAATCTTATTTTTGCTAAAAGTTAAAAAACGGAATCATTTTGAATAAGACGGATGTATTAATAATCGGATCAGGGGTAGCGGGACTTTCATCAGCGATACAGATGGCCATGCTCAGGCCGGAACTTTCAATAACCCTCCTAAGCAAAACTGTGCAATTCGAAAGCAATACAAGGTATGCCCAGGGCGGTATCGCCGCTGTCTGGGACGAGACCAAAGACAATTTTGACAAACATATCGAAGACACTCTCGATGCAGGCGATGGGCTCTGTAACAAAGAAGCTGTGTACAATGTAGTCACAGAGGGTCCTGCGCGTGTGCGTGAGATCATCGAGTGGGGTACGCATTTTGACAAGACTAAGTCAGAGGCCGATTACGACCTGGGTCGCGAAGGTGGCCATAGTGTCAATCGCATCTTGCATTATAAAGACCTCAGTGGGGCCGAAATGCAGAGAGCCCTGATTGAAAAGGCCAATTCCTTTCCCAATATTACTGTCAAAGAGCATTATTATGCCATCAACCTGATTACCCAGCATCACCTGGGATATTCCCTGACACGGGTATCACCCAATATAGAATGTTACGGCGCCTATATCTTAAATAAAGCCACCAAAGAAATAGAGACCTGGGTAGCACGGATCACCATCCTGGCCAGTGGAGGAGCCGGCCAAATCTATCGCAATACCACCAACCCTCAAATCGCGACCGGTGATGGACCAGCCATGGTCTACAGAGCCAAAGGCAGGGTGGAGAATATGGAGTTTGTACAGTTTCACCCTACAGCTTTGTATAATCCTGCCGGCGACAATCCGGATTTTCTCGTTTCAGAAGCCGTACGGGGATTTGGCGCTATTCTCAAAACCAAAGATGGCGAAGAATTTATGCAACGTTATGATCCCCGCAAATCGCTTGCTCCCAGGGACATCGTCGCACGCGCCATCGACAACGAGATGAAAGTACGGGGAGATGACTTTGTCTATCTCGATTGCAGGCACCTGGAGAAAGAAGCCTTTGTAGCCCATTTTCCCACTATCTATGATAAATGTATCAGCATCGGCATAGACCCCATGAAAGCTATGATCCCGGTGGTGCCGGCATGCCATTATATGTGTGGAGGGGTGCAAGTAGACCAGCGTGGACGAACTACCATCAACCACCTATATGCTGCAGGAGAATGCAGCAGTACCGGACTCCATGGGGCCAATCGCCTGGCATCCAATTCACTCCTTGAGGCCCTGGTATATGGTAAACGCATCGCTGAGGACATCCATGCAGTGATAGATGGCGTCGATTATCAAAATGCTATCCCTGAGTGGAATGCCAGCGGCACTACCGAACCTAAAGAGATGGTCCTCATCACACAAAGCTGGAAAGAACTCAAGGAGATCATGAGTAGCTATGTGGGTATCGTGCGATCCAATGTCCGTCTTAAGCGGGCTATGGATAGACTACATATATTATACAATGAGACTGAAGACCTCTACAATACCACTGTGCTGTCTCCCCAGCTATGTGAATTGCGCAATTTAATATCTATCGGATATTTAGTCACCCGGTCAGCCGATCTTCGCAAGGAAAGTCGTGGCCTTCATTTTACTACCGATTATCCGGAGGAACATGGATTTTTGGAGAATACTTTGTTGTAAAATCCGGTTGCTAACGGTAAAAATTCTTCCTTACTAAGTAATAATGTCCTTTTTAATCAGGATACTGCCCAAGGTAATCAGACAGATGACCAGGCCGAGAAACTCCCGCATGTTTTCAATATACGGTGTGGTCGCTTTCATCTCCGAGGCGATATTAGGCTCACCCATTTTAAAATAGTCTATCACATCGGGTATATAAAAAGCCGACCAGGCGATAGTCAATAAAAGCGCTGACCACACCAGCCAGGGATATTTCCGCTGTCTGAATTGGATAAAGCAGATAGCTGCGATCAAAAGATAATAAGGAGCCCAGATATAGGGATCAGGATCATTGTATTGTACCAGGGCAAAAAGTACAAACATCAAAGCGAGTACGAGATAAATGTATTTCATATCAATATTCTATAGTAAACGAAATATTTGGAAGGATACCTAACTGATAGTTATAGCCGACTCTTCCTGTATAGCCATCATAATAAGATGAACCGAAGTTTTGTTGATTGGTCAGATTCTGTATATCCAGTGCGAGCATGGTATTGAGATGTTTATAAAACCGTCTTCGATATACTCTCAGATCTGCTCTGAACAGTCCCTGCCGCGTGATGGAAAATGGTTCGATGGGAGCAGGAAAAAATAGCAATGGGCTATCCCTTAAGGCTCCCCCTGCCTGGAACGCGGTATACCATCCAAACAATTTTTTAAATTTTGTTTTTTGTTTTTCCCACTCACGACCAATGCTCGTATGAACAAGATATTTTTGGTCAAATCGGCTGTTATAAGTATTGCCTGCTACAGATTCATAAGTTGCATGAAACAATGCCAGGTTGGCAGTATATCGCCATAAGCCGAGATTGCCTGAGAGGTTCCCTTCCATACCGACCACTTTGCCGGTGGATTCGTCGCCCGTAACAAACAACTGTGGTGCAGGTGCTTCATTGATTAAGGAAAGTGTATTTGCTGCCCCAGGCACATTATAGTGATATTGATAATACCCCTCTATGCTCCATTGGGTATTTTTCTTTTCTCCCTGGATACTTAACTGAGCTTGCAGTGAGCGCATCAACAGATTATTATTGGACAAATAGTAAGCAAATGGAGTCGCGATTTGAGAATATTTTCCTGCACTGAATTGAATGGAATGCTGAGCGCCGAGTTTATAGGAGATCTGGGCTCTCGGATCGATCGAAGTCTCGTGAGCCACCATAGCATGCAGCCCGGTCTGGACAGAAAGCCTGCCGGATTCTATCAATAGATTGCTGTAAGGTTGGAGGGTGGTATTGTCCTGATCATTACAACAGGCAAATTCAGTCGGAATACCTCCGGCCAGGTAATTATAGGTATCCTTGTTAGCCTGAAGTTGAAATCCTGTCGTCCATACCTGGTTATCATTCAATACAGCTATCCACCTGGGGTGAAGATTCCACTTTCGTTCGTAGAGTTGATTTTCTGAGGAGGTAGATGGGCGGTCTATCAACTCCGTGTAGTGTTTGTTTTTAAGTTGAGAATACACCAGGTCCGTCATCAATCGATGATGTGCATTGATTCTGTATTCATAAAGGATGCCACCAAGAGTTTGATTGCCTTTGAATAGAATATTGCTCCATTCTTTTGGTATAGTTCTTTCAGCCAGATCTTTTTTACCCACATAGTCATTCATATTATTACCGGTGAAAAAGAAAAAATTCAAATCTTTCTTTTTGGAAGGAAACGAAGCGGAGGCCATGACATCCTGGTAGTTGATGTTTTCATCCCCAAATTGTGCTCCAAGTTGTGAAAGCAGCCCTACGGTAGAATATCTGTACCTCGTGATGAATGAAGCTCCATTTTTGGAGAGGGGCCCTTCCAGCCCAAGCTCCATCCCCAACAAGCTGATTTGAGCTTCGGTGGTCAGTTTTTCGATATTGCCATTTCTTAAGTTCAGATCGATGGCACCTGCCAAAGCATTGCCCTGCATAGCAGAGTACGGAGCTTTGTACAGATAGGTATTGTCCAGGACAGAGGCACTCACCATATTGACACCTCCTCCGCTGGGACTCGCCTGATCGCTGAAAGTACCGGCATTGCTTAGATGATTGGGATTGAGTATTTCGGTGCCGTGGATCATCCATTTGACGAAGGCAGGATTATTGCCCCTGATCACCAAATGATTGGCCCCGTCATTCATCGATGTGACCCCTGATTGACTGGTAAACAGGCGAGCGGGATCAAAAAATCCAGCAGGCAATTTTTCTGTTTCTTCCCGGGTGACCAACAGTGCATTGGAAAGAGGGTGTATAAACAGACCAGACCTTTGTTCTGTAATCACGAGCTCCGGCAGATCTGTGGAAGCTGGAGTAAGTTCAAATTTTTGAAGAATATTGGTCCTGCCGATCAGGTATCTGGCGATCTCGTTGGTACGGTAACCTTCACCTTTGATCGTAATATTATATCTGCCCGGCACAATCTGAAGTATCTCAAATCGTCCTGTGCTGTCAGTGATAGCCTCCCACACATGCCCATCCTGGCTGGTATAGACGATAGTGGCTAATGCTATAGCGCCGGAAGTATACGCTGATCGGACCTCGCCTTTTATGTTGATATTGGTCTGACCGATTAATTCCAAAAACAGCGAACCCAAAAAATATAATAAGACACCACCTTCTGCACATGGGCATAAAAATACAAGTTTATCCTGCTAGTGAGCAAAAATGAAAGATGATTCTGGTCAGCAAAGTGTTTGAACTTTCGAGGGATAATTGAAAATTGCATACCATCTATTGCTCCTTGACGCCATCGTATTCAGCGGCTTTCTCACCACCTTCAGGCCCATAAAATATCACCCAGGTACAAAAGTCATCTGTAAAATCAAAAAACTTATGTTCTACTCCGGCAGGTACAAATAAAAAATCTTTTGGTCCAAAATCGACTATTTGGTCACCATTTCGAAATCGACCACTTCCTGAAACAATGATATATACTTCATCCCTGGTATGAGGTTTTTGATCATCTACCAGGTGTGGTGCATACAGTTCAATATTCAAACTACCATGGGTAAAAAGTTTGATAAAAGGGGATGATTGCTTCGACAAAGCTGATATTGATTTATCTATAGGTAAATGCATAAATTTATGTTTTTATATAAAATGGAAACTCCAATGATGAATGCTAAGATCGAGTATCTTTAATCTTCATTTATTATTTTGATTGATATGAAAACAAATTTATCCAACAAAAGCCGAAGAGACTTTATTAAAAAATCTGCTCAGACAGCTTTTGCTATAAGCCTTCCCTCGATCGTACCTTCCAGTGTATTTGGCAAAAACGCTCCCAGCAATAGAATCAATGTAGGGGCTATCGGTACAGGTCGTATCTCACGCACACATGACATGCCTGGTGTATGGCAGTATGACTATGCCAGGATCATGGCTGTATGTGATCTGGACAATAATCGTGCCCAGGATGCTAAAAAACTGGTGAACGGTGTCTATGCAAAAAAAACAGGCAAAGATTATGATGGCGTCACCGTATATAACAATTATGAAGAGCTGTTACAAAATAAAGATGTCGATGCAGTATTGATATCTACTCCTGATCATTGGCATGCCCGGATAGCTATTGATGCCGCCAAAGCCGGCAAACATATCTATATGCAAAAACCTGCTTCGCTAACCATCGTAGAAGGTCGTAAAATGTCCAATGCCGTACAGGCCAGTAATATAAAGTTCCAGGTAGGCAGCCAACAAAGATCTTCCACGCAATTTAGATATGCAGCAGAGCTGGTACGCAACGGCCGAATTGGTCAGTTACAAAAAGTATATGTTGGGTTGCCTGGTGATCCTTCCGGCGATGAAGAGCCTGCAATGCCCGTACCTGCCGGTTTTGATTATAACAAATGGCTCGGTAGCACCCCCGAAGTGTATTACACGGAGAAGAGAGTTCATCCCCAGGTGGGATATGACCGACCGGGTTGGCTGCGTTGCGAACAGTTTGGCGCCGGCATGATCACCGGTTGGGGAGCGCACCATATTGATTCCGCTCATTGGGGCATGGGTACAGAACGTACGGGTCCTATTGAGATCTGGGGTCATGCTGACTTTCCTAAAAGCGGCCTTTGGAATGTACATGGTATCTTTCGTACCGAAGCCAAATATGCCAATGGAGTACATATGATCGTCAGCAACGAATTGCCCAATGGGATCAAGTTTGAAGGGACAGATGGTTGGATCTGGGTGACCAGAGGAAATTATCGTGCGACCGATTCTGATCCTGTCAACTCTGATGGTACCAAACCACTAGACGCGAGTGATCCAAAGCTCCTTACTTCCGTCATAGGACCTAATGAATTTCATTTTGAAGTCAGTGCAGAACATCATGGTAACTGGCTAGAAGCCATTCGCGACAATAAAAACCCTATAGCTCCGGTGGAGGAAGCCCATAGATCTTGTACCGCCTGCCTGTTAAATCATATTGCGATGAAACTTGATCGAAAGATATATTGGGATCCTGCTAAAGAAAACTTCATCTATGATGCCGAGGCCAGGGCCATGTTATCCAGAGCACAGCGAGAGCCTTTTGGAGTATAATAGGTACGTAAATTTTTACCTTGCTTTACCTCTTATTTGGGCGCAAATAGTATACAAGAATAGGATTAACACTAAAGGGTGGTAGCGAATAGTACAATTTCAGGTTTGTACCTAAATTTGTCCTATGCAAAACCCAAGAATGGATATAGTCGATGGTTTTATATCCCGCACGCTCGATAAATCCTTATGGACTCATGATGCACATCAGATCACTGCCATTTGGTTTTTGATGCACTATGAGCCAGATGATGCACTCTGCCGCATCAAATCTGGTATCATAGCGTACAATCTCGCAGTAGGAGGAGAGAATACGGGACAGAATGGATATCATGAAACCATCACCATACTCTGGTGGAGTCTGATTCACTTATTTGTCGAGCGACATAGGGAATTTTCCTACGAAGACCTGTGTGATGCTTTTTTATCATCGCCTTATAGTGCCAGGGATATTGGATTTAAATTTTACACAAAAGAAAGATTGCTTTCATCTGAAGCCAGGTCTCGCTATCTTACGCCGGATATTCAAGAAATAACGCTGTAGATGAAAAATATTATACCTGGTTTATTCCTATTCATTATTATTATGACTGCATGCTCTCCTACCAAGGAGCCGATACAAAAGCCCATCAGATTGGTTACGCTCGATCCCGGACATTTTCATGCTGCCCTGGTGCAAAAATCAATGTATCCTTCTGTGGACAGTACAGTGTATATCTATAGTGAAGGAGGTCCCGACCTGGATATGCATTTGGCCAGGATAAAAAATTACAACACGCGTGCTGATCATCCTACTCATTGGAACCTGGTGCAATATACCGGTGCTGACTATCTACAAAAAATGGCAACTGAACACAAAGGCAATGTGGTCGTACTCTCCGGTAACAATAGAATCAAACCTGAATATATCGATGCCTCTTTAAATGCCGGCATGCATGTATTTGCAGACAAACCGATGATCATCCGATATGAAGACTTTGGCAGGCTCAAATCTTCTTTCGACCTGGCAACACAACAAAATATTTTATTGTACGATATCATGACCGAGCGTTATGAGATCACTACTCAACTTCAAAGGCTGTTTTCTATGGATCAGGCTATCTTTGGTGAGCTCGTCGATGGTACTATGGACCAACCTGCTATCACCAAAGAAAGCGTTCATCATTTTTACAAGTTTGTTTCCGGTAATGTCTTGGTCAGACCAGCCTGGTTTCTGGATGTAAATCAACAGGGAGAAGGTCTTGTAGATGTGATGACCCACCTGGTAGATCTTGTACAATGGGAGTGTTTCCCGGACCAGGTCATAGATACCAATCTTATCCATATTGATCTCGCCAGGCGCTGGCCTACCATCATGTCGGCCGATCAATTTAACACGATCACCCAATCATCCACTTATCCGGAATATTTAAAAAAGGATGTTCATGCGGATAGTCTGCATGTGTATTCTAATGGAGAGATCAATTATACCATCAACGGTAAACATGCCAAAACTTCCGTGATATGGAATTACCAGGCTCCGGAGGGCACTGGAGATACCCATTATTCAATCATGCGTGGCACTAAGTGTAACCTGATGATTCGCCAGGGAAAAGAAGAGGGGTACAAACCCACCTTGTACATAGAAGCCAACGATTCAAAAGACTCATCTATCGCCATGGCTATCAATAACAAATTATCAGCTCAGAGCCAGCAATGGCCTGGTATAAACCTTGAAACCACTCCGCGAGGTTGGAAATTAAATATTCCACCTGCTATCCAGGAAGGCCATGAGGCTCATTTTGCCAGGGTTATGGAAAAGTTTTTACAGTATGTGCAAGCAGGGGATATGCCTTCCTGGGAAGTACCCAATATGATAGCAAAATATTATACCACTACTCACGCCCTCCAATTGGCTACACACTAAGGAGTAAAATAAAATAGAAAACTATTGCTTTGTTTGGTAATTTTAAGCAATTAATATAATTCACTTAGTTTTGCAGTAACTATTTTTATTCATTTTACACCTTTATGTTATGTACCAATCACTTTACCCAAACCTACGCATGAAAAAGATTGTATTTTCTTTTCTCCTTCTTGGAGTATTTACTTTAATTCACGCCCAAAAAGGCCCGACAGTTTTTGATTGTATCTATGAAACTGAAGGCATCCCAGTGATCAAAATTGAAACCAATTGGAACAAAGTGATCAATCAAAAAATGGATGAGGAATATTTACCTGGTACGATAGAGATGCCTTGTCATGGAGAAACATTAAAATTCGAAATCCGCACGCGCGCACGTGGGAATATGAGGAAGCAGGTTTGTTTTTTCCCTCCAATAAAAATTGATTTCAAAAAAGGAGCCTTGATGAAAAACAAATTGGATACTGCTACGGATAAACTAAAAGTAGTGTTCCAGTGTCGGACCGGTGATGCCAATACAGAGTTGCTAATGAGGGAGAAACTGGCTTATGAACTATACAAAATCATCAACCCTGAATATTATGTCTTTCAAAAACAAGTCAAAATAGAGTGCATCGATGAGGGTAAAGTAAAATATACCCTGGATGCCCTGATCGTCGAAGACGAAGAAAAACTTGGTGACCGATTCAATGCCAGGATAGTAGAGACCGGCAAAGTGATGTCTCCTTCTTTGGATAAGACTATTTATCAGCGCATGACTTTTTTTCAATATATGATAGGCAACACGGATTGGTCACTACCCAACCGACATAACATAGAAATGATCAAAGTCCCGGAAAATCAAAAAATCATTCCCTTGGCTTATGACTTTGATTATTCCGCTTTAGTAGGAGCCTCCTATGCGGTACCCCATGAGTCACTCCCTATAAAGAGTATCTTCGAAAGATTGTATCAGGGACATGGTGTTTCCGAAGAGGACGCTATGGCCACAGCAAAATATTTTCTTGAAAAAAAGCCACAACTTCTCCAGGCAGTGACCGATTGCCAGGGATTGGACGATAAGGCGAAAAACAATGTAAATAAATTTTTAGGGTCCTTTTTTAGCATTATTGAGAACGAAAAACAAGTAAAAAGGACCTTCGTCCAAGAGTAAGAGATTTGATTTCTCCAACCCTAAGGGAGTCGGCTGCAATTTCTCAAATTCACGCTTTCGCACTACCCAAGCCCTGATGGGTGTCTGCCGCATATTTCGTAACCTCACGCTTTCGCACTAGCCCGGCCATGAAGGGTGTTTGCAGCGCTTTGCAACGCCCCGCCCTACTCAGCCGATGGGTGTCTGCGCACCCTTCAGCACCTTTCCCTATGTGCGCCGAACTTGTTCACTAATTGATCATCATAATAGTCGGCCAGGTTCATGAGATTTTTAATTTGATGATATCCTTGTACGACATCCAGCTGCCTGTCAATCAACATAGATGAAAGTATAATCTCATTGCCGCGAAGACTTAAGCTGGATTGCTTCATCGCAAAGTTCTGGCGCAGTAGATATTCGTATAATTCCTGGATCTGGGTCCTGGGCAGGTGACAGAGCGTGGCATCGCATAAGATGAGACCACTTTGATCGTGATAGGCGATCTCTATCGTAGCACTGCCATGATTGAGCTCCCAATTATTGGGGCCTCGCCGGCAGATATTAACCGGAAATCCGAGTTTGATCAATATATCTTCGATGGTCCTTGGCAACCCGACTGCCTCATAAGGCACAGCATCTGAAGGGAATTTTATTTTGGCCCCACAGTGAATACAATAATGACTTTTGTCCGGTGATTCAAATACGATATTGGAGCAGGAGTCACATCTCGTTGCTTCCTTACCTCCGCCTGCTTTAAAGGCAGTAAGGGTGTCATCCAAATAGTTTGCAGGCAAAGAAAACCCAATACTATTTCCATTCTGCATCACGAAAGTATTCACCCCTACTACCCTGCCGGATTCATTAATCAGTGGGCCTCCACTGTTGCCGGGATTGAGGGCAGCGTCGTGTTGGATATATTGGATATCATTCTGCAGATGCATCGTATTCGATACAATCCCTTGTGTAGCAGTATATTTTAGTCCAAAAGGATGGCCTACAGCGATGACCAGGTCACCTTCATGAAGTTTTTCTGTTTTTTCTATTTCAATATGCTGATCAGACGGAGTGGAGACAGGCAATTGGATAAATGCCAGATCATATTTCTGATCCAAAAAAACTACCCTGACGATTTGTTTAGCTATCAATCTGCCTTCCACTACTATCTCCTGGTTGTCACGCACTACATGTTCGTTGGTGACGATGATATGATCATCAGGCAAGGCAAAGCCAGTACCTGTATTATAAGGAGTAGCGATCTGAACTACATAGTCTCTGTATTTTTCTATAATGCCTTTCATTTCGACTTTTGCATTTGAATTTTACGCACCTGTAGTATCAGGCTATGCACAAAATAACTTACCTGGCTATAATCCAATTGTCTTGCATCCAGTGCAAAGCCCGGGTAGACTTTTTGATGCATTTTTTCTATACGGTGCAATGCTGACTTGATAGCTGATTTGTCAGGCAAACCGGACGGCAAGGCCAATTTTTCATAATTATCTATAGAGTCAAAAAACGCTGGCTCAGTGACTCGATATACCAAAGTAAAAAGGTCCTTGATTGGATCCGGCAGGGCAAAATTAAACAAGCAGATTCCTACGGCATATTCCACTATAGCTATGGCATATTCATGATGATGATTATCGAGATACCACTGTATATTGTTGATCTCCCGATCCAATACTTCCATTACCATGGCGGTATTGCCTGGTGAGGTGACGCCAAAAGTAAAAATAGAATGGTGGAGATCTCTTATTAGTGTCTCTTCATTTTGCTGACCCATCAAACTTAAATCCTGTCGCAAGGACTTTAATTTATGGAGTTGATTTTTATTATCCTGGCTAAAATAGGATTTGTGGATTTGTTCGATCCTATCCATCATAGAACCTTCAGGCCGCACCAGGTAATCCAGTTTGTATAAAAGCGCCAAAAGAATGTAACCTCCCGCGGCAGGGTATTGCTCTATTTTGAGTTTTCCCTGGTCTACTATCTGAAGGGCTTTATTAATAGATGAATAGAAAAAATCGGTTTTTAGTTTTACTTCTGCTACAGGCAATGATTCAATCTGACCTGATCGGATGGGTTTTAAAAAACTGAACTCATCCACCAATAGATCATCTTGTTTGTCTGCATGGATCGCCAGCTCTTTGAGTGCAAAATATAGTTTATAGGGCGAGGCGTCTTCCAGCGCGGTGTCAAATAAAAGTTGGATTACCTCGTCTTCGGATAGTCCATACCTGACATATTTTAATTCGTAGTTGAGATCCAGCAATCGACGCATAAATCCAATGTGCAATTGGTCTGCATGGGCTATCTTACAGTTTACTCTTATTTGGCCATTTTTTGTTCTAACCATAATGGTCTTAGATCCTTGCAGGATATCGAAATCCAGGGCACCACTGGCTAACTTGCTTACATTATGTTCTGATGTATCCTGGATATAATTGATAAATTCTGCAATAGCATCCTGAAAGTCTCTGTTTTCAAAATGTAAAACGGCTTTGTCCCAGGCCTCGTATTGCTCAGTAGATTTATAGGCATCTGTAAATCGACCAAAATAAGCTTTGATCCCTTCGACATCCTTCACCTCCTCTTTCTTACTAAATATTTTATCCCAAAGACTCATAACTGTAGCGTAAAGTGGCACAAAATAAGGAAGTAATAGCTACCTGCTCTTCAAAAATATTTCCTTCAAGGCTTGTTCTCGTATGGCCAACTAAAAAATGACAACGACAAAATTCTCCAGATCATGTTTGCCGGAGACATTTATTATACATTTACCTTTGACTATGACAAATCAGAATTTCCGAACTGAAATCAGAATCAGTCCGGGTCATTTTAAAATCGATCATGCCAATACCTTATTGAGTATAGGGTCCTGCTTTTCCGAGCACATTCATGAGAGGCTTAAAGATGCCGGTTTTAATTCCAGGTGCAATCCAAATGGAATTGTATATAATCCGATAAGTATTGGAACTCAACTATTGGGTTTATTGAGTCAACGTATTTGGGCAGAGGAGGATATCTTATTTGATCAGGGACTGTATCATGGAATACACCATCATGGAAATTTTTCCGGAATTTCTAAAGAAGGTGTTTTGAAGAATATGAACGAAACTGCATCTACATTCAGATCCTATATCTCAAAGATGGATCGTCTGATCGTAACCTTTGGATCGGCGATCACCTATACCCATACATTGACATCGCAATTGGTCGCTAACTGCCACAAAATTCCAGCCAGTCAATTTATAAGAAAGATATTAAGCCCCGATGAAATGGTCAACGCTAGCCAGCAGTGGATAGAAGATTTTCATCGAGCCAGGCCGGAGCTACAGATACTGCTTACACTCAGTCCGGTCCGATATCTTAAAGAAGGATTCACTGACAACACGCTGAGCAAAGCCAGTTTATATCTCATGATTCAAACCCTCTGCAGTCAATATGATTTTGTACATTATTTTCCTTCCTATGAAATCCTGCTTGACGATCTTAGAGATTATCGGTTTTACAAAGATGACATGATCCATCCTGGCGATCAGGCGATCAATTATATCTGGAATAAATTTTCACGATCCTATTTTGAAGAAGATACCTTGTTGATTAATGAAAAAATAGAAAAGTTACACAGAGCAAGGTTACACAGGCCTCATCACCAGGATTCAGCCGATCATTTAAGATTTAAAATAAAGTTAGAAGAAGAGATCAATCTATTTAAACAAAAATACCCCTGGATCGAATGGTGATCAAGTTTCCTCAGCCTAAATAAATTTAACAAAAAACCCACACATATTTTTTGGGTAAAAAAAATATGGTGGGCTTTAATATAAAAAGACTCACTCTAAATTTCTATGTTCTGATGTGACGCAAGGCTCAAAAATAGTCAGAAGAATATCTAATCACTCACCCAAGTAGGGGGAAAGAAGATCGTTTTCTTATTAATAAAAAGTTAATCTATGCTTTTAATACTACAAACCATATCTAACCCATCATTCATATTACCCTATTACTTCAAAGCTGGTTTCAGATATCATAACCTTCGTTTAAGTCAAAGGTTACAGGGCATGACTAGAAGAATTTATTTTTTCCTCAGATAGACATTGCCATATTTTGACTCAAAACTGTATTTAGGACCTTTACCTGGTCGAGCCATGAGCTCTGTATGAAAGTCTCTCTGGACTAAACCATCACCTTTAAATTTGATATCCAGGTTAGAATAGATCTGACCATAATCTGTGGTGGCATACAACTCTCCTACCTGGGTTGTATTGATCGCAGCATCTACTCCGCCGTAAGTGGATGTTGCAGTCAATTCCATTGATTGTTGCAGATCTTTGAGCTCCACGATACCATACACGGATACGATGTCGGTCGCCATACCTTTTGGTACTTTAATATCGAGCACGATATCCACATCATGTCCCCACGAAGTCATATCAAAACCAACGCCATGATCTTTTTTATATTTCTCAAACTCCTGCTTGTTTTTGAAAACTATTTTTTCGCCATTGTGTTTTACCGTGATACGTTGAGGCAGATCTTTGATATTAGGTATTTCCCCTTTTATATTGACTTCCCGGCCACTTGAATTAGAGGTGAGTTTAAAAGCTTCGTCGTTTTCCCCTCCATTGATACTGACAGTACCTGTGATGAGCACTTCATTTTTATCCCAGCTGGAGACTTTGATGAGCTGAGGATAATCAAAGTGAAGATTCACTTTTTGGCCTGAGGCTACAGGGATAGATTTGTTGATTTGAGTTTGAGCAAGGCTCATCAGCCCCCATCCCATGGTGACCAGGAGATATAGATATTTCATTACAAATTGATTTGGATGATGAAAAAATTAATCTATAGACTTAGATTACAAAATTTAAAATAAGGGTGTTCAAATCTACTCTATGAAAAGTATGGTTATTTTTTGCGAAGGTAGATTTTGCTGTAATCAGATCTTAAGTCAAGTTTAAGACCTCCACCATTGATCTTGCCCAGCACTTTATTAGCGCTCATATTGACCATGTCAGAGTCCTTGTCGGTAGTACGATCTAGTTCTATTTTAAATTCCGGAGCGACATACATTTCTCCATAGGATGTCTTCATATTCAGATCGGCTTTGAGGCTAGCAGGCAAGGTAACATCTACGGTGCTGTATATGGAAATAAGAGAGATTGGGCCTTTCACATTGGTAGAGAACTCTGCATCGATGCTGCTGTATATGGTTTTGACAGTGGCAGGTCCGGTGATGTTTTCCAATTCAATACTATTATAGGTTGCTGAAATCTCCAGCTCATTTTCCAAATTTTTAAACTTTGCCTCATGTCCATATTGTGACTCATATTCGTAGGAGATGATCACACCTTTGGGTACCAGGATTTTTATACCCGGGGATTTAGTTTTTTGCAATTGATTGACTACGACGGCACTCCCGGAATTATTCACATTGATGCCAAGGCCTGTGTTGTCCTGCAGGCCTGAACCATTGATCGCCACCAAACCTGCAGCGCGCTCGTCTTTGTTGTCATGTCCATCCCTGGAAGTAAAAATGATTTCACTTCCGGTGGTCCCTTCGACCGATACATTGCCTATATGCAGCTCCAGCCTGCCGGAACTTTTTTGGACTTTGTACTCCTGGCTAAACAGATGCAAGGAAGATATGGCTAAACAAAAAGCCAGGATTAATCTACTATTTTTCATGGGTTGATTTAATTTTTAATGATTGTGATAAATGAATGTTTTTTAATCGATATTTATTTAAGTTAACTTGAATATGCCTTTGTATGCTTCGTCTTTGACCGCTTTGATCAGATCTTCTTGACGCGTGAGTGTCTCCAACTCATCTACGATGACCGTTTCTTTCTTTTGTACCAGCATTTGTATGAGTGCGATCTGTACTACCGGGTCTTCCTGGTGGGTGAGAGATTGTATCAAAGCCGATCTCACTGAAGGAAGATGATAATATTTGCCCAGCGCTTCCAGTGCAGCTACCCGCACGTTAGAGCTAGGGTCGGTATTCATGGTCTTGATGAGTACCTGCAGGATTTCCAGGTCGGGAGTGGTAAGGTCTTGTGACGCATAGATCCCGCTCATCCGCTGACTGGCAGAATTTTGATTATTAAGATTGTCCATCACGAGGTCTTTGGTGGCCTGCAGTTCCACCTTTATTTTAGTCAGCTCCTGCTTTTGTTGATTCAATTTGCTGATCGTCATTGCACCTCCATATCCGACCAGGAGGATGGCCAGGCCGGCAGCAATCCTATACCAATTCAGTCTTTTTAGTTTTGTCTTCTTGATATCTGTCTCATAGTGGTCCAGCCAATGCTCGAAGCGGGCTGTCATTCTATCCGACGGTATCGTGTCAAGGTTGCTGTTCATGAGTGTATCTGCCTGTTTTAATTGGTTGTATTGAGTCTCCATCTCCTTATTGGTTTCGATCCAATGTTTGATTTCCAGGTTTTCCTTTTCACTCAAAGTGCCATCGATATATTGGACCAATTTTTCGAGGATATGATCTTGTTCTATATTCATATTGATTCTATTTGAAAGTATTGAGTTCTGAGTTTATCCATGGCTCTGTATACTTTTACTTTAATATTCGATTCAGTAGTTCCTAATAATGCCGCAACTTCTATATATTTCATCTTTTGAAACCTGGTCAGGATCAAGACCTCCCTATCTTGTTCCGGCAGTGCTGCAAGGGCCGTATGCAGTTTCTGTTCTGCCTCATCCGGACTGGGTTGGTGATCAGGCAGCTCCGCTGCTTTGATGAGCTCTTCTTCACTTCCTTTGCGCATGCGATTTTGAAGTTTGGTGTGATCCAGAAATACATTTTTAGCAATTCTGTACACCCACCCTTCAAAATTTTGATCCAGTTCAAAACTTTTTCTGTAGAGGATCAATTTTTCAAAAACATTCTGTGTAAGATCTTCAGCGAGGTGATAGTCGCCTGCCATCTTACCCAGGTACAGATATATCCTTCGATGATACCGTTGGAACAATAATGAAGCTTGTGAAAGATCACCCTCTTTAACTTTTTGCATTAGTAGTCCGTCAGTCATCCTCCGCTATTTTGGCCGCTTATGAATTATATACAGGAAATTAACATAAAGGTTACAGCCAGGATAAAATATTTTTGAAGAATCTGAGTACATGGTGACTATGCCTTGTCAAAGTTCATTCGTAATTTTTTTTAATAAAATTTTAATAAGAGGCCGGTAGCTTAAAAATTAAATAAGAAAGGTATCCCCTAAAGTCCTTGCAGCACTAGTACTTTGAGCACGACAATGTTTTTATTTTTTAACCTTTACCTTTCCGGTCTGCCTTAAATTTTGTCGTCAATAAACCTGTTTTCATCCAATACACTTGACAGGTAAGCAACCTTTATAGTAACATTGTCTCATTATTATAAATTGACTCACCTAAATAGTACAATTTCCGGATTGGGTAAAAATCCAGGATGTTGTACTCTCCCGAAGACTCCTTTATTTTTTTGATTGATGGCAGTGATCCTGTACGCCTTCGGATCTAGACCGCTGTGTGTATAATCTACTGCTATCGTCCCACGCATTGAATCTTGTGTTCGATGCATGGACTAGGAATTATTATAAAAATTTTAAAAAACTAATTTAAATCGAATTTATTATGATGAAGTATCTTTTAATCCTTACGATGGCCGCGGTGAATACCGGGCTGATGGCTGCTGACATACCTGTACATATCAATGCCGCCAATAAATGGATCATCGTCGAAAAAGCAAAGTGGAATTCACCTTCAATAGATGTTTTGATCCGGGAAAATAGTGGAGCTGTTCTGATCCATGAAAGCATCGGTCAAACCACAAAGTACAATCTCAAAAATGTACCCGATGGTGAGTATATCCTCGAAGTAGAAAATGATCAAAAGATAAGAATTCAGACCATGTCTTTACATGATGGCATCTTACAGAGCAAAGCGATCTCTACGATCTACAAGCCAAACATTAAGGTGAACAACCAGTTTCTGGATATGAATCTCATGACCCAAGGCAAGTCGGCCGAAATTATGATCAAAAACGAAGAAGGAAAGGTCATGATTACTGAGAAAATCGAAAATGAAGTGAGTGTCACCAGGAGATTTAATATCAAAAAATTAGATCATGGCAATTATTACCTGGAGGTGCACATGGCAGGACAAACCTTTATAAACGACTTTGAGAAGTAATAGCTGTATAATGACCTTTAGAACTTGATTGGTAGTTTAAAAAAGCCCCGAAGCATCGAGCACTTCGGGGCTTTTGCTTTTAAAGTTGCCTGAGTGATTAGTTCTTTTTCCTGGAGACTTTTGTTTTAGTCCTACTGGCTTTTACCTTGCCTTCTTTGCCGGCAACAGTGGTCGTGGACCTGGTAGATTTCACCTTGCGTCGATTGTTTTCTCCGGATACCGTGGTATTTGTTTTGGTAGCCGTATTCCCACGTTTGCCGGTCACACTGGTCGTCGTCTTGGTGGCATGCATTTCTTTATTGCCTTTGGAAGTGTTGATATTGGTTTTGGTGCGATTGACTCTATAGTTATTGACAGCAGTATGATTACGGGTCCTCACGGTGACTGAAGTGACTCTCACAGGGCTATATACCCGATGGGCCACAGTCATACGATGCATGGGCGCCACCACGTATCCTGCATGATATCTCACTCTAAATGGATGGTACACAGACCAGGCCAGGGGTCTCCAAGGTCTATACCAGGTAGGATAAAAAGCCCAGCGGAAAGGGGACACCCAGGGTCGGTAGACCGGGGCATATACATATCTCACAGAAGGCCATAACCACACATTGACGACGACGATATCTTCATCAAAATCATTGAGGCTGGGGCCTTTTTTAATCTTATTGGCATCCTCCGAGCCGTCTCCCGGTTCGATAATGGTGCTTTCACCAAAGATGTCTTCATCACCGATGATCTGAAGCATCGCTGATTCTTTGCCGCTTTTTTCTATTTCGATGACAGCGATGTCCTGGTTTTCTGTAGCAGATACCACTACCTGCAGGACCAGGGCATGTGCATCCCCATCCATATTGTCTATGACCCGGATATAATCTACTTCGCCATCATCATTGAGGTCCAGGTTATTGACATGATTGTCGTCTTGATTGAGCATTTTCTCAAAATCTTCAGGACTGGACGCTTTTTTAAACATTTCCAGAGCACCTTCCAGGCTAAATTGGTCGCCGGGCAGGCCGGCAGGTTCGTCTGACTGGCCTTTCATCCATGGGGATAGAGCCAGGATCAGACTTAGGGTTAAGATTAAATTTTTCATAAGATGTATGATTTTATCAAGTTAATTATAGTTTATGGCTTTTAATATCGAAGTATATTCTGCTTAGATGCCATGATAGCGATTAGGTTTAACTGTCGTACAAAGTTATTTACTTGCTAATCGGAATGTCTTACCCTTGAGGGTGGTTTTTTTGATAACTTCGTCCGGATATTTTTTATAAAAGCCGAGATAGCTCAGCTGGTAGAGCAGCTGATTCGTAATCAGCAGGTCGTGGGTTCAAGTCCCATTCTCGGCTCTGAGTTTTGGTTTCTACTTCGCAAGTTCAAATATGCTAAAGGTTTTGAGGATAAAAACCAATTAGAGCATTGATTCGACTGGAGCTATGAAATCGAAATGGACAGCTTTGGCCGTTGGGCTCCTTTTGGGGTATATTATATAGCTTTGCTCTATACCACTACTACCTGGATTGGGTCTTAATTCTTAATCTTCTCTTTAAATTTATTTACTGTCAATATTTCTGTTCTACCGTAAACTCTTATCGCTAACAAGTCGCTGTCGCCAGTTACTAAATAATTTGCTTTACTCTCTTTGCATAAGGCTAGTAGAAAATCGTCTTTAGGGTCACGACATATTTTTTCAATTTTTTTAATCTTGATTTTATCCGATACTATGTCGAGTAAAGAAATTAACTCATTTACTTTTTCCTGGTTAAAGTATTTTTGGAGCTTTGGTCGTGCTGTAACGAATTTAATTTCATTGACTAACAGGTCAGTCATGACTAGTCTTATTTTCTCTGTAACAATTATGTCTTTAAGATTTTGGAGTTCCTTGCCAATTAAAAAGCTAATCCAAAGATTCGTGTCAATAATTACCTTACTTGGCTTTTGACTTGACATACAATTTAGTTCTTACGATTTCTACTTCCGTATCAATCGTTTCTTGGTCCAGGTCGTCAGTTTTGAATGCCTTCAATAAGGCGGACAGTTTAGCATCAATAATCTCTCTCTCAAGTTCTTTTGAAAGTCGTATTTTTTCCTTCCTGGGTAATTGTCTTACTAAGTCCAAAATCTGGTCAAAACCCAAGTCAATATTATAGGTCCCTGTTTTCATAATTTCAAATTTAACCATTTCTCATCACTTTTTGGTCGTCCTACCGTCTGGCGCACAACGATTATATTTTTGCAGTGGAGGAAACAGAAAGGTTTAAAAATGAAGCCTGGCAGTGTAGCGAAATGTTAAGCTCCACCATATGATGATAAACAAAAAGACTTGGTTTGAGTGTAATCACATGTGAAAGCCTTGACGGTTTCACTCCCACCTACTTGCCATACTTCGCTTTAAAAAAGCTTTTATAAGATTCTACATCCTTGGTGGCATATAACTTCCGATAATTCGATTGGGAGATGGCGAATACTTCATTATTGATCTCGGGAGCGATAAATTGTTTGCTATTATTTTTTACCGTCTCATAATACCGGATTGCTTTAGAGGCATTGTCAAATTTCCTGATCATGATGATGGGGATGGTAGCATCCTGATCCAGGAAAATATTGGATATCTTCAGATCGTCGTTTTGAAAATACTTTTGATTGAAGTCAGAGATCGATATTTTTAGATCAGACAAGGTGGCGGCTTTTCTGTCATAGACGATCGCGATCACGTAATGCAATTCATCTTCCAGGTATTCAAAGGCATTGGGATCCGTATTGACTTTTAATATATCAGGCGTTTCAAAAGCTTTTTCATCACCCATCAGGTAGCGGAGCATGTCTTTGGCTTTGTCCCTTTCGGCAGATTGAGGATAGCGGGCGATAAAATCCTTAAGCGCCAGCTGATAAGCTTCTTTTCCCTGCGTTTTACCGGTGCAAAGCACTTCTACCATGGCAAATTTGGCCCGAAGGGGGTTTTCCTTAAACAGACTATCTACCTGGTGGATCCGGCCCATGGCTTCGCCACATTCTCCGGAATTAAAAATACGATAGGTCTCATCGTAGTATTTATTGAGTTGTGCGATTTTGTCTTCAGTGGTTTCTATAAAATCAGGATGTAACAGGGATTGTGCATACTTGCTGCCGGGATACTCTGTGATGATCCGCTCTTTGTATTTAGTAGCCCTGATCTGGTCACCATGTTGCATGCTGGCGAGATAGAGCTGGTACAGTACATCCTGTTCGATAGAGGAAGCCGGATATTTTTGCAGCAATTCTTCCAGAACAGCGATAGACTTAGGATAGTTCTCCAGTTTTTCGCGATACAATACACCCAGCGCGTACATGCTGTTGCGTATTTTCTCGTGTGCCTGATCTTTTAGCTCCGGGGTATTGGGGATGTCTTTTAGTACAGAGGCGAGGTCCTCGCTGGCATCAGCAGTTTCCTGGTTGGGTTTGTTAGGATCCTGGGCATTATTGTCGACAAAACTGTTTTGTATTTTTTGGCTTATCCTCCAGTTATCCTGCAATTTGATATTACCCCAGGTATTTTCAAAATCTTTGATTCCTTTTTTCAGCGCTTTTTCATCATATGCAAAGAAAGTGCTTTTGGCAGGATTGATATCGATATTGCCGCGGGACAATGCACTTGCGTCAAACTGCCTGCTGGGAGGGGTGAGTCCAACTTTTACATTAAGATTTTTTTCACGCTCTTTTAAAAGTTTTCTCGCCCATTGTTTTTGATCTTTTTCAGGCCAGGTACTGACTAAAAGCAGGCTGTCCTGTACCTCTATGATGGATATATGCTGGGCAATATCAGTCAGCGACGCACTGTATTTCATCACCTCGGGTCTTCTAAGATCTTTTTCGCCCATGACAGAGAGCGTGCTGTCATAATAATTTTTTGCTTTGAGATAGACCTCGTCATCATTGTATAAAGTTGCGAGGAGATAAAAGCTCTCCGTTTTTTGAGTAGCGCTGCCTCCATGGGAAAGTCCGGTTACCAGGTATTCTTTGGCTTGATCCCGCTGACCATCTGCCAGGGTCACCAATGCCATGGTATGATAGATGGCGGTGCCGTAATCCGTATTTTTATCGTCTTTGGTGAGTCTTTTTAATTCATCCAACAATTGATCTTTGCTTTTTTTGCCTGCGGCCATTCCTTTTTGGGCACTGTTCAATTTTGCAAAAAACTCAAGCTCATAATTTGGACTTAGTTTGGATACTTTCTCAAAAGCATCATAGGCCGCTACATCGTTCTTCTGAATGCTATAGAGCTGCCCCAATACAAACGCCAGCCTGGCTTTTCGGCGATTGGGGACCTCTCTGAGCGCTAAAGCCTCTTCGAGGTAAGGGATAGCATCTTCATATTCTTCTGCTCTGATATGATTGTATGCCTGCAGGATCGGGATCTCCGGTTGCAGTTCTTTGTAAAGCGCCGGATCAGATTTTAGTTGATGGAGTATGATGCCTGCAGCTATACTGTTTTTGCGCATGATATAAGTCTTGGCCAGCCACATTTGAGCATCTTGCAAAACTGGTCTGTGTTTGCCTTTTTGTTTAGGTGCCTTGGTTTTTTCTGGGACATCTTCTGGTTTTGGCTTCTCCTCCTTTTTCGAAGTTTTGGCGATCGTCGCGCTGGAATCCCGACCATTGACGGCAGGCTTTGGTGTAGTCTTAGATGTAGCAGGCGCAGGTCGCTTGATACCTTTTTTACGATCTTTGATGAGCTGTTTTCTCGCTTTTGCTTTTTCTTTATTTTCCTGATCCCTGGTCTTGAGTTTTGCTTTCCGTTCTTTGTCCTGCGTCTTTTTGAGCTTTTCTTTATCCTTTTGAGCAGTTTCTCTTTTTTCTATTTGCTCCTGGACGCGGACAGCCCGGTCTTTGGCCGCTTGAGCCTTAGAGTCTGTTTTGGGACTTTCATGCAGTTTATTATAATTCTGAGTCATGAATTTGAAAGTCTCCTCTGCCGTCTCGTAATCCTTTTTGTAATACTGTGCCTGCCCGATGAGCAAGTAGCTGTCGCCTACCCAATGGCTGGGTCGATGCAGGTTGATCACCGTACTAGCTTTTTTGATGGCGATGTCCAGGTTGGCAGAAGCGTCACTGGCATCTTCTATGCCATTGTATTTATATAATTCAAGGACATTGGTGTAATTGTCTACATATCGGGTATCCAGCGCTTCGGCTGATTGATCCAATAATTCTTTAGCATTAAAATAGCCGTTATATTTGGCCGTTAGATTATGATAAAACAATCCCGTTTTGGAAACATCATTCCTGCTTTTCTGTACTGAGCATGCCCCCAGTATAAAAACCAGTATGATTAAAAAACTACGGGAAACAGCGTTTAGATTCATCGAAATGCATTATTTGTTGGCCTATTATAAACCGATAAAATGCAAATTTATTTTATTTTCTTCAGGAAATCAAATCAGAAATGCAAAAGACATTGATACAAAGGATTTTACATAGAATAAAAACTCCTTATAGATTGGTCATTTTAAACCATGAGACCTATAAAGAAATAGGTTCCTATCAGCTCAACCTGCTCAATGTATATACGTTGCTTAGTATGCTGATGGTCATTGGTGCATTATTGGTGACGATGCTGTTGTTTTTTACCCCTGTCAAACGATTGATCCCCGGCTATGGCAATACCAATCACGATGACTACACCAATTTGTATAAAAAAGTGCAGACGCTCGAGAAAGGAATGGAGGCCCAAACCCTCTATATTTCGAAAATGCAAAGCCTGATCAATGGCGAGATAATCATGGATGACCCGAAAGATATGTTGATTGATTCTATGGTTAAGCCCTTCAATTCGGACCCGGTGCTTAAAAGCAAAGAAGAAATCGCTTTGGAAGACGAACAATTGCTCGAAAGGCAGATCTCCAATGTGAAAAACCAAAAACTATCCAATTTTGCGGTCAACCTTCCTTTAGAACAACTGTATTTTGTTCCGCCAGTGCAGGGAGAGATCAGCGAAAAAATGTCTGTTGAAAAAAATCACCTGGGTATCGACATCATCGTGCCTAAAAACACTGAAGTCAAATCGATTATGGATGGTTATATAATCTCCGCGGACTGGACCCAGGAGACGGGCAATAGCCTGGTCATTCAACACCACAATGAAGTGCTCAGTGTCTACAGGCATAATTCTAAACTACTCAAAAAAGCCGGTGACTATGTCAAAGCCGGTGAAGTCGTCGCCATCGCCGGCAATAGCGGCGAGCTCACCAACGGCCCTCACCTGCACTTCGAACTATGGTACCAGGGAAAGGCCATGAATCCTGAAGACTATATGCGGTTTTAAACTCATTGAATTACAATTAGTTGGACTGTATTTAGCAACCAACTTATCTCGAAATTTACATTTCCACCGATGATAGTTTTTTGGCGTAATACATGATAGAGTATAAAAACAAGTTTAACTTTGCGGCTTTTTAATCTCTTTAATACAATCAATGGATCACGATCAAAATCTTGAACTAAAGAAAATTTATGATGATCAAGGGAATGCACTCAGCCCCATATTACCTGAAGGCGTCAAAAACTATCTGATCGATATAGATGGTACTATTTGTGATGATGTACCTAATGAACAACCCGAGAGAATGCGTCATATCGAACCCTATGCTGATGCCCTCGAGATCATCAATAAGTGGTACGATCAAGGCCATATCATTTATTATTTTACTTCAAGAACTGAAGAACATCGCCAGATCACCGAAGAATGGCTCCGCAAACACGGGTTTAAATATCATGGCATGCTGATGGGCAAACCACGCGGTGGCAATTACCATTGGATTGATAATCATATCGTCCGTGCTACCCGGTTTAAAGGCAAATTCACTGATCTCATTATGGAGACCAAAGAGATAGAGGTCTTTAAAGATTAATTGCTTTCATTTAACAGTTTTCTGGATAAATCCTCATCTTAGCTGTCAGGATGAAGACAGTAATTGGTATTGATTTTGGTACAGATTCTGTGAGGGCATTGGTAGTCGATGCTGCTACCGGATACGAGATAGCCTCTCATGTACATTTTTATTCCCGTTGGGCAAAAGGATGGTATTGTGATCCTTCCACTAATCTGTGGAGACAACATCCCCTGGATTATATCGAGGGATTGGAAGCTGCTATCAAAGGAGCCCTCAAATTGGCTGGTCCGGAAATCACCTCCTCGGTCGTAGGGATTAGTGTAGATACCACTGGCTCCACTCCGGTCGCTGTGGATAAAAGTGGCACCCCACTGGCCTTGCTTTCCGGATTTGAATCTAATCCTCATGCCATGTTCGTCTTGTGGAAAGATCACACTGCAGTGCAGGAAGCTGCAGAAATCAATGCCCTCTGCAGACGATGGACTACAGATTACACACAATTTGAAGGTGGTATCTATTCTTCAGAATGGTTTTGGGCAAAGATATTGAAGGTCTCCCGGGAAGATCGATCTATATTGGCACACGCTTATTCATGGGTAGAGCATTGCGATTATATTCCATTTTTATTGACGGGCGGTAAAGATGTAAAATCGATGAAAAGAAGTCGCTGCGCAGCCGGTCATAAAGCATTATGGCATCCCTCCTGGAATGGATTGCCTTCCAATGATTTTTTTGCAGCACTGGATCCAGTGTTGGACGGTATGAGGGAAAGGATGTTTGAGGAGACCTTTACTTCGGATACTGTGGCAGGGCATCTGTCCGCTGCCTGGGCGACAAAGTTGGGACTGACTACGGAAGTGGTCGTGTCCGTCGGTGCTTTTGATGCACATATGGGGGCCGTCGGAGGACAGATCCAACCATATTACCTATCCAAAGTGATGGGGACATCTACATGTGACATTCTCGTGGCACCCAATCAAGATAAAGAATCCCTGGTCAGAGGCATTTGTGGTCAGGTAGATGGATCAGTGATACCCGGGATGCTAGGGCTGGAAGCAGGTCAATCCGGATTTGGAGATATCTATGCCTGGTTTGTCAAAGTATTGACCTATGGAGTGCGTGAAATAATAGAATCATCCTCCATGCTGGATGCAGCAACTAAATCGCAATTAATACAGGAGTCTGCTGATAAATTAATGCTACAAATCAGTCAGGATGCTTCAGCCGTCCCTATTGGCTCGGGTGGCATACTATCTCTCGATTGGATGAATGGACGCAGGACTCCAGATGCCAATCAAATGCTCAAAGGCGTGATCAGTGGGCTCAATCTCGGTAGTGATGCTCCGCAGATCTTCCGGTCACTGGTAGAGGCTACTTGTTATGGGGCAAGATTGATCGTAGATCGGTTTATTGAAGAAGGCATTCCAATCAAAGGATTGATAGGCCTGGGAGGTGTAGCCAAAAAATCACCCTTTATCATGCAGATTATGGCCGATGTGATGAATATGCCTATCCGCATCGTCAAGTCCGAGCAGACTTGTGCTTTGGGTGCCGCCATGTTTGCCGCCGTAGCCGCAGGAGTGTATCGCGATATTAATGAGGCCATGGAGGTCATGGGATCAGGTTTTGATAAAGAATATCTGCCACAAACAGGATCAGTCGATCAATACGAAAAACTTTATCAATCCTACAAACAGCTTTGTGCGGTGATGGACCAATAATTTTATTTTTTTTTCAAACAGTAATATGAGCAAATACCAATCAATAAAACAAGCCGCCTACGAAGCTAATCTGCAACTCCCCAAATTAGGTTTGGTATTATTTACTTTTGGCAATGCCAGTGCAGTAGATAGATCGGCAGGAGTCTTTGCTATCAAACCTAGCGGAGTCGCTTACGAATTATTGTCTCCGGAAGATATGGTCATCGTAGACTTCGATGCCAAAGTGGTAGAAGGTAGGTTAAAGCCTTCCTCTGATACCAGGACCCATGCGGTGTTGTATAAAACCTGGCCGGAGATCGGTGGCATAGCACATACCCACTCTACCTATGCTACTGCCTGGGCCCAAAGCCTCCAGGATATCCCGATCCTGGGTACCACCCATGCGGATCACCTTACGGTAGATATCCCTTGTGCGCCACCAATGAATGACCAATATATACAGGGGGATTATGAACATATGACCGGTCATCAAATCACGGAGACCTTGCGTAATCGTGACTTGTCCTATCTGGATGTGGAGATGATCCTGGTGGGTAATCATGCCCCGTTTACCTGGGGCAAAGATGTCTACAAGGCAGTCTACAACAGCGCTGTCTGCGAAGCCATAGCCAAGATGGCTTTTATCTCCCTGCAAATCGACCCTGAAACCAAACGCATGAAATCTTCCCTCATCGATAAACACTTTGCCCGAAAACACGGACAAGGTTCTTATTATGGACAGGAATAAAATTGGTTTCTCAAAAAAGAAGTGAATTTTATACTTGAGCGACAGGTTGAAAAAATTACCACAGTCCCGCAAACCATACCCCGAATGATCTCCAAAAATCAAATTGATAGAGCGTCAAAGTAGTGATATGGTAGACCATGACTAAAATCAAAGCAGTTAGAAATGCATCTTTTCTCTTATTAGCGCTCCAGTCCCAAACTACCAGGCAAAGCAAAAGGATATCTGCCAGCAAAAATCCGGCTGTAGGCACCAGGGGTATACCCTCCAACTTCGGCACCAAAGCCAATATGGGCTTAAAATGATGATGGATGAGCCTATCTGTGACCGGCGTAAACAAAGGAAAAATAGTTGATACCATATACCTGGCATGCAAACCTGGATGTTTTCGATGATAGATCGCCAGGGCAAATAAAAGGACAAAAAGAAAAGTTGCATTGACCATGAGGGCCAGGTTAAAAAGGTCTATAGCCCTCCAGGTAGTTACCTCAGCCATCAACGAATGTACCAGGTCTAGGGTGGAAAAAAATATATAAGGAACCAGTAGGTAAGAAAATTTTCCAATCAACCGGTGAATAGAATTTTTATTGATTCTGATGAGCAGGGCCTGCGATATCAACATCATACACCACATCATCATACCCAGGCCATGGGTATGATATTTTATAGCTACTTCTTTAGATTCGATCAACGGGGAGAAATAACCCGGCCAAAATGCCCAGAGTGCAAACAGGAAAAAAATAATAAACACGTAGATGGCACTTCGATTCAAAAAAAGATCAGGTTTCATGAAGGGTCTGTTTTTTCAAAAAAACGATGGAAGAAAGATACAGAATAATCCCAGTCTGAAATATGGCACCAGTAGCACCTTTCTTATTATATTACCCTGGTTTTATAACTCTTAAAAATTTGATCTTTTTATGCTTCCTTCATTAGCTGAATTCGAAATCTGGTTTGTCACCGGTAGTCAACATTTGTATGGTGATACCACCCTGACCAAAGTCAATACCCATTCAAAAGAAATCGCCAGATACCTGGATGAGCAGCCCTCGATTCCGGTCAAGATCATTTTCAAACCCGTCCTCACTACTCCTGAAGAGATCTTTGCATTGATCAAAGAGGCTAACTATCAGGATTCCTGTATCGGTTTGATCCTTTGGATGCACACTTTCTCCCCGGCTAAAATGTGGATCAATGGTCTGAATATCCTGCACAAACCATTTGCTCACCTGCACACTCAATACAACGCCAGTATCCCATGGTCATCTATCGACATGGATTTTATGAACCTGAATCAGTCCGCTCATGGTGATAGAGAGTTTGGGTTTATGGCCAGCAGGATGCACCTGAGAAGGAAGGTCATCGTCGGTCACTGGAAAAATCAAGCTGTCATCAATAAAATATCCACCTGGACCAGAATAGCAGCTGCCTGGCAGGACAGTCAAACCATGAAAGTGGCCAGGATAGGTGATAATATGCGACAAGTAGCGGTCACAGAAGGCAATAAAGTATCTGCACAAATCCAATTTGGTTACCAGGTAAACACGTACGGTGTAGGTGACCTGGTCGGATATGTCGATGATGTCACTGAAAGCGAAATCATCCATACTATGCAAGCTTACGAAGATCAGTACGAGGTGATGATAAGCCTGCATCACGGTTTCGAAAAAAGACAATCCCTGGTAGAAGCAGCCCGTATAGAGGTCGGATTGAGACATTTTTTGAATGATGGAGGATTTCAAGCTTTTACAGATACTTTCGAAGATCTCCACGGTTTACGCCAGCTCCCGGGCATCGCAGTCCAACGATTGATGGCAGAAGGATATGGATTCGCCGGAGAAGGCGACTGGAAGACCGCTGCATTGGTACGTAGCATGAAAGTCATGGCCACAGGGCTGCCTGGGGGCAATAGTTTTATGGAAGACTATACCTACCATTTTGACGAGGCTGATGACCTGGTACTGGGAGCCCATATGTTAGAGATCTGTCCTTCAATAAGTTCATCTAAGGCGCGGTGTGAGGTACATCCATTGGGGATAGGTGGCAAAGATGATCCTGTAAGATTGGTTTTTGAAGGTGATCCCGGACCAGCCATCAATGCATCGCTGATAGACCTGGGAGATCGATTCAGATTGGTGATTAACGAGGTCGTAGCCCTTGAGATCAGCGAGGACATGCCCTACCTTCCTGTCGCGAGGACCCTTTGGAAGCCCTTGCCGGATCTTGCCCTGGCAGCTGAAGCCTGGATAGTAGCAGGAGGTGCCCATCACACCTGCTTTAGTCAAAATATAGGTGCGGATGCTTTGCAAGATTATGCAGACTTAGCCGGTATAGAATGTGTACGGATAGATAGTCATACGACCAATATCAATGACTTCAAACAGAAGTTACGCAATAATGCCGCCTATTTTCACCGCCAGCAATAATAGAATCTACTCGACCACTATTTTTTTGACGATTTGATTACGGCCAGTATTTATCCTTAGAAAATATACTCCTGATGAAAGCTGCTCTACATTTAATGACATAGATTCATGAAGTGGTATATTTTTCCAGGTGGATTGAATCTGACCATTGATATTGGTGAGTTCTAACCATCCCTGATGGTCTACGTTATCATGTAACTTGATGTTTAAGGTAGACCGTACCGGGTTTGGAAATACTTCTACGGTCATCGGATGTATTGGAGCAGATCTTGCCTCCAGAGAAAACAACGCAGAAGGGGCATCTGGCATGGTAAAAGCCATATTAGGAGTATACACGCTTTTAGAAAAGAAACATTCAGCTCCTACCTTAAACTGATAGCTGCCTCCGGGGGCCAGGTTGGTCACCGTAAATTGATTGTTGAGCACAGTTTGAAGCAAGCTGAAGGCAGGTGTATCGCCGGTGGATTCTGCCACTAGTTTGTAATATTTCAATCCCGTCACTGGCCCCCAGGATACGAGAGCACTTGTGGCAGAGATGAAATTCACAGCGAGGCCCGGAGGTGCATCGCAATCAAATTTGCTGGTAGCAGTGCTGTTGGTGGCTGGCGTAGTCACTATCGTATGGCTGGTACGCTGAGATACCCCAGTGCCACAGATAGTTTTTACGAAAATATTATAAACATTATTGGGCAACAGACCAGTGATGGTGATGGTGGAATCAGTATACTGCGTAGTGATATATCGGTATACCTCCGGATGGGCCACATCGATTACTTCTATGGTGTAGTTTGCAGCGCCACTTCCTTTGTTCCATTTTAAGGTCACAGAATTTTTGGTTGCTTGAATGATCCGTGGTGAAATTGAATTGGTACAACTTGAATCGACAGGAGCATAATGGCCGATGGCTTCGTCATCCGATCCTCCAATGACCACGATAGCAGTCTGACTCCACGAAGTCTGTTGAGTTCCACATACACCTTGCACTTTAAATTCATATACACCCTCAGTCAAAGTGGTCGAATAAGTCTTATCAAGCAAAACCTCTTCAATAAGATTGGTAGCTGCATTAGTGTTATTTAACTGAAGCATATATTGAGCTGTCCCTCCAGCCCAGGTAAGGGTCACTGCATGACCAACTACCATCGCAGATAGTCCGGTAGGAACACGATGACAAGTATCTGGTTCGGGGGTGGTGACCACAGGACTTGCAGCATTGACGGTGAACTCTGACCAGGAACTCCACTCGCTATAATCATTGCCACACTGGCTTCTTACTCGGTAATGATAACCACCATTTGGAAGGGTAGCCAGATAGGATTTTGTATTCAAGCCTGCCGAAATCACAGCCTCGCCGGTGACCCTGTTTTCAGCCTGGAGCTGGTATTGATCTGCCGATCCCGACCAGGATAAAGTCACATCATGTAAGGCGACAGATGGAAAAAGTTGAGTTGGAGCTGCACAAGTACTTGGTGGGCTGCCCGGTCCTGGGATTGGATGATCACCCTGGATGGTAAACCAACCATAATCACACCAATCACTCCAATCAGGTGGACACTTGCTCTTTACTCTGCATCGGTAATTGCCGGGAGCCAGCGTAGATTGAAAAATCGTGCCTGCCATGATATCGTTATTGACCATGACATTCTTATCGGTGTTCTCCAATTCTATCTGATATTGACTACCATCTCCTGACCACGAAATAGTGGCATAGGTACCATTGATGGAAAATAGCATATGATAAGGCTTGGCACAAGGAGGATGCGAAGCATAATTGATTGTAAATATTACCTCAGAGGTCCAGGAGCTATAGCCTGATCCGCATACGGTGCGCACCTTAGCTTTATAGGTACCATTGGGCAAAGTAGCCTGGTAAGGTGAGCTAGCCCAGGTAGCTGAAACCACCGTGGCATAAGTATTGACATTGATGATCTCCAGATGATAATCAGCAGCGGATCCCGACCAGGTCAAAGTGACTTTATCGCCACTGACGGACGAGGTCAAATAACTGGGAGCATAACAATGCGGGTCTGTATAATTAACAGCAAAGATCTGATCTGTACACCAATCACTGTATTGGCTTCCACAGACGCTCTTAACTCGCCATTTATAATATCCGTTGGGCAGGGAGATTTGATAGTTGGTAGTAGATATCAGGCTGGTCACCACAGTAGCATGGGTAGTGGTATTGATGATCTCGAGATGATATTGGGAGGCATAACCCGTCCAGGATAGACTCACCTGGGATCCATTGATAGTATGAGCCAGGTTGGTTGGTACATAACAATGACCATAGTATGTATTGACTGAAAATGAAACGTAATCACTCCAAAGGCAGGAACTGCCCTGTCTTACCCTGTACTTATAATTGCCATCTACCAGGTTGATATGATAGGGGTTTGTGGCGATGGGTATAGTGACTACCAGGGTAGAGGTTGAAATATTAAAGATTTCAAGATCGTATTGGGTCACGGTGCCATACCAGCTTAATGTCACGTAAGAACCACTCACTGACGCAGTCAAACCAGAAGGCTTGTAACATGCTACTGGACATATATCATGACAGCCACCACCACAGTCTACTCCGGTTTCAGAACCATTTTTTACTCCATCATAACATGTGGGAAAAAGAGTCGTACGCACGAGCACATCGGAAGTATCCTTGTCACCGCAATTGTCGTAAACGATGGCTTTAAAGTAATTTTTAGAAGCATATTCTGCGTGCGTGGTATAAGTAGTTGAATACGGAGCACTATAATCTGTTTTGAACAAGCTAGTTCCATTATAAAATTCAACTTTGCTGATAGAGATATTATCCATAGCAGTTACACTCAGATTGATTGTGGTGCCTGGGATTATAGGTTCGGGCGTAACCGTAAAGCTGGTGATCACCGGAGGGGTAGGTATCTGGCAGAGGTCACAACTATTTACTTTTAATGTCCCCCAGCAAGAGTTTTTTGAGACGGAGTCTATAATATGATAGGTCATGCTATAACCGGAATGACTAATGTCCAGCGCACCGTCAGTATTCATTTGATGGGTGCCATAGGGATAGTCTAACTTGAGCTGATAGGCCTGGCAAGTCGGCGAGATATCAGATGGATTGGTCATCAGGTCATACGGACTCAAAGCTCTGGTACATCCAAATTCAGGGTGCAGAGAAGTGCTTAAATTTTTAGGGCAATTGAGGTTGCAGTTTTGACCGGAGGTAGCCAGGCTATGGAGGCAAATGATAATAAAACCAAGTAGAATTTTTTTCATAGTATTCTGATTAACCGATTGATACACAATAATCAGGGGGCAATCAAATATCCGAAAAACATATATAAGTAATAGCATTTTTTATGGTTAAAATCATCATACAGGATTGTCTAATACTTAATGTCTTACCGATCAATGTTATAATGGTCAGATAGGTAAATAAAATAATTAAGTTCGGTAGTTAAAATAAGTGATCAGTGACGAAAGCAAGCCAATCCCTATCTTCGCACCATGCCACCTGTGCCTGAGGCCACCCGACTGTATACCACCCCTTTTTTATTACTTTGTTTGTCCCATGCTTTGTTTGCCGGCAGCTTCAATATGATGATCCCTGAGCTGCCAAATTATCTGCGATCAATGGGCGGTGCACAATATATTGGCTTGATCATTGCACTTTTTACGGTGACTGCAGGAGCATCCCGTCCATTTAGTGGTAAACTGACCGATACGATTGGTCGGCTGCCGGTCATGTATTTTGGCGTTTTTGCTTGTATTATTTGTGGGTTTTTATACCCGGTGATGCATACTGTAGCGGGTTTTTTGTGGATACGGTTTTTTCATGGGTTTTCTACGGGATTCAAACCGACCGCTTCTTCGGCTTATGTAGCGGATATCGTGCCCTGGAATCGCCGGGGTGAAGCGCTTGGCATCTTAGGTATATGTTCCAGCGTAGGGTCCTCTGCTACACCACCTTTGGGAAGCTGGGTTGTATCCTCCTATGGAATCAATATGATGTTTTATGTATCTTCTTTGCTTGCATTTATTTCTCTCATTATTTTAATTCAGCTGCCAGAGACCCTGGTAGGAAATAAAAAATTTAAATTAAGTCATCTAAAAGTCGATAAGCAGGATATATTTGATCCTTTAGTGTTGCCGGCAGCCATCGTGATGATCTGCTGTTATTTTTCTTACGGAGTCCTTTTGACCTTAGCGCCCGATATCAGTGACCGATTACAATTGGGCAATCGGGGTATTTATTTTACGGTATTTACATTATCCAGCATCGCCACCAGGTTTTTTGCAGGTAAAATAGCAGATAGAGTGGGCAGAGTGCCAGTCATTAAAGCATCGATCTTTATTATCATCCTGGCGATGTTGGTTTATGCTCTTTGTCATACCCCTGCCTTATTTTACATAGCCTCTGTCTTGTTTGGATTCGGTATCGGGATATTCTTCCCGGCTATCTCTGCCTGGACGATTGATTTAGGGGAGCATGACAAAAGAGGCCGAGCCATGGCTACGATGTATATCTCGCTGGAGATAGCGATCGGCGGAGGTGCCTTCATATCTGGATCATATATCGGTGATCATGTAGGACGGGTACCCTATATGTTTTACTTTTCAGCATTGATGGGCATCATTGGGCTTGTCTACCTATATCGATATGACAATTCGAAGATCATGCCTTTGATTAAGAATTTAAGAAATAGATAAGTTATAACTAAAACGCTGTTTTTGTCCTTTTTCGGCCATCTTGTTTATCTTCGATCCCATTAACCTTTATTCCAATAATTAATAGCTCATGTCATCCAAAAAAATACTCATCATCACAGGCGATGCCGGCGAAAGCTTCGAGGTACTCTATGCCAAACAACGTATGATCGAGGCTGGCCATCTTCCTGTGATCGCTGCCCCTGCAGTCAAAAGAATGAATCTGGTCATCCATGATTTTGAACCAGGATGGGATACCTACAAAGAAAGCCCGGGCTACCAGGTGATGTCCGATGTGGACTTTGACCACGTAGCCTCGCAAGACTATGATGCTGTAATTTGTATCGGTGGCAGAGCCCCTGAATACTTGCGCAATGACGCACGAGTGATCAGGCTGGTGCAAGAGTTTAATGTTCAAGGTAAATACATATTTGCCATCTGCCATGGTATTCAGATACTGGTCACTGCCGGACTGGTTGAAAACAAAAACATCACCTGCTATGAACATGTCAAGTTTGAAGTCACTTCTTGCGGTGGTACCTATATTAAAGATCAGGAAGCGGTACAAGATGGCAAGATCATTACCGGTCAGACCTGGCAATCACACCCTGAGTTTTATCGGTTGGTCATGCAAAGTCTCGCATAAGATCATCCTTTTTACCATCGCACATACTTCAGGACCTGCATCCCTTCCGAACTTCTGACTTTGATAAAATAGGTGCCGGGTACATCGATCCCGATTGGTAGCTGGTGGGTACCGGCAGGCCATTTTTGGTTTTTCGTTTGAAGTATGGTCTGCCCATGGATATTAGTAATGACCAGGTGGATGGTAGCAGCTTTGACTAACTCTAATTGTAAAGTGCCGGCACCCAAAGATGGATTGGGGTACACTTTTACTTTGACCGAAGTGCTGAGTGTCTCCCGATTGGCTGTCACTTGATCCAGAGGGCGATCGAGGTATACATGATATTCTCCTGGTGCCAGTGTAAAGGAATTATTAGTCTGGTTAATCACTTTGGTTTGATTGTCTTTCAGGTCTACCCACATTCCGGTCCTGGGGAAAGTAACCGTGCCACTGGCATTGGTGACATCAAAATTGCCCACGACGACTACATTGAGATCATTGGATTTAAACGTAAGATATTTAAAAGCCGATGTAAGGCTATAATCAAATTGTTTCATTGCATTTTGAAAGGCATCTGATTTTCTCAATTGCAACAATCTTTGATACCAATCTAAAACTAAACTTCTGGCAGGAACCTGGGTGTATTGCCAGGTGATGGGTTTACCGTCCAGGCGGCAGTTGGTATTGACAGTACCATTGCTACAGGTATTGACCGAATAGTCATAGCCCAACTCACCAAACTGCCAGATCATTTTGGGCCCGGGGGATAATAAAAAAAATGAAGTGGCGAGTTTCATCCGGTCCAGCGCAGTAGTAAGATTTTTTGTCGAATAGGCTCCTGCAACATTCCCAAATTGAAGATTTTTATACATGAGTCGTTCTTCATCATGGGATTCCATATAGCTGACCAGATGTGGTTTGGTCCAGCCGCGGGATTGGTACAAAGAATTGGTCAGATTGGCATTATTGACATAACCCATAGCCGCTTCACTATAAGCGCCATTATGATTCCCCCAAAGCAGCATACCTGCATCTGCCAATGCAAATTCTTCAGCATTGTCAGCAAAATGTTCCAGGATGACATATGCTCCGGGAACATAAGATTGAATGCTGTCATAATATTGTTTCCAAATGGCGATTCTGCTGGCATCGTAAGCGCTCCAGGCCCCTACATCATTGGGATTGTTTTTTTGAGTAAACCCTTTGGATAGGTCAAACCGGAATCCATCGACCTGGTATTCTTTGAGCCAGTACTGCATAACCCGGCTGCTGAAATACTTCGTATCGGGGCTTTCGTGATTAAAATCATTGAATACATTAAACGGGTGACGCGCGGTCACGTTAAACCAGGGATTGTCTGCAGAAGGTCTTTGATTGACTCCATCCCAGTACAAAGCTGCCAGGGGGCAACTGCCGGTCGCATGATTCAATACCATGTCCATGATCACCGCGATGCCTCTGCCGTGACATGAATCTATAAAACTTTTGAAATCATGCTCTGTACCATAATATTTGTCTACTGCAAAAAAGAAATCCGGATTGTATCCCCAGGATTGATTGCCTTCAAATTCATTGACTGGCATTAGTTCGATGGCATTGATGCCTAGGCGTGAAAGATATCCTAGCGTATCCGTCAGAGATTTAAAATCATGATTTGCAAGGTAATCCCTCAACAGAACTTCGTAGATCACCAATTGAGATTTATCAGGCCGTATAAATGGATGCTTCCATTGATAGGCTGAATTGTTTGTCCTGACTACACTGACGATCCCATTGGTTTTGCCTGAAGGATATGCTTTGAGTCCGGGATAAGTTTGGCTCGTGATCACAGCATCATAGGTAGGGTCCAGAATTTTTTCAGCGTAAGGATCAGCGATCTTCTGTGCGCCATCTACCTCATATTGGTAACTATATTCTACCTTCGGGTCCAAACCAGGTATCTTCAACCACCAGGTACGACCATCGGGGTCAAGATTCATCTGGTAGGCAGGCTGATCAGACCAATCATTGCCGGGAAAATCACCCAACACACTTATTTTGTTTTTGCCAGGAGCGACCAGCACCAGGGTTAGAGAACTATCTCCATCTCCCCGATTGATGCCGGGTCTTAAGCCGGATGGCAATGGTTTAGTACCTGTGACAGTACCTGGCACCGTAAATGCGAACGAATCTTTAACCTCTTTGCCACCAGCGGATGCACTGGCTGTGACTGTATATTGACCTGGACCGATCATGGCTATCATACCGCCAAGGCTGTCCATGCCCGATGCTTGCGATAGGGTGACCTGACTGAGCTTGATGCTGAGATCTGCTGATTGATTGCTGATTATTTTTATTTGCAGACTTTGACCCTGGCTGATTTTGATCGGTTCAGGTTGTGGACGATATAGCGGGACGAGCGGTGGTTGCTCAAATCTCAATGCCAATTGATCATCATATACGGGGATATACATATCACTGCCATCTGCATTCCTATGTGAAGCACAGTTAGTACATCCACCTTGCCTGTACAGGACAGCTATCTTGAGAATTTGTTCACTGGCAGGTACATTAAAAAAGGACCTGATATTGGAGATAGTATATCGCCAACGATTGACTCCGACCGCAGTAGTTAGAGAAGTAATGGCAGTACCGCCCCAGGCAAAAGGAACATATTTCCAATCTGCAGCATTTTTGCTGGAGGAGGTGATCACGCCAACATGCACATACACATTACCGTTATATCCCATCAGGCCCAAATCGCCTTTGGTAGCATCGAGGGTGATCGTAATTGGATCAGATGCCTTCGGAAAAGCGGGTGCCCAGGAAAGTAACTGAGCAGACATCGACCCCGGTGCCAGGAGTAAAAAGAAAATACCAATCTTGAAAAAGAGTATGGTCGAAAAAATAGGGGGCTTATGGAAAGAAGCGTGCATAAATTTGAATTGGCCAGGCAAAGCTAACCATTAAACACCTTAATCAAATGACCTCGTACAAGGCACCTGAAACCGAAAAAAATAATACAGCTAATCTAAATAGGCATCAGTATCTTTGATACATAAACCTAACGGCAATAAAATTGCCTGGCAGCTAAAAAACCAAATTTGAAAAGCTGTATTTCACCATACCTTCCATTGAATTAATTAATTTCTACGGTTATATCGGATAGATTTATATTTAAACATCAACTTAAAATGAAAAGACTCAATTATTTTATAAGCATCCTCATCCTTGCGATGCTGTTTTATCAATGTTCTCGTAATCCCGTGACCGGCAAGAAGCAGCTCAACCTGATGTCGGAAGCACAGGAAAAGCAAATGGGCCTTGAAAGTAATCCGCAAGTCCTCGCCGAATTTGGCAAATATGATGACCCTGCTTTGCAGGCTTTTATCAACGAAAAAGGTCAGGAGATGGCCAAGATCAGTCACCGACCAGATCATGGTTATACCTTTCAGATTATAGGGTCTCCCATAGTAAATGCTTTTGCTGTACCAGGGGGTTATGTGTACTTCACCAGGGGTATCATGGCACATTTTAATAATGAGGCAGAGTTTGCCGGGGTGCTTGGACATGAGATTGGCCACATCACAGCAAGGCATGCCAATGCCCAGGCTAAAGATCAACTGCTTACCCAGGTCGGTGTGATTGGGCTTTTAGTCATCTCTCCGGCTGCAGCTTCGATGGCTGAGTCCCTCATGCAGGGAGCCCAATTATTATTGCTCAAATTTAGCCGTGCACATGAGTCTCAATCTGATGAATTAGGAGTCGAATACTCCACCAAGATTGGATATGATGCTCACCAGATGGCCCAATTTTTTCAGACTATCGGCAGAATATCAGATCAGGCAGGGGCTCGCATTCCCGTATTTTTAAGTACCCATCCTGACCCTGGAGACCGATTCAATAGAGTGCATAAATTAGCGGAGCAAGCGCAGACAGCATCCACTATCAATAAGGCTTCTCTTAAGGTCAACAGAGATGAATATCTTAGGCGCATCCACGGATTGATGTATGGCGAAGATCCAAATGAAGGCTATGTAGATGGAGGTGTATTTTATCATCCGCAGCTAAGATTCCGATTTCCTGTACCTACAGGTTGGCAAGTACAAAACTCACCTTCACAGCTAGTCATGGCAGAACCGGCTGGCAAAGCCATGATGTTGCTGACCATGGGACAGGGCGCCACCTTTGACGAAGTGATCGCTAATAGCAATACCCAGTTTGGATTGACTGCGATCAGATCAGAAAACAGGACGGTCAATGGTTATCGGGCAGTAGTTGTACTGGCTTCACCTACTATAGCCGCCGGGCAACAAGCACCTGCGGAAGCCGAGAAAACCCTTGTATTGAGTTATTATATTCAGAAAGAACAAAACATTTTTTGTCTGCACGGAGTCTGTGCCAATAAGGACTACCAGAGCTATCAAAATCTTTTTCTCAACACGATGGAAGGGTTTAATAACCTGACAGATCCTAACAAAATAAATGTCTTCCCAGAATATATCTCTGTAGTGAATGCACCCAGAACTGCTACCCTCAGTGAATTACTCACCAGCTACGGTATCACCCAAGCACGACTCGAAGAATTTGCCATACTCAATGGTATGCAACTTAAAGATGTAGTGCCTGCCGGAAAGCTATTTAAAGTAGCGCAGAAAGGCAAAGCTTGAGTTTGGTACGATCATTAAGAAGATAACTGTAGTATATTATGGCTGATCTACTGGGTACAGGAGGTGTCTCGCTGATCCTAATCGCGTATTTTCTCAACTTATTTGATAAGATTGAGCCTGAACACCTGGCATATATCCTGATGAACCTGGTCGGTGCGGGGCTTGCTTGCTGGTCTTCTGTGCTGATAAAATCTATGCCTTTTACCATACTCGAAGCTACCTGGGCTTTAGTATCGATGATAGCTTTGATCAAAAAAATTAGAATGCATAATTAACCAGATTACTATGTCGACCTATGTGGATCTCAGTCATGTCATTGACCAAAATGTAATTAGTTATAAAGGGCTGCCTGCCCCATTGATATGTGATTATCTTTCGAGAGCTGAAAGCAAAAAATATTATTCAGAAGGCACCAGCTTTCAGATAGGCAGGATCGATATGGTCGGCAATACCGGCACTTATATCGACTGTCCTTTTCATCGATACGAAAATGGAAAAGACTTGTCCGAGGTTTTGTTAACGCGGTTTGTAGACTTGCCTGCAGTAAAAATTCATGTTCCCTATTCCGCCGGATTAAAAGTAGATCTACATCATTTTGAACAAATAAACGTAAAAAACAAGGCTGTTTTAATTCAAACGGATTGGTCAGACCATTGGATGACAGATGGATATTATCATGATCATCCCTATTTAGCTACTGATGCAGCAGCCTATTTGGTAGATCAGGGAGTCTTACTGGTAGGCATCGATTCACACAATATAGATGACACCCGCAGCAATGCGAGGCCTGTACACAGTATTTTACTTAAAAATGAAATCCTCATCGTAGAACACCTCTGCCAGCTTAGCAGGATCACTGTGGATGAGTTCTTGTTTTCAGCAGTACCACCAAAAATAAAAGGCATGGGTACTTTTCCGGTGAGGGCATTCGCGACCATGAAGGATGAGGAATTGTAAAAAAATATTTATTTTATAAGATTGAAAAACCTCCAACATATACCTACTGACAAACTTATCATCCAAGAGCTTTGCCAGATACCAGGAGTAGGCAGATCTATCGCTCAAGACCTTATTCATATCGGTATCACTTCCATCGACCAGTTAGATGGTCAGGATCCTCAGTCTTTATATGATCGATCCAACCAATATGCCGGGTGTATACAAGACCGATGTCTTCTTTATGTATTTCGGGAGGCAGTGTATTTTGCAGAAACTCCTGCACAGTCCAGAGAGCCTGAAAAACTAAAATGGTGGAACTGGAAAGACTAAGATCTTTCTTTAACTACATTCACTGGAGGCATCTATTATTACGACTACCAATTCGCCATTGGCATTGATCGTAATATGCAGTGTAAATATCATTTCTGAGTTAGGTGCTGATCCCCGTCCAATCAATTTAACTTTGGACTTTGAGATGAAATTAAAATGACCATTGATCAGGGTGGAGTGAATGATTTCCGCCCTATTTTCAGAATAGCTGTATTTTTTGCCAGATACAAGACCTTCGCCTACGCCGTGGGCTGTCAAATGGAAATTGGTTTTATACTGATTATCCTCTGGGTTTTTGTCTAATCTAAATTTGCTGGTGAGCTTCCCGGTAAGATGAACTTGCTCTACGCAATTGTCCAGGTACAGATCCAGGTCAGCGTTATATTCTAATACTTCACCAGGTGGATTGAGATCTATTGACCCAGACATATTTGAAAAGACAAAGAAAACAGCCATAAAGGCCATCATGATTGGTACATGAGGAAAATTTTTCATATTCATTTGATTTTTAAATAGTTACAAATCTTATGAAGTATGAAGGGTAATTAATTGGACCTAAAATTATAATGATCCTACCTTAATTCAAACCATATCTAATATTAATTTTTGTAAAATAATTTTTGCCTGATCATTAAGGCACAATCGCCCATCAACCCTCTTTTGGACACAATACTGGAGTTTCAGATTTTGCTCAAAGCCTGGTTGACAGTGAGTACCCATCCGAATATGAAGAGCAAGGTTGCCTTCTGGATCAAAGGAAGCCATTCGAGTTTAAAGCCGGAGAAATAAATAAAATTATTAATCGCGATAATCGCCATGCACCATAAACCGTAGTACACCGACGAAAATCTTTTATGCAGATATAGTTGATAGAATGAGGCTGTCAAGGCTATTACACCGGCTCCACCAGACAATATCGAAGCAATATCGTGGTAGCTCGTATATAAAAATATGGCAAATACCATTGAAATGATTCCAAAAGCAATGATAGTAGATTGGTAAGACTTATTCACACTAAGGAGGAGAGCAAATCGCACAAAAAACCAAATCATAGTGAGGGACAATACCACGGTCCCAAATATGGCATAAGTTCTGGCAGGATTGACCTGTCCGTTGAGAGCTCTTTCATTCAATAGGTTACACCAATAGTTGTTGATCCAGTCAAATCCATAGGTATGAATATTAGCTTGTGAGCCTCCCGGATACAAGGTCGATGCATAATAATAAAAGATGCAATAGAGGCTGATTCCCAGGATAACCGGCCACTCAGATCGAACAAGTCTTTTCAAAATAGACTTTAAAAAATCATCAAAATATCAACTAAGGGCCTTCCTGGCATATGCAATACATTTTTGGACTTCTTTTACGGCATCAGATCCAGCGGGTACATCGTATTCAAGCTCTACGGTAGCAGGAAATTTGTATTTACGGGATTTCATGAGTTGCAAAATCTCGACGATCGGTGTATCGCCAGTACCCCAGGGTAGATTTTTAGCCCCGTTGGCGGCTGTAGTCCTGTCTTTAATATGCATACTCGTAATGCGATCGTGTTTGCGTTCAATGAGGGCGAGCAATGATTCTTTGGTATTGCTGCCTCCAGCGGCTATATAATGTCCACAATCCAGGTTGAGCGAATTATAAGGTGACTGGCTGAGAGCTACATCCCAAAGTGTATCCGTGGCTTGCAGGTGGGCATGATAACCCACATATATCTTGTGCTTCGCACCCAAGTCACCCAATCGCTGAGACTGTTTGGCGTCATTTGGCAACTCTACCGTAACCGAAGTAGCACCCAGCGCTTTGGCGGCTCTCATCCCATATTCTATTTCTGCATCGGAATTATTGACCCCAAAGGCATTGGGTTTGAATGCATAGATATTGATCCCCGCCTTTTTAAATTTTTTGCCCACTTCTACATATTTATCCATAGACACCGTCGATCTCCAATCAGCTACCTGTTTGTTGTAAGCAGCTAGTTGAGCTCTTTGCTCCTCTGACAAGCTGGGCCTTTGACCCTGGGTGGGAGGAGTGAAAACGATTGGATTAGCAGGTTTGCCCGCATAAGTTTCCATAGGATCCCCCATCATCTCAAGAGCATTCACTCCGCTGGTCCGGCAAAAGCCAAGTAATTGATCGATGGTATGCGGAATACTTCTGAAGGAGTATGAGATCACCCCCAGTTTGATGCCTTTGATTTTAAAAAGAATATTTTCTTGTGGGATTAAGGAGATACTTAATGCCCCAAAGGCTGATTTTTGGATAAACGCTCGTCTGGAAAAACTATTTTTCATATTACAAGTGCTGATTTTGATAATTCAAGGTAGCACTTTAATTAATTATATAGACATGCATCCTTCATTAGTAATAAAATTCTTCCACTATTTGAAGCAGCTTGTCACATAAACCATCATACCCAGGGCTCCAGGGTGCAATTCTTTTATTTGCCTGTAGAATCGGCTGGGGCTGTCCCTGGATTGTTCAACATCTTTAATACATCACCAGTAATGTCATCCGCAGGGTTGCCAATCAGGATCTGTCCTCCTTTGACATAAGAAAATATATAATTGTAGCCCTTATCTTTTTTGAGGGTCTCCAAAGAAGCCATAAGTACTTTTTGTAACCTTTCATTGATAGCAGTCCCCTCATCCATCACCTCTTTGGCCAGCTTATCTCTTTCGGCCATGAGTGCCTGCTGCCGGGCACTGAATCGTTGCTCTTGCTGTTGTATTTCCTTTGGAGTAAGTAAGCCAGATTGAATTTTTTGCTGTATAGAAGCCACTTCGTTCTCCAGTGTCCTGCCTTTACTTCCAAGGCTCACATCTATATCCATCTGTTTTTTATCCAAAACATCTTTCTCCTTTCTAAACTGTGTAAAATTTTCAAGGATCGAATCTGCATTGACATAGGCAAGTCTTAGCGTAGCACTCCCGTCAGATGCTGTCATTGAAGCAGATTTTGAAGGACCGGTTAAGTTGTAGACTTTAAAATATAAGTTGATTACAGCCAACGCCAGAATGGCAGTCAATATCCAAGGTAGATTTTTCATTGATATCTTTTAAAATTAAATTAAGCGCGCAAAGGTAATATAATCAGCGTAATGGACAATGTTTGGGCGGGGGAAGAGTAGTTTGGTTAAAAGTATACAAATTAAACAAGTGACCTCTCTAAAACCCATCCTTAGGTTCTATCAAATCCCAAAGATTGCCATATAAATCTTTAAATACTGCTACCATACCATAAGCTTCCGAAGAAGGAGCTCTGACAAATTCGACTCCTTTGGATATCATGGAGTCATAATCTCTATAAAAATCGTCTGTATATAAAAACAAGAAAACCCTTCCTCCGGACTGATGACCAACTGCTTGGGTCTGCACCTCATTGACTGCTCTGGCCAGCAATATTTGTGAGCCGCTGCCCTCTGAAGGACCTATCAGGACCCAGCGTTTACCCTCCTCCATGGGTATATCTTGTATCAGCTTAAAATGCAGGATCGAAGTGTAATAGTCGATCGCTTCGTCATAATCATTGACCAGGAGTGCTATATATGCCAGCGATTGTTTCATCAGAATAATAGTTAGCGCACAAAGACCTGCCTACCGGCAGGCAGGCGCGAAGGCGCAAAGTTGGTTTTGAATGTATTTCCTTCATGTGGTCTTGAATAGTGAGCAAAGTAATCCGTTGCGGCTTAGCGCCTTTGCGCGACAGCGGTGATTGTTTCATCATGTGGTCCTGAATTATAGCAAAGTAATCCGTTGCGACTTAGCGCCTTTGTGCGATAGTAGTGATTGTTTCATCAGAATAAAGATATCTATTTAGCTGTGGGAGGCCTATCTTTATAACCAAAATAATACGAAATGAAAACAATTTTGATGACTTTATTGATATTGGTTGGCTTGGCTGCTTCGGCTCAAAAATTTAGCAAAGTAGATAAAAGTCCCCTGGACATCTGTTATTATCCTAATGAGTTTGCTCATGATCGAAAGTTTGCTCCGCAGAAAATCGGTGATGATCCGGCTATGATCAGAGTGATCTATAGTCGTCCATCCAAAAATAATCGCGAAGTCTTTGGTACGCTGGTACCCTATAGTAAGGTCTGGAGATTAGGTGCCAATGAAAATACGGAGATCAAACTATATCGTGATGCGATATTGGGTGGCCAGGCGGTGAAGGCAGGTACCTACACCTTGTTTGCTATACCTGAAGCCACTGAATGGACGATAATACTAAATAAAGATCTGGATCAATGGGGTGCCTACAGTTATGATGACAAAAAAGACCTGGTTCGATTCAAAGCGCGTGTGAGCAATTCAGATGCTGTGATTGAAAATTTTTCCATGGTGATCGAAAAATCTGAAGATGGTGGAGTATCGATGTATCTCGGATGGGATCATACTGTAGCCATGGTGCCTATCAAATTTTAAATATCGCAATAAACCACAGCAGAAGTGAAAACCCAGGATGGTATGTTATCCCGTTTGGATTAATACATTTGGTTTTTGCACAAAAAAGAAATCACATTTAACGTAGTTAAGGTTATTCATCCTCTATAGTGAGGCTTTCAATCTAACCAGTCCCTAGATAGCGAGGCTGATCACCTCCTCCATTCTGTCTACATATTTAAAATGCAAGCCTTTGATGTAGTCAGCTTTTATCTCATTGACATCCTTTTCATTTTCTTTGCATAGGATAATCTCTTTGATACCAGCTCGCTTGGCTGCAAGTACTTTTTCTTTGATACCTCCTACCGGAAGGACTTTGCCTCTCAGTGTGATCTCGCCACTCATCGCCAAATGTGGTTTGATGGGAGTATTAGTGTAAGCGGATACCAGTGTAGTCAGCATAGTGATACCTGCAGAAGGTCCATCTTTGGGAATAGCACCTTCGGGTATATGGATATGGATGTCGAAATTTTCAAACATGGTGTCATCAATACCAAACTGTTTGCTTCTGGACTTGACAAAACTCAGCGCGGTGTGGGCTGACTCTTTCATCACATCACCAAGATTGCCGGTCAGGGTGAGCTTGCCTTTGCCTTTACTTAAACTAGACTCAATGTAGAGGATATCACCACCTACCCGGGTCCAGGCCAGACCGATGGCAACTCCGGCCATAGAGACATCCTGGTACATCTCGGGATTTACTTTCTCTGGTCCCAACTTTTTGATGACATCTGCTTTTTTGAGGGTAATGGTATAAGTAGACTTCATAGCCACTTCTTTGGCTACCCGCCTCATGATACCTGCCAGTTGGCGCTCCATAGATCTCACTCCAGATTCCCTGGTATAACTATCTACTACAAATGTGAGGACTTCGTCACTCCATTTGATATGTTTTGGTTTTAGTCCATGTGCTTCGAGCTGCTTTGGGATGAGGTGACGCTTGGCGATCTCTATTTTCTCCTGGGTAGAGTAACCGCTGAGTTCTATAATCTCCATCCTGTCTAATAAGGCCGGCTGTATACTATTGAGTGAATTGGAAGTAGCTATAAACAATACCTTGGACAGATCGTATTCCAGCTCCAGGTAATTGTCATAAAAAGCGGTGTTTTGCTCCGGATCGAGGACTTCCAGCAAAGCAGAAGATGGATCGCCTCTAAAGTCTTTGCCCAATTTGTCTATTTCGTCCAGGATGAATACAGGATTGGAAGAACCTGCCTTTTTGATTGACTGCATGATCCGACCAGGCAGTGCACCGATATAGGTCTTTCGATGGCCTCTGATTTCGGCTTCATCATGTAATCCTCCGAGGGACATTCTGACAAATTTGCGTTTTAAGGCTTTGGCCACTGACTTGCCGAGAGAGGTTTTACCAACTCCCGGAGGGCCCACCAGGCACAGTATAGGTGACTTCATATCACCTTTTAATTTGAGGACTGCAAGATGCTCTAGCAAGCGCTCTTTGACATCTTCCAGGCCAAAATGATCTTTATCCAGAACTGTTTTTACTTTTTTCAAATCAAAATTGTCCTTGGTATACTCCTCCCAGGGAAGATCAAGCAATAACTCCACATAATTGAGCGTCACTCCATATTCCGCCATTTGAGGATTAGTGCGACGCAGTTTGCCGAGCTCGCGATTAAAGGCTTCTTTGGCGGTTTTGGGCCATTTTTTTTCAGCTCCTCTGACTTCCAGTTTTTTCAGATCGTCCTCCTGAGGATTTTGACCCAGTTCATCCTGGATGGTTTTAAGTTGTGCATTGAGGAAATAGTCGCGTTGCTGTTTTTCGATATCTCCTCTGACTTTGCTTTCTATCTGATCTTTAAGCTCCAGGAGTCGGAGATCTTTATGAATGTATTCGAGGATGGCCTGGCCTTTTTTTACCAGGTCATTATTCTCCAGCAATTGTTGTCTTTGGCTGAGATTGACACCAAGATTAGACGCGATAAAATTGAGCAAGAATACATTGTCGTTGATATTTCTCAACATCGTAGCGGCTTCGCCGGGGATATGCGGAGAAAGATCAATAATTTTCTTGGCCAGATCCTTAATGGTGGAGATCAATGCCTCAAATTCAAGCTTTTCAGAGGGTTCTTTATAATTAAGTCCCTGAAAGCTGGCTTTTAATACAGGTTCGTCTGAGATCTCATGAATGATTTTTATTCTTTTACGGCCCTGCAAAATAGCCGTAGTGGTACCATCGGGCATTCTGAGTACTTTCAGAATTCTGGCGACTGTGCCTATTTTGTACAGATCATTGAACCCCGGATCTTCTGAGTTGGCATCCTTTTGTGTCAGGACCGCGATTCTTTTCTTTTCCCTGTAAGCTTGATTGACTGCCTGAATCGACTTTTCTCGGGTGATCGTGGTGGGCATCACGACTCCGGGAAAATGAACTGCATTGATCATGGGCAGTATGGTCAGCTCTTCTGGCTGATCACCATCTTCAGTAGTTTCTTCCTCCTCGTCCGTAGCCATAATGGGAAACTCCAATTCATCGGGGCTTGACAGTCTATATAAATCAGTATTGAACATAATTTGAAAGGGCAATATAACGCCAACATTCGATCAACAAATAACATTCCTTCTTTGTTTTTCAGCCAAAAAGACAATTTAGGGCCTTGCTTTAGTTGAAAGTCAAGCCATAATGGCATAATATTTTAGCATTCTATTCAAATAATACGCCCTGGACAGGTAAGTCCCAACGAAAACTTTTTCTATGATGATCACAGTCTCCATACATCCTAAGTGCTTTTTTATGGTCAGGAGTTGGATAACCTTTGTTTGTATCCCATCCATACTGTGGAAAAGATTGGTGCAGGGCTTGCATGCGTTCGTCACGATGCGTCTTGGCCAGGATAGAAGCAGCTGCGATAGAGAGATAGATGGCATCCCCCTCTATGACACAGGTATGGGCTACCGATCGATAAGGTTTGAATCTATTGCCATCTACAAGGATCATATCAGGCTCCAGGGGTATCTGATCCAAAGCCAGATGCATGGCCCGGACAGAAGCCCATAAGATATTGAGTCGATCGATCTCCAGGGGATCGCAGGCCGCTACTGCCCAGTGAATCGCTTTTTTTTCAATAATGGAGCGTAGACGATCTCTTTCTTTGCGATTTAGCTTTTTTGAATCATCTATACCCGGATTGCGAAATCCCCGAGGCAAAATCACCGCAGCGGCATAGACCGGTCCTGCGAGACAACCCCGACCTGCTTCGTCTACACCTGCTTCAATAAGACCTTTTTTGAAAAATGATTTCAATGGAGAATATTATATACGTACAAATGTAAGCTTGATCGACTTAATTGAATAAGCCCCATTCGTCTTCATGTTCATCTTTTTCAAAAGTGGAAACCCAGATTTTAAATAATTCTCTAAACTGATCTATCTCGGCACGTACGATATAATAATGTTTTTCTTCCATGGTACCGGTCAATAAAAAATGATTGGTAGCTACCCGAATATTTTCTGCATTTTTTCTGATCAGGCACGCATTTTCCATTTTGAGCATATACAGATCCACCACTGAGCTTCTGATTTTGATAGCGACCTGGAAGGCATCTGACAACAACGATGCTTTAAACTCTTCTGTATATTCTTTGTCAAAACGATCATTGTCTTTGGGTTCTTTTAAACTGTCGAACGCAGCCTTGAGTATAAGTACTACTTCATTCCATTGCTCATACATAGCTTTGCAGGCATCACGGGTAGGATTGGGCTTCCATGATTCACCTTCTTCTTCTTCATCCATAAAGTCATCCTGCCATTCGGGAAGTTCATGGTATTGGTCATCGTTATTGATCATAAAATAACTATAGTAACCTTTGGGGGTTTGAATATTTAATTAATCATTTTATATACTTATAGATTCTATCTTAAACAAAAGACACCAAACTGGTAAAATTGGCAAATGTTGGAAATGAAGATTTAAAAAATAACGCCTAATCCAAACCAAACAACTTCTTATTCAAAGCAACCAGTGTTTCATTTTTATGATCGGCTGGTACCAGGATAGATACGTTGTGAGGGCTGCCCCCATAACTGACCATACTCACAGGAATATGAGTGATACATGCAAAAATATTTTCCAGAAGATCTTCAGACTTGACGAGATTGTGACCTACGATAGATATGATGGTTTGGTTGGGCGTGACTGACACTGCACCAAATTGACCGAGCTCAGCGATGATTTCATTGATATAGGCCATTTGATCTATGGTCATGGATACCGCCACTTCTGAAGTGGTGATCATATCGATAGGCGTCTTATATTTTTCAAATACAGCAAATACACTTCTCAAAAACCCATATGCCAGGAGCATTCGGCTGCTTTTTATATTGATCGAGACGATGCCATCTTTGGCCGCAACTGCTTTGACCCCCTGGCTGGCAGCAGATTTAGAGATCAGGGTTCCCTTGGCCTGAGGCGCCATGGTATTTAAAAGTTTTACCGGGATATGTTCTTGTTGAGCCGGCCAGATCGTGGCTGGATGCAGGATCTTGGCACCGAAATAAGCCAACTCAGCCGCTTCATCAAAACTCAACTGCTCTACCGGGCGGGTACTTTTGACGATCCGTGGATCATTGTTATGCATACCATCGATATCCGTCCATATCTCGCAGACACTGGCTTGCACAGCTGCCGCGATCAAAGAAGCACTGTAATCACTGCCTCCCCGTTTGAGATTGTCTACCTCGCCACGGGCATTGAGGCAGATATACCCCTGGGTCACATAGATCTGGCTATCGCTGGTAGCTGCCAGGATGGGCAACAGTTTGGATCTGATCATTGGGATCTGGGGCTCATCATTGACATCGATCACCATAAAATCAAGTGCAGGCAACAGATGATGTGCTATACCATTTTCTTCAAGGTAACAGCTAAACAATTTGGTCGATAACAGCTCACCCTGGGCGAGAATATCTTTGTTTAGAGCTTCACTGTAAGATACCTTGGTCGTGATATTTAAAAAATCAAAATGCTCATTTAAGATGGATTCTGCCTTTTGATAGGTTGGGTCCTGATGGAGGAGTTCTTTGATAAAATTTCGGTAATGTACTTCCAGGGCATCTATTTCGGCTTTGGCCGTCACCTTGTCTCTGTTGAAGCAGTGTTTACTGATCTCCACGAGCTTATTGGTAGTACCACTCAATGCACTGAGTACTACGATCTTGCTTTCCTGATCTGCTGTGATCAATCGGGATACTTCCTTCATGCGTTCTGGTTTGCCCACGGAGGTACCGCCAAATTTCATTATTTTCATCTTGTTGCTGTATGGTTATAAAAAAGTGTGCAAAGATATTTTGTAGCCTTTGATATTGGGAATTAAATAGTAACAATAAAAAAAAATCACCTCGTGTTGTTTTTACAAGCAAGGTAGCGTTGATATCGCTCTTTCATCATTTTTATATCGGACCTTGGACACAATAACGACTGGTTGATTCTTTTCTGCTCTTCGACAGAAAATAAAGGTGCCAGGATATCGGGAAATTCATCGCCAGAGAGATAAGACTTAAAAGCAAGTTGGCTCTCATCGAGTTTTAAAGAAAGGAAGCCTGTGCCGAGTCCGTTGGATCCATGTGATGCTGCTTTTTGCACCATCCACCTCCTGCGGTCATAGGTGTTTTGAGTTCGACGGGTGTGACAGGAGTCAAGGATACAAATGGGGTGGTTTTTTTGAAAAGAATAATATTCATTTTCATTCATCAGGACCTCTGTAGAGAGTACTTGTTTGTGAATTGGATAAAACATGGGGTCGTACAAATCATCGGCATGGGTCAGATGCCAGCCCAGGGTCGGGAAATGCAATTGAGTGTGCAGTCCATTATACAATTCGATGTCAGCCCGCCTCACCGGCATATTCATCGCCCGGCAAAATTCCAGGATCATACCACCAGTCGCCCAACATGTAAATACAGTATGCTGTTGCCCGGGTTGAGGAAACCAGGTGCTCCTTACATCTTGGTAAAAGATCAGTCCAGACCGCTCTGTATGGTTAAAGTATCCGCGGATAAAGCCAAATAGATCGCTCAATGCCTTATCAAGCTGCGTAGCTGATCCTGTCAGTACCGATCTGGCTGCCAGATAGCTTATCAGAGGGTGGAAGACTCTGACAGCACCACCAGCCTGATAGTCATAATGATAGGTATGTTGGAGGCTATCCCAATCAAAGTAAGATCGCGCATCCCACAGTGTGTTGTAATCACCCGGGGCAAATTCATTGACAGACCATGGGACCAAATGCTCTTGTTCGATATATAGACTGTGGGCCACGTACCGAAGAAAAATATCGAAAGCTTGTTCCCTTGAAAATTCACTGGTTAAAGTATCCGGATAAGAAACCGCGACACCATTATATATGTCTTGAATCTCCAGTTTGAGGCGATCCTTCCAGGCGGCTTGCCAGTATTTTAACACATAAGGATGCTTGCCTTCGTACCAAATGACCTGATCTGTCATCACACTATGGTCTATCAAGTTATCGTAGACGGCTTCGTCAAACTGATGAGTCGGTGTTGGATAGTTAAATATGAGGGATTGTGGAATTGAATCCGACGAAATGGTCCTGAGGTATACATTGTGATCTTCATCTGTTTCCTGAACAGCATTTTTGGTATCAATCCTGGCAGAAACAATATGAGGTTTAGTACCCGGGTTAAAGGGTAGTTTGATAATACTGCTGTCGCCAGGTTTTCGAAAGTGGGGGTCCAGGCTATCTAAATTAAATGTTATCGGCAGAAGCCGGTCCCAATAGACCTCGAGATCGATATTGGATTCATCGATGGGGGTATGGCCTTGATTTTTAATTATAAGGTATACTTCTTGCCTGGCATTGACGAAGATCTCCGGAATGTACAGATCCTTATCCTGCCAGCTAGTGCACGAGATGTAAAAAAGGCAGAATGAAGTGAATATCAGCCACTTCCTCAAAACGCCTTATTGGTTAAATTTGGTTTTGAGGTGATTAAGCAGGGTCGCTGCCGCATCGAGGTCGTTTTTGATGAGCAAGATGGAATCACGATAGTTTTTTTGAAGCATCAACACTTCTGACGGGCCTAGTTTCCCTTCTATCGCTGGTGCCCCACCGGATTCTTTTTCATGCCCGGGCACAGCTCTTTCTCTACCAGCCAACTTGCCCAGACCCTTCTCTACAAACTCGAGGTGATTGTACACTTCGGATATGGCAAATACACTTTCCTCGTCTTCATTTCTGATCTTGCCATCTACCATTTTAGCTTGATTTTTAAGGTCAGCACTGGTAGTAATTATATTTTGCCTGGTGGATTGAGCATCTTTAAACAGGTCAAAAGCTGTCTTGAGGTCTGGATGTTCATTTTTACATGCTACTAAAGCAGTGACAACAATACTAAGGGTCAGGATGATTCTTTTCATTGATTATGGAGTATCTGATGATTGAGCTGCAAAAATAGGTGATTGAGGGGGAATGTCAAAGCTGTAAATAAAGATAGCATCAGACTTAACTATCGCAAGCCGGGTTCCTCATGACAAAAATGTTTAATTGGACAAATTATGGCTGATTAATTATCTTTATTTACACCATTGATCATTCGTATGCATCAAGACTCAATCCTGCCAAAATCTATCTATTATTTTTTTATCCTCATCATCATCCTGGTACTGCCGATTGCACTGGGGTTGATCTTTCTACCTCAGCAGACGGGTCCAGCTTTTTTCTGGCCCTTAAAGCCTTTCAATACCCGATTTCTTGGCTTTTTCTATACTGCCGAAATGGCTGCCGTTGGTCTGTTGATCAAATATAACCGGTGGAGTCCTGCCCGCTTTGTGATCACGGCATCCTTTCTATTTACACTATGGGCTACCTTACTGACCTTGATATATTGCGACACGGTGCCTTTCACTAAAACCTGGAAAATCGCCCTATGGTTTGGGCTCTATGGCGGCTCATGCCTCATCACCGGATGGTTTTTATACCTGACCAGAGAATATAGTATGAAGGACCTCGTCCGCAATTCTACTTTGACGAAAATCATACTCATCGTCCATTCTACCCTTATGGGCATTCATATCATGGGATTGCTTATGTCTCCGGTTGCATTTTCGTCCAATTACTGGCCCTGGATGCTGGATGCATTTAGCGGTAGATTTTATGCGGCGCTGTTTGCCTTGACCTTGTATGGCAACTACCTGATGTGGAAAGGAGCTCATGCCAGAGAGTATCAGACCTATGGTGCAGTGCTCGTGGTATTTGGGCTTGGTGCAGTAGCAGGTCTATTATTGGTAGATGCTCAGCTCCATAAAGTGGATTGGGGATATTTTGGTACCTGGTTCTGGATCGGAAGTAGTGTGATCAGTGGTGGGTGGGGCCTTTGGTTGATGTCGCCTGCTTTGAGAGGCAAAGCTTTGTCAGTGACTGGTTGACATTCATTTCTGATATTGGAAAGTACTGACAAAGTTTTACCAAGCTTCTTTTATTTCAGATTAGACTCTGGAGTGTAACTTTAAAATAAAGTTTGCGGTATTTCCTACATGATGATCAGTGTTGATTTCATCGTCATCAATGGAAATAAAATCGTGTAAAGAATCATTAATGATAACATGATGTAATAAATTAAATAGGTTAAATAAAAAGGTTGTTTCGGGTATCTATGCAGGGAGAAACTAAAGGTAACCTGGTAAGTGAAATCGCAGGGGGATAGGTGGGCTCGAAGTCCTGTGCGGCATTGATGAGCAAAAATTATTTGTTTTTGCCTTGTTCCATAACCTTTGTGGGGTATTCAATGGCAGAGAGAAATTCTTTATGAGTAGTCAGCAGCGTGATAGTGTAGTCTCCACTAATCATGAAACTTCTGACATAAAATATGTCGATTCCAAGAAGCATCAGGAGGTGCTCCGTGCACGAAATGGTTTTTTATTTTATACCGGGTATCAACTTGATCCCCTCCTTTTCTAATTCTATTTTTTTCGATTTATACAATCCGCCGAGGGTCATTTTAAAAGTTTTTTTACTCATTCCAAAAAAGGCATAAATAGCTTCCGGATCAGATTTGTCGTGATAGGGAAGATATCCATCATGCTCCTGCAGTAAGCGGACGATTTTTTGCGCTTCATCCTCTACCCTTTTGAATCCTAGTTTACCTGCAACAACATCGATTTTATTATCAGGCAATATTTTTTTGATATATCCTCTAAAGGTGTCACCAATAGCTATGGGACGATAGATCTCATTGTGGTGCAACACCCCCAGATGTCTCTTATTGATGATGACCTGGTACCCAATATTGGTTTTGCGGTATACGAGCAAGTCGACTTCTTCCTGCTCTTTGACCGTCAATGTTTCGTTAGTGAGGAAGGGCTCCAGTCTCTCCGTAGCGCAAAGCCGATCTGTGATCTCATCCAGGTAGATCATCACGAGGTATTCATTGTCCGGCGCCATACCACGCAGTTGCTTGCTTTTGGGCACGAAAAGATCTTTCATCAATCCATTGTCCAGGAAAGCACCATGTGGAGTGACGGTGACAGCACGGAGCCTTACGATTTCCCCTACCACGCCATATGGTTTTTGGGTGGTAGCGATCGGCCTGCCTTCTTTGTCATGATAGATGAACACTTCTATCTCGTCACCAAATTTTACATCAGGTGGCAAAAACCTTTTCGGCAACAATACCCCATCAGCCCCATCATCCAGGTAGGCCCCCTGAGCAGTCTCCCGCAATAGTCTGAGTTTATGATATGAACCCGGCTTTAACATTATGACAAAGATAATCAAGTTATTAGCTCTGGATTGGGTCTTGAAAATGCGGCAAAAAAAGTTTCAAAAATTTATAGCAAAAAATAAAAGTTCAACTTCTATTGTGTAACCATAAGGTTTCATATATATTTGCGTAACCAAGTAGTTACATTATGAAGACCAGAAGAGATGTATTTCAAGCTATCGCAGACCCAACCCGCAGGGCTATTCTGGGCCTTTTAGCGGTACAGACATTATCGCTCAATGCGGTGGCGGAGAATTTTAATATCAGCAGACCCGCTGTATCAAAACATGTAAAAGTACTCAGCGAATGTGGGCTCATCGAAATCAAACAACATGGCCGTGAGCGCATCTGCGAAGCAAAACTGGAACAGCTCGGTGAGGTATCTGCCTGGATAGATCAATATAAACAGTTTTGGAAATCCAAACTAGACGCACTCGAAGTCTATCTCGATAAAATTCAAAAAAAATAATCATCATGATACAGCAAGAAGAAAACACTGCAGATCGTGAGCTCAGGATATCCCGGTTATTGTCAGCACCGATCGAATTGGTATGGGATGTGTGGACCCAGCCCGCACATATTGCTCAATGGTGGGGACCTAATGGATTTACCAATACAATTCAGGATATGGAAGTACAAGCCGGGGGAATATGGAACCTAACCATGCATGGGCCGGATGGTACGGATTACAATAACAAAAGCATATTTAGTGAAGTCATCCATCATCAAAAACTGGTGTATAAGCATGTCTCTGTACCGCCTTTTATAGCCACCATTCAATTTGAAGCTCAAGGTCAAAATACCTTACTCAACTGGCATATGTTATTCGAATCCCGTGATCAATTTATCCAGGTAGTGAAAACCTTTAAAGCAGACGAAGGACTAAAACAAAATGTAGAGAAACTTACTGCATACCTGGCAAGGCAACTACCAAATGTTCGGACAAATATTAGGTCTGGAAGGTTTCAATTAGTACGGACTTTCAATGCACCTATATCAATGGTATTTGAAGCTTTTGAAAACGCTGCTGCAATGGCTGATTGGTGGGGTCCTGCAGGAATGGCGATCACAGTAAAAAAATTAGATTTTAGACCAGGCGGTAGTTTTCACTACAAAATGGAAGGGCCAGTTAATACGATGTGGGGACTATTTAAATATGTAACCATCCAAAAACCGAATAAAATCGAATTTGTCAATTCATTTTCTGACGAATCAGGTAATGTTTGTAAGGCCCCATTCGATATAGATTTCCCTGAGGAAATCTTTAATCAAATCTCGTTGGAAGAGCATCAGGGAGTGACCACCTTGACCCTGACTGGAGGACCTTGTCAAGCTACCGATGCCCAATTGGCCACATATGATGCTATGCACGAAAGTATGCAACAAGGGTTTGGTGGCACCTTCAATCAATTAGAAACTTACCTGGCCTCTCAAATCAAATTACGTTATCAATTAAAAAATAATATAATGTCCCGAGTCAGCACCTATCTTAATTTTCCAGGCAATACAGAGGAGGCTTTTCTTTTTTACAGATCAGTATTTGGAGGCGAATTTTCAGGAGGAGGTATCCAGCGTTTTGGAGATATCCCTGTGGATACGGAGCATCCATCGCTATCAGATGAAGATAAAAAATTGATCCTGCATATTGAACTGCCTATACTCGGAGGTCATATATTGATGGCTACCGATGCACCGGCCAGTATGGGATTTACAGTGACTACCGGCAATAATATGCATATCAACCTGGAACCTGCTACCAGGGAAGAAACAAAAAAACTGTTTGAAGCACTCTCTGCAGAAGGTAATATCTCCATGCCCCTACAAGAAATGTTTTGGGGTGGCTATTTTGGAAGCTGTATTGATAAATATGGAATCAACTGGATGTTTAATTGTGCAGAAAAAGTATAAATCTTATAAATAAAAGCTAGATGAAAAAAAACTTAAACCTTTGGTATTGGATCGTAACCGGACTATTTGCTGCTTTTATGGCATTTACTGCTATACCAGATATCATGATGTCGCCAGATGCGGTAAATATGATCACCGGGCTGGGCTATCCGGATTATTTTATCCCCTTTATAGGAGTAGCCAAGTTACTGGGTGCTATTGCCATTCTTATTCCAAACTTTGACCGGGTAAAAGAATGGGCATATGCGGGTTTGTTTTTTGACCTCGCTGGGGCTACTTATTCGGCTATTTACAAAGAGGGATTTCACCTTTCCATGACACTCATGTTCATCTTTATGGCTGTTTTATTCCTTTCCTACTACTTATGGCATAAAAAAATGCTTCATTATAGTCTTTGAAATTAAGTTAGGAATTGATCCAAAAAAGGAATCGCTCAGGAGTGGAAAATTTGAAGCAGGAAGGAATTTTAATATTGTTTGAGGCCGGTGAAATACCCGGAGTCACCATCTGTCAATAAAAATTAATTGGTGTATCAGAGTTAAATCTTCCGCAAGTCAGAATGATGATCTTCTATTTACTAAAGTATACCAATATCAAAGCCAGAATCGACGGCATCGCCTGGATGTAGAGTATTTTTTTACTCGCTGTGATGCCCCCATACAGTCCGGCTACGACCACACATCCTAAAAAGAACAGAGCCACATTACGACTCCACATCGTATCAGTAATAAGCAATGACCAGATCAGACCTGCAGCCAGAAATCCATTGTATAATCCCTGGTTTGCAGCCAGGCCTTTGGTAGGTGTAAATAAGTGATCAGGCATGATTCCTTTAAATGCTTTTTTGCCACTGGTCTCCCAGGCAAACATCTCCAACCATAAAAAATAAAAGTGCTCCAGGACGACAATTATGATTAAGATTTTAGCAGCGATCATCATATTCGGGTTTTGTATCAAATGATACTTTAACAATCCAATGTACTCAATTTTTTGAATTCATGATCTGGCAGACTAGAAAAGTTAACTGGAAATGATCCTAACTAAAATGGTTTCATTTACTTTGATGCAAATTTGGCTTCTATCGGGACTATGAAGTCTGCAATTTGAAATGAATATATCTTGAGACTTACAATATCATACTAAAACATAATAGTTCATGAGTCAATGAAATTCAATGGAGATCAGTAATTTCGCAGGTACATAAAAGAAATGTTTATTATGGCTAAACAAGTATTGTCTGATCAACAACAAGTCTCTCAGCATATCCAAAAACTGGAACCATCTTTGGGTAAGATCATAGAATATATCCGCCAATTCATACTGAGCACAGACCCTGAGATCAGTGAAAGAATCAAATGGAACAATCCAAGTTTTTATTATACCGGTGAAATGAAACCCTTCGATCCGAAGGAATATAAAAGGGAAATCATCGTGATGAATCTCCACAAAGGCAAGATCATGCTGGTATGGCCGAGCGGAGCAAAAGTAAAAGACTCCTCGGGTCTGTTGGAAGGTGATTTTAAAGATGGCCGGAAGACTATTGTATTTAATGATCTGGCTGATGTGAAGACCAAAGAAAAATTACTGAGTAAAACCATAAGGGCATGGTTGAAATTAGTAGATAAATAAACTTTACGCCGGGCACAAAATACCAATATGCTCAAAACCTATCCTAAATATTTTCTGTATCAAAGAATAGTGCAAGCTAAACTATTCATGGACACCCATTTCAGTGAATCACTAGATCTTGACAATATCGCTGACGAAGCCTGTTTTTCAAAATTTCATTTAATTCGGTTGTTCAAAACCCTCTATGGAAAAACGCCACATCAATATCTGATACAGGTGAGGATTGATAATTCAAAATTATTTTTGAGAAGTGGTTGTACCGTGGCAGAGACTTGTTTTGAGGTGGGTTTTGACAGCGTAACCTCTTTTACAGGTTTATTCAAAAAAAACGAAGGAGTGTCGCCTTCAGTATATCAGCGCCAATATAAAGCAAGGCAAAAACGAATTCAGGAAAGTCCCCTTCATTTTATTCCAAACTGTTTTGCTGAACAAAAAGGTTGGACGAAAAAAAGCAATTTTCAAGAAGTGGTTTGATTGAAGCCTTCGGATCTTCGATGCTATATTTCACTAAACTAAAAATAGAAATTTATGATCACTAAAATGAATCATGTGAGCATCTTTGTCTTAAACCAGGACCATGCTTTCGAATTTTACGTAAACAAACTTGGTTTCAAAGTTCATACTGACGCACCTATCGGGCCAGGTATGCGTTGGCTGACGGTGTGTCCGCCGGATCAACCGGATTTAGAAATATCCCTCATGGCTATTGAAAAAGGTATGATGTTTAAAGAAGAGGCCGCAGATCAAATGAGAGATCTTGTGAAGAAAGGGACTTTTGGATTTGGGGTGTTTCAATGCAATGACCTCAATGCTACTTATGAAGAGCTGAAAACTAAAGGAGTCGTATTCAAAAAACCGCCTACGAAAGAATTTTATGCATATGAAGCCTTGTTTTGCGACGATTCAGGAAATTGGTTTTCACTCACAGAAAAACCTAAAGAATAAGATACTGGTTTAAATATCTATTGCGAGTGCATAGACCAGGTACCATTTGTTATCTATTAATTCAAACCTGCATTCGGAGTTGAATCCTGCATTTTCAATCCAGACTAGCTGGAAAAATGATTTGTCAGTCTTTTTGCATTCGACTTTGTATTGGGATTTGTCCACATCATAGATGCGACCCTTCATGATATTCCAATTAGCCTTAGTCCACTTTTTGCCGGTCTCGCTATGCCCCTGCAGTGGAAACTTGAGCCTGGATAGTTGAAATACCCTGTCTTTATGGAATTTATCGTAGAAACGGTCAAAGTCCTCTATTATTATTTTTTTTTCGCCCTACTTGCCTTCGATTTGGTCGAGCTACAACTTGGCAATAAAGCCAAGGCAAAGCAGAATGAAAGCATGGTCCATTTTGAATATTTGATCATACGTGTTTGGTCAACACTTTACATTGGTTGAATAAGCAGGTTTAGCAGCAGGAGATTAAAAATAAGCAAAATGTAATAGTTTCAAATACTTATAGCCCAAGGTGAAACTCTCTGCTCTAAATGAACATAGTCTCCATGACGATTTATTGCATAAAACCCAAGCTCTTTCAAGTGACTTGAGACAATGTACCTGATTCATGCCAAATATCATATTCCTGGGTTTTGCTTTTTCAATATGAATCTATTTACTCCCTTATGCAATGAAAGTGGAATTCCATTGATCAACTCCCGGTCGGATATGACCTTTTTGGTTTTATTACTAAATTCGATTAATTCATAATTTCCGTTTTTTCCAATTGTAAACCACTCTGGAAACTGGTTGATTCGAGGCCAATCCAAGGGCATATGCATGATAGTTTGGTGCCTGGGAGTATCAAATTTCAACACACCATCCCAATCTTTTTCAAGGGTAATGTTTATAAGTAAATCATCCTTATCTAACACAGCACCTATCTGTAAATCAGATCGCCAGGGGTAGGCTGTCACGCCCTGGGTTTTCCAAAGACAATACATGATGGTAGTCCTGGCAAAATTCCCATCACCATGCCATCCTTCAATGATACCAGATGAGCGCCATTGTGAGGTATTGGACCGGTGACTCGAGTCTTGCATAGACCACATCACCGTGATTTCGCTGTCTATCCAGGCAGCTGTAGACGCTAAAGGTTCTCTGGCATACAAATTCAAAGCACCCTCGATAGCATCTGCATAACCATCTGAAGATCCAGACTCCCAATCAAAATTGCGATAATTATCATTTAAAGCGGCCAGTCCCTTCAAAGTGGCCATCCTGTAGGCTTCTACAGAGTCAACCTGATAAACAGAATAGAATCCATTGAAAGTATATCCAAAATTATCAGCAATTCGATTTTCAGTTATAACTCCGTTTTGTGGATTAACGGCATCATAAAAAAGTCCGTCTTCGTTTCTACCAACTTCCAGGATCCTTTCCAGCATTTCGTGGATATGAGACTGGTATTCCTCCTTCTTTTCGCTGGCTGCAAAACTCGTGGTCACATAAAGTTCACAGAGTCCGGATACAATCTCACATCCATGATCACGCAACCTGAGTTCAGAAAAATCTCTGGTTGGATGATGGGTCCCTAATAAATAATAATCGCCTAAGCGTATGGCCCAATCAAGATATTTTTGTTCTCCGGTCATCCAGTAGATACGTGAAAGCACTTGGAGCATTTCACCATTGAGTTCTACATTGGTAGAGACTATATTGCCATAAACTGTCTCCACCGGTGCATGTAACCAAATATCATCCAGGATACCAATCATCCTGGTAGACCACGGGCTCTCTCCCAACCATTCAGTTAGAGGTAATAACCCATCTTTAACATACTCAGAGGAGCCAAACAGTATACTTTCTAAATCAGCTTTTGGATTATCAAACCCTTTTTTACTAAAAGAATAGGTATCCGGGAGTCTGTCGATACGTGAGGTAAGTCGAGTTTCGTTTTTCAGCATTTCAGTCATCTGTCCCAGGAAAAGTGCTTGATCAGTTATCGATGCAGTTAATACCATAAATGGATAATTGTCCGCGGCGGCGTCCTTTGCATTCCAGATATCAGCATCCTCGTACAAATTTCTGGGGATGAGACCGGAAACAGGATCTGAATAAGCCAGCCAATCTTTCACAAAGTGTCTACATCTCTCTAATCCTTCGTTGACTAATATTCCATTGGTATGTGCCTGCGTAAAAGCTTTATTTTGTTCAATCGAAAATTCCACCTGATTTTTAGAAGGACCATTACAGGACAGCAGTAGACAGCAAACGAACACAATCGTGCTCAAAAGTTGAAGTTTGTTCATTTGATTGTTATAGAAAGGCAATTAAATTGATCATAAGTGTTGGTTAATTTTTAAACTGCATAGAATAACAACAAATTGCAGCCCAACATTAAATATAGTCAATTGCCAATAGACAGTGGTTATTTCTATCCATCTTCTCGCCTAACTCAATATCATTAATATTAATTCTTTATCATTCTACAAAATACATATTCAAACTTCCTTTTACATACAGCTGGGCTCTGGGCAAACAATTGTATTTTTCCCTGACTAAGGTATAAGTGATCTTTGAGATATAAATCTTGCCAACTTCGCCATTGGCTTCCATCCTTCATGCAGTATAGAGGCAAAGGATTGAAAACGTATTATCTCCTGAACTGGGGCTTATTAATTAATTTATAACCAGATGGTATCAATAAATCGTAAATTGGGGATGATAGCAATATTAATGAGCTGATTAAAAATTGAGACCTGTGCGCCTGAGGCATAATTCTTAACCCAATATTAAGCCGACTATTAAATACAAGATTGAATCATGAATAATGAAATTTCAGCCATTATTAAGAGGAGGATGAGCAATGTCTAACAGGAATCTTGACTCTACCGTTATTACCGTGGCCGCTGAAGCAATAGATGTCATTAGCGAGGTACGAAGAAAAGAAGTACTACTTGCAGCAGGAGCCTTACAAAACGCGATTTTCAACAGCGCTAACTTCTCGATTATCGCTACCGACGCGAATGGAGTTATTCAACTATTCAATGTCGGAGCCGAAATAATGCTCGGCTACACTGCCTCCGATGTGCTGAACAAAATCACTCCTGCTGAGATTTCTGATTCTCACGAAGTGATCGCGCGCGCCCAGTCATTGAGCCTCGAACTAGCTACCCCGATAGCACCAGGTTTCGAGGCCTTGGTCTTTAAGGCTTCACGCGGAATTGAAGACATCTATGAATTGACCTACATCCGCAAGGACAGCAGCCGTTTCCCAGCCGTTGTATCGGTCACCGCGCTGCGCGACGCTCAAAGCGACATCATAGGTTACTTATTGATCGGTACCGATAACACGGCGCGCAAACAGGCAGAAGATGCACTGTTAAGAGCTGGGGCTTTGCAGAACGCGATTTTCAATAGTGCTAACTTCTCAAGTATTGCCACCGATGCAAAAGGGGTCATTCAAATATTTAATGTCGGAGCTGAGCGTATGCTGGGCTATTCAGCTGCTGAAGTGTTAGATAAGATCACCCCGGCTGACATTTCCGATCCGCAGGAAGTAATCGCTCGTGCTAAGACTTTAAGCCTTGAGCTTGCAACCACCATTACTCCGGGTTTTGAGGCCCTGGTCTTCAAGGCCTCGCGTGGAATCGAAGACATCTACGAATTGACCTACATCCGCAAAGATGGCAGTCGCTTTCCGGCAGTCGTATCAGTGACTGCACTACGCGATGATCAGGACACCATCATCGGATATCTTCTGATAGGGACTGATAATACAGCGCGTAAGGAGGTCGAAGAAGAGCAGAAGAAGCTTGATCAGCGTCTGCGCGATCAGCAGTTCTACACCCGTTCTCTAATCGAATCCAATATAGACGCGTTGATGACCACTGACCCATACGGTATCATCACCGATGTAAACAAGCAGATGGAAGCGCTCACCGGCTGCACCCGCGACGAACTAATCGGTGCACCATTTAAGAACTACTTCACTGACCCGGAGCGGGCTGAGGCGGGTATTAAACTAGTGCTCAACGAAAAAAAGGTCACCAACTATGAGCTGACTGCCCGCGCCAGAAACGGAAATGAGACCGTGGTATCTTACAATGCAACGACCTTTTATAACCGGGACCGGAAACTGCAGGGAGTATTCGCGGCGGCACGCGATGTCACTGAACTCAAACGCTTTGAAAGAACACTACAGGATAAGAATGTCGAACTGGAGATCGCTAAATTAGCGGCGGAGCAGGCTAACTTTGCGAAATCAGATTTCCTTTCCAACATGAGCCATGAGCTTCGCACTCCGCTCAGCGCCATCCTTGGATTCGCACAACTCATGGAGTCTAGTACTCCTCCGCCTACTTCCACTCAAATGGGAAATGTTACCCAGATTCTTCAAGCGGGATGGCACCTTCTGAAACTGATCAACGAAATTCTAGATCTCGCAGTTATCGAGTCCGGAAAGGTGTCTCTGTCACCAGAACCGGTTTTGTTGTCTGAAGTCATGCTCGAATGCCAGGCCATGATCGAGCCACAGGCGCAACAAAGTAATATTCACATTTCCTTTCCACGATTCGAAATCCCTTGTTTTGTCCATGCTGACCGGACCCGGTTAAAGCAAGTTCTCATCAACCTGTTATCCAATGCTATAAAATACAACCGATCAGGGGGAATGGTGATGGTTACCTCCACACCGGGCACTTCTGGACGCATGTATATCAATATTGAAGACACAGGCCAGGGATTATCTGAAGAAAAACTGGCTCAGCTTTTCCAGCCGTTTAATCGCCTCGGACAAGAGGGTGGAAACAATCAAGGTACAGGTATCGGTCTTGTGGTAACCAAACGATTGGTCGAACTGATGGGTGGCTCGATTGGAGTGGAAAGCAAGGAAGGCACGGGAAGCAAGTTTTGGATTGAACTGGGCTCGGTGGAAGCGCCACAACATATCGTTGACCAGGCTGAGCACACCGTAGTTGACCAATCGGAAGTTGATTATGGCGCGACATTACACACCGTGCTATACATTGAGGATAACCCGGCTAACTTAAAACTGGTGGAGCAACTCATAGCACGCCGCCCTGACATGCGTCTTCTAAGCGCCATAAACGGGAATCTGGGAATCGAGCTTGCATGTTCAAGCCAACCGGATGTGATCCTGATGGATATCAATTTACCAGGTATGAGCGGTATCGAAGCCCTGAAAATCTTGCGCGAAAACCCGGCTACAGCACACATCCCCGTCATCGCCCTTACTGCAAGTGCTATGGAACGCGACATTGAAAAGGGCCTGCAGGCAGGTTTCTTTTTGTATCTCACCAAACCGATCAGGATCAATGCATTTATGGATGCATTGAATTTGGCGCTTAATATTTCATGAAATGACTTCGACAAACCAAATAAACCCAGGACGGTGCATCGTGCCTATTGTACTAGATTTATCTTTTATCAACCCATAAGATTTAGTTTATGACAAAAGTTCTACTGATTGACGATAATGCTGCGATTTTGACTTTCATGGCTGCACGGCTAAAATCAGAAAATGTCGAGACCTTGACTGCTGACAATGGAGCAGATGGATTGCGAATAGCAAGAGAACACTACCCAGATGTGGTGGTTCTGGACTTGATGATGCCTAAGATGCACGGCTACACCCTCATTCAAGAGATCCGCAATGATACCAACCTGAGCAAGGTCAAGATCCTTGTGATCTCTGCCAAAACGTATACAGCAGACTTAGAAAGAACTATTCGGCTCGGGGCAGATCGATATTTGAGCAAACCGTTCGACTTGCAGGTGTTCTGGAAAACTATCGCTGACCTTCTGGGAGAAACCAAATTACCTTTTAACATTCGGTTCTGGGGAGTACGCGGGTCGATTGCAACGCCAGGACCAGACACAGTGAAATATGGTGGGAATACCGCCTGCACTGAAGTACGATGCGGCGAACAATTGCTGATTCTGGATGCCGGAACAGGGATTCGCCAGCTGGGGCTTTCCCTACTCCATGAATTTAAGCAAAAACCGATCAATGGACACATCTTTGTAGGGCACACTCACTGGGATCATATTCAGGGATTCCCTTTTTTTGCACCAGCTTTCATCCAAGGAAATGAATTTACAATTTACAGCCTGCACGGTGCGGAAAAACCACTCGAAAAAGTATTCAGGGGACTGATGGATAACGACTACTTTCCTGTCCCTTTGACCGAAATGAAGGCAAACCTGGAGTTTCGCGAATTGGAGTCAGCAGTGAACTTGGGAGAAATCCAGGTTTCTTATATGTTCCTGAACCATCCGGGTCTTGCAATAGGGTTCCGTATGTCGTTTGCGGGCCGATCTTTGGTTTATATTAGCGATCACGAGAATTATGGGCGTTTGTCGCCTGGTGGGGCAGGTCCGCATCCACTCGACCTGGAAATAGCCCGCTTTGCCGAGAATGCGGATTTGCTGATCTCTGAAGCGCAATATACTGAGGAGGAGTATGTAGAGAAAAAGGGATGGGGTCACAGCACTTTCCTCGATGCTTTGGAACGTGCAGCTGAAGCAAACGTAAAACGGTTGGCTATCATTCATCATGACCCTGATCATGACGACGCCTTCATGGATCAGATTTCTGAATTTTGCCAAAAAGTAATTGCCAACAAGAATTATACATTTTCCTGCACTTTGGCACAAGAGGGCACTTCAATTGAACTGTGAATGTAGGACTACTAATGACAGCCATTGAAACGATATAAAGATTTTCCCAAAGTGACCGAATCTATTACTCTATGATTACAGTTTTCAAAATAGGCTACCATTCTGTAACCTTAAAACTGTCCTTGGAACACAGCCGCCCCCACCTTAGCTGAGATTCCCAGCCTATCGCAAATGTGCTGTTATACTTTCGTTTATCAATCTATTAATTCTTTAGAGCGTCCAATAGTTTTGCTAATTAAATAACCACAGTACTGGTTAATCGACAACCCTTGACAATATCGCTGACGAAGCTTGTTTTTCAAAGTTTCATTTTATCCGGAAGTTGTTTTTTGAGAGCAGGTATAGATTAGCCGATACTTATTTTGAAGTGGGTTTGACAGCAGTACCTGATAGAAAAGCCTAAGAACTAGGTTTTCGGAATTTAATTATCGATTTCGAGTGCATAGACCAGGTACCATTTGGTATCTATTAATTCAAATCTGCATTCGGAATTAAATCCTGAGTTTTCAATCCAGACTTTTTGAAAAAATGATTTGTCGGTCTTCTTGTATTCTACTTTGTATTGCGATTTGTCCACCTCATAGATCCGGCCTTTCATCAAGGTCCAATTAGTTTTGGTCCATTTATTTCCAACTCCGTCGTGCCCCTGAAGTGGAAATTTTAACCTGGACATCTGAAATGCTCCATCCTGATGGAATTTATCATAGAATCGGTCAAAGTCCTCTATGTTTTTTTTCGAATGCGCTGCCTTTGATTTGGCAGAACTGCAGCCGGATAGTACAACAAGTGTGAAGCATAAGGAGACTAAGGTTAATTTTTGGTACAGATACATGATATTCAATTAAATACAATCCAAATCGGAAAAAGAAGATTTAGTAGCAACCACTAAATATAATCAATTCCCATGCTTATGCTTACGGTTTTTATAGTCGATATCATTCACCTATTTTTAATACGACATTACCAGTTTTTTGACCCGAATCAACATATTTGTAGGCATCTACGATTTGGTCCAAATTAAAGAGCCTGTCGATGATTGGTTTAAACACCCCTTTATCTACAAGTTTTTTTAAGAATAAAAAATCTGCTTTTGTAATCGTCGGGATTGGAAATAAAACTCTCCTACCGCTCCAAATTGGGGTGATCAACGCAAAAAAAAATGTTTTCTGCATTTTTACCCAATTCAGTTGATATATCAGGCCGTGATTGGGCGGATATCCTTCTTCGTGATATTTTTTCATTTGAATGTCTATGCGTTCAGGTACATCAATTGCGTCTTGCTTACATACTTCAGCTTAGTCATAAATCCAATTCCTTTCATGATGTACACATACCATCATATCATCCTTTTCATGGAACTGATTGGATACAAATTGATCCAGATCGCAATTAATCTGGATTTGACCTCCGATCGATATAGTCAGGTCATATCCTCTTAAATACTCATAGCATAATATCAAATGCCGCATAGCGAATTTTTTATTTTCAAGATTAAATTCGCAGGCAGATCACTGTGTATTTCTTATTTCCCAAATGTCAGATGAAATGTTTGAATTATCAGCTATTTTAATTGACATTTAAATGTTTTTTATAAACTTGATTTATAATAAAAAATTATTAAGGCTATCTCTAAAAACCCATTCAAGTATTGAAACATAAAATTTATCAATTTTATTAAAAATGAAAATGAATTTATACTTCGTTGATTCTCAGTCACAGAGAAGCCCTGCTATGCTTCTTCGAATCGCCTCGTCTAAATTCATTTTGATTATTTTCAATTACTTTCAGGGTATTTAGAGATAGCCTTAATTCAATTTTTTACTTGTGCTTTATCAGAAAACCAATATCTCTCCATTCCCCAATTCCGGACTCCCCCCACGATTGCCTACACCTCCAATGATATAGATTTTATTTTTTATTCTCACCGACCCAGTGCCATGCCGGCCTTGATGTAAGTCAGGTAGTTTAGTCCAGGTCAGCGTCCTGATATTTAAAGCTTCTGTGTCAGCGTGAGCAGGCACTTGCGTATCACTTTCGCCTCCGATGACGATGATCAGGCCTTTATAAGCAATGACATTGGCACCGGCGCGCAGGGTAGGGAGATTGGAGGAGGCAGGCAGTGTGCTCCAGGCGTGGGATTTAAAATCAAAAATGTCTACAGCGGCTTCTTTGATATTCAGGACATTGTTGGTTTTGGCAGTGGTGCGTCTGCCGCCGATCACGTAGAGTTTGTGTTTATATACCGTGACAGAGATATGGTCACGCGCATGAGGTGCATCCGCGAGGGATTGCCAGGTATTGGTTTTGGGACTGTATTCATCAAACCAGGTGACATGACCATCCCAATGGCCATCTTGAATGCCACTGACGAGGTAGATTTTATTTTTATATACTGTGACACCAGCCGATCCCCGTACTCTGTCTTGGGGTAAAGCGGGGCCTTGTCTCCATTCATTTTTGTCAGGGTTGAAGATATAAGCATGATCGACAGGCAGTTCATGTGGATAGTTGCCGGTCAGCGCACCGAGAACCCAAATCTCCTTTTTAAAAACTACTGCCTGGAAATGGTGCAATTCTATAGGTGGGCTCTGCATCGGAGTCCAGGTATTCGTCTTTAGATCGAGCGCATCTACAGGCCTGATTTTGCGACTCCCCAATAGGTAGATATGATTTTGAATGTGTGCGAGAGCACTTTCTCCCCGGGCAGTACAGGAGTTAATTGTAGTCAAAGGCTGCCAGGTTTGAGCGAAGCTCGGGATGGTGAGTAGAAGAAATAGTAGGATTCGAAACATGCTGTTATTATTGGAGAATCTAAGATAGAGCTAAATGGGGTTGAACAGGAATGTTTGTACAGGAATGTTTGAGGGGCTTTCGTTAGTGCTTAGAAAAAGATCTTGTTTTAAGTTACAGCTTCTTCTCTACCGTCTGGATCACTACATTGTCTCCACCCATTTGATGGACAAAGGCGATGATGGACAATTGGTCGGGGTTCCAATCTGCCTGATAAGTGGTGGTGTAATTATATGTATTAGAAGCTCCGGAGACAATGGGTTGGATGGCATCTCCCTGGGTGCCGGTGACAAAGGATCTCATCACATGCCTGTGTATATAGTTGGTATCGACGCCGGTAGGAGTGAGTTGTGCATCTTTAATATTGTTTTCTGCCACTACCAGTGAAAGTCCGAGCGACTGAGCAGTCAAATCCTTCATACCCGAGATACTACATTGTATATTTATAAGACGCTGAGCAGGCAGGTGTTGCAGCGTGAGTGACAGTTTGATGGTGGGGGTCTTTGATTTTTCCTCCACGACATATCCCGGCCAAAAGCTTCCTCCGACAAATATGGAAGATTGACCACCAAACACTTTCCGATTGATCATGGCGGAGGGATAGCCCTGAGGTTGATTAAATCGGGAGATGAGTTGTGCACCAAAAGTATTATCCAGAGTGAGTTTGTTTTCCTTATTGGTGGGTTGAGCAAAAAATCCTCCATGAATCGAAAGAACGATGAGCTGATCTCCATGGATCGTTTTGAGTTCTTCCAGGAGTTGTGCACCGGCCGGGCAGTTTTGACATCGTACACCTGTATACTCTTCGATCAATACATTTTGGGTGGTCTGATTAGTAGTAGGATCAGAGCCTGTGGGCAATACCACCGGCACTTCGATGCAACTATACAGGCAGCATTGAAAGATAACAGCTATATAAAAAAGTCCATTTTGCATTTAAAACCTGGTTTCTAGATTAAATTTCACTCCATTGAAAGCCGGCTCATACCTGCATATACCTCCGGAACATACGATGCCGGCCCGCTGTCGTACATAATTGATGGAAGCACGACCTGCATCTTTGGCATAAGTAACGCCTCCTGTGTAATAATTGTTTTTGGGACCTTGCAGTGGTTTTAAATTGTACATATCAGATATTGAAAAAATCCAGCGCGGCGCCACGCTGTATTCGATCAATAAATTGGTCCAGTCTCCCTGATCCTGGGCGGTCATCATATATTCAGCATCGATGCGCAAGGCACGGGTTTCCCGCCATTGGTGGGTGAAATCGACAAATGGAGTCAGTGTCTTGACCAAAGGAGCCTGGGGCTTACCTTCGTAGACCTCCTGGTTGTATTGCTGCAGCTGTGTACCGAAGATTAAAGTATACTTGTCGCTCTTGGTAATTGTAGATTCTACCAGATATTCACGGTAAAGTTTGTTCTGATGAAGGTCATCAATATTGCTGTGATGAAGCAGCAGGTCCCAATCACTGGTGAGGGTGATACGCATTTCCCCCTGGAAAGCAAGTTCACCGAGCTCCTGCGTAGCAGGCTGGTAAAATGAAAGCAATCGATAGGAGTTTTGTCTGGACATGGGAGGAATAAAGTGGATCAGGCCATTATTACCCCCTTCCTGCGGGCGCGTGCGAAGCCCAAAATATTGAGTGCGCTTGCCTTCAATAGAAAGACCCCAGTCCGCATTGCTATAGTTCATCGATCCGTAAATCACATGCCCTGATTTTTTTATAAATTTTGGCCCCAGTATAGTCTCCCCGGCAGCATTTAACCTCCTACCATTAGCATCCTGCAATACATCATCATTTTTAATGGCGGTCTCCAGATAAAATCCCACATCCTTGATCTGAACGGTATTGAACAGAGTAAATGAATACGAATTATAAGCAGGTAAAAACTGATCTGCAGGTTGATAAGTACCCAGCGTTGCGAGGAGATTGTTCATGCTTGCATCATCCAGTGTACGATTGGTCATTCCAAAGCCGGGAGCCCAGGACCAATGTGAGGAGTCTGATCCCTGTAGATACCCTTCGATAGACAGTCCTTTGATCAATGATTCGTAGGTTTCAAATTGTTTTTTTTGTTTTCCGGAGAATGCTTTCAAACGCCAGTCCGGTGAGATGTCATAATTAAGCTTGAGTCCATAAAGGGCATTGTCCAGACCCAGGTTTCTTTGTTCGTACGCTCTGTAGAGGATGCCACTTCCGATCTGATCATAGATATATCCAGCTTCAAATCCCAGCTTAGAAAAAGATTTTTTAACAAACCACCTGCCGATACCCTGTTGATTAAAGGAAGCTTGCGGATTGATCAGGTTGCTATTTTGATAAAAGTCCATCCGGATACCAAAATCAAAACCCCAATTGCTATACCGGGCATCAAGCCAGGTTTCACCACCAAAAAGCTGATGATCATACTGTGGAGTGCCACTGGCTCCGATGGAGCTGTCGCGAATAAAAATACCAGCCTGGGTAGTGAGATATGCATTGAATACGCCTTGATGCTCCTCCTGCTGTGCAAAAATCAATGTAGGAATAAACAAGAAGAGAAAAACAGTTTTAGTCAATCGCAACTTGGACAGGGAGGTTAATATGGAGTTAAACCAAAGAAGCATTTAAATGATTTGCACAAATTTAACCTTAGTTTTGTAACAACTTTATCACAAACACAGTCTCCAATCCATGAACAAGACTTTTTCTTTGATATTATTTATTGCTTTTTCTTTAACCATACAAGCACAAAAATCTACTGCTTTAAAACTTTTGCCTGATGGTAAGGTCAAAGACACCAATGGTAAAGTAATGGATTTGAGTACCTATACCCAATCCGGCAAAATCACCATCGTCAGCTTTTGGGCCACCTGGTGTGGACCTTGTAAAAAAGAATTGGATGCCTATGCACCGCATTATGAGGATTGGTCAAAAAAATATGGGGCCCAACTATTGGCGATCAGTATCGATGATATCCGTGGTCAGGCAAAGATTAAACCAATGGTCTCTGAAAAAAAATGGCCATATACTGTGTTGGTAGATAGCAACAGTGATCTGCAGCGACAGCTTGGGTTCAATAGTATCCCGCAACTGTATATGCTAGATCAAAAAGGTAATATCGTCTATCAGGCAAGCGGGTATGTACCTGGCAGCGAAAAAGAACTGGAAGCCAAAATGGCCAGCTTAAAATGATGATCTTGCGGTCATGATTTTGTTTGACTTCCGTAGCATTTCTTTTTTTTCTATTTTTTTGTTTTCTGGGGTATTGACTGGGCAATCAGTGCAATGGGATCGCGACAGCTCGTTACAAGCAGGACTGCCTCAAGGTATGGAGATTTATTATAATCATCAACCGTTAGAAGGAGCACCATTTAGAGGATATTTTGCCAAAATAGACCTCCTGGACAAAAAGCTCGACTTTGATGTAGACACTACGCAAGGCCGCAGATTGACTCCATCACAATTTTATGACCGTCTCGACTCTCCACTCCTGGTCATCAATGGCACGTTTTTCTCTTTCGTCACCAATCAAAATCTAAACACAGTAATAGGCCATGGCAAACAGCTGGCTTTTGGTCCTACAACCATCAAAGGAAGTGGCAGGGATTCCCTCTACTATTATCATCCACTAAGAAGTGCATTGGGGATCAGTCGACACCGCAAAGCAGATGTGGCCTGGTTGTTTGCAGATTCTACCCGGCGCAAACCCTATGCATTCCAACAGGCACACCTTGTCATAAAAAATGAACTTTCGACCATTTCGATTCATGAGCACCTTGCAGATATAATAAAAGCCCATCAGCATGATTTTAATAAAAAGTGGCGTGTGAAAACTGCCATTGGAGGAGGCCCCGTGCTTATCCAGGATGGCGAGATACATATCACCAATCGGGAAGAAAGAATGTTTGTAGAATCAGCCGATGTCAAACATCCTCGTACTGCCATGGGATATACTTCAGATCATCACCTCATCATCCTGAGTATTGAAGGCAGGCATCCTGGCATTGCAGATGGAGTGAGTCTGATGCAGGAGGCACAAATATTAAAAGACCTGGGATGTGTCGAGGCACTTAACCTGGATGGTGGGGGCAGTAGTTGTATGCTCATCCATGGAGTAGAGACGATCACCCCTTCAGATGCTACGGGGCAAAGACCTGTACCTGCTGTATTTTATGTGAGGAATAAGAAATAATGACTCCGAACATGTTGGAGCGTGTATCTATTTTCCAAAAAGGACATGATTTCAAATCCAAATTCGACTATTTCAAGTAGTCTGCATCATCAGGCTATTTATTCTTATATGTCTTATCCAAAAACTGGTAACGTGCATCCTCAGTTGCAGGTACTGATTTGGATTCTGTATTGATGATCATCACAGCAGGATTGGGATCACCTGGAATGGAGCGGTGCCACTCAGGCAATGTAAGTGCAGCCCCCATACTATTTGGATCTCCGGACTTAATAAAATTGGCAAAATAATTAAACATGGTCTCCGACACTTTGTGATCTGCGTCGATCCAGACGAAGTCTTTGATCAATCGGAGATTGCCCATACAATACTCTATTTCACAGGCATGGGGCGCACCGACCGTATTGCTTTGTGGAGTGACGATCCCTGCTGAATTGATAGTAGAGGGTCGTAATTTGCTAAATAAATATCTATACACAGGTTGGTTGCTGTTATTGCGATGCAAGTCAAACCATTTCCAGGTACTATAGGCAATGAAACGATCAGAAGCCAGCGCAGTCGCTGCCCGCTCGATCTCTTGCTCGGATCCGGAAGGATACACTTTGAGTGCTTCTTCAAACATATCCGGATAGACGGATTTGAGCTTCGATTTATAGTTTTCGTCGGTGTAGGCCTGACCTTGCATAAATGCCTGACCAGGTATTTCAGCAGAATTCCATCCTAATAATAAAGGTACCTGTGCTTGTTCTTTGGCACTAAAGATCTCTGGTAAGGTTTTAGGTAATACATAATGATCAATCACTACCGGGAATCCAAACCTTTTTGACTCTTCATACAATTCATAGATATCTCTCGCAGGCATAGATCTTAATTTTGCCAGGCTGTTGACGCTGGCTTTCTGAGCCCACTCTACGCCTACTTTTTCTGCCTCTGACAGTGCTACAGGAGCCAGTGTAGGATTGATACCAGCGCCACTTTCGCCAATGGCTCCGGCTATCAGGTTTTTGGCTAGTGGAGTAGCCATCATATAGCTCACGGATATAGATCCTGCAGACTCGCCTGCGATGGTTACTTTTTTAGGATCTCCACCAAAGGCTCCAATATTTTTATTGACCCATTTTAAGGCTGCAGCCTGATCCATCAATCCATAGTTGCCTGATCCTTTGTAACTGGTCTCCGCGCTCAAGGCAGGATGTGCAAAAAAACCAAATATATTCAATCGATAGTTGCAGGTGACCACGACGATCCCTTGTTTTGCCATGCTTTCTCCATCGTATCTGGGCTCAGAAGCATCGCCGGCTACAAATCCCCCGCCATAGAAATACACCAATACAGGTAGATCTTTGGTGTTGCGTTTTGCAGGTGTCCACACATTGAGATACAGGCAGTCTTCGCTGACGCCATTTGATCGGGAATGCATATCATCCCAGATCAGTTTTTGCATTGGACGAGGACCAAATTTTTTAGTCTGTTTTATTCCAGTCCAGGGTGATAGTGGTTGCGGGGCTTTCCATCTGAGAGATCCAACCGGTGGTTTGGCAAAAGGTATTCCAAAATAAGTCTGGATCCCGGACTTGGTATCGTAATCTCCTTCAATGATCCCATGTTCGATAGTAGCTCTTACTGGAAAAGCATTGGGATTCTGAGCATGGATGCGTACAATTATAAATAGGCAAAAGGATATAGAAAGTAATTTCATTTTTGAAAATAGTTTATGTCTACAATTAAAAAATAAATTTGTTTAAATCATATTATTTAGGGGGAAACTTGCTTTTTCCGCGACTTATCATTCCAGCCAGCTTTTGCATTATTCTATCATGGGCCTCCTTGAGCTTTCCAGGATCTTGAGCATAAAACTCTACAAATCCACAGACACTACATACCCTGGCATTTAAGGCTGAGGTAATTCGGGATTTAAAAAAAATGGCGTCGGGATCTTCATCAATAAATAACTCTGCGATTTTATTCCCATCCGTGGTATTGGTCATCAGCCCTATTCCGGTCATGACCTCTTTCGAATGACATTTTAGGCAAACCAATTCTATCATTTGCCGGTGGATTTAAAATATGATTTCATGGGATCAAAATAGCTATCTACCCATCCCTGTTTATATTTTTTATCTTTTGATGACAAATCCGAATGCAACAAGGTGAGTTTACATTGGTCAGCTCCTTTGGCCTCCAGGATAATTTCTATGACGGAGTCTGGTTGATCCTCTTCAAACTCTACTGTCCTCCAGGATTGTTTGATATATTCATTGGGTCGCAACTCCAGGTTTTTACCATGGATGTATCCGTCCCAGGCAGTAAAGGTACCACCACTGCGTTTGGTACATTTGGCTTCGCCACCTGTCATCGAGGTATGTTGTTTTGAAGATAACCAGGCCTGGTATACACGTTCCGGCGAAGTTGGGATGGTGGTGGTGAGTTTAAATTTCATACTGTCAATTGATCATTACAAATATCCATGTTTTATTGTCATATTTCTAAATTGAATGGACTGAAGATACGCTGCAAAAAACCAGCTGCCAAATTCACCGTACCTTGCTTTTAATTTAATGATGGATTTTTGATTATGAAAAAAGATATTGAGACCCGAGCAGATATCATCATACTCATGGATCAGTTTTATGAAAAAATAAAAGTCAATACCCTGCTCAGACCAATATTTGTGGATGTTGCACAACTGGATTTTGACGCTCATATGCCGATACTGTATGACTTTTGGTGTACACTGCTCTTAGGAGATATGTCTTATACTCGCAATGCAATGGAGGTCCATATTAGCTTACATAGAAAATCAGCTTTAACGAATGTCCATTTTGATGAATGGCTGAGACTCTTTAATGATACAGCGGATGAGTTGTACTCGGGTGAGAAAGTGTCAGAAGCCAAGTACAGAGCAAAAAGTATTGCAGGTCTGATGTTATATAAAGTCGAGACAGAAGGCAATAAAATCATTGTATAATTTCCGCCGGGACATTACGAATAGATAAATAAATAACAGATGATGTTCTGCCAATTAATTTTCTTACCGCTTCGTTTTTTAAATCCAATACATGGTATCATAATATTAGGAGTGTATCTATCCTTATGCTGCGGTTGCCATCATGAAAGTGATGTCTTGGGCTTGCTACCCATTCGTGTAGTAACTACTTCCGGTGATCGTTCTTTATTATTCTCACAGTCATCCATTGATTTTTCTGCCAGGGTGGAAGATACACTGCCTGTCATCCATATTGATCCGACCAAAACATTTCAGTCGGTCGACGGATTTGGGTTTACACTCACGGGATCCAGTGCTTTATTGTTGCATCAATTGTCTCAAGGCACCAGGCACGACATATTAAAAGAATTATTTGGGGCAAAGGATAGCTCCATTGATATTTCTTGTCTGCGGCTTAGCATCGGTGCTTCTGACCTGGATCCGGAAGTTTTCAGCTACGATGACTTACCGCCGGGCAAGGTCGACCCTCAGTTAAAAAGCTTCTCTCTATCGAGGGACACACTGCATTTAATTCCAATATTAAAAGAAATATTAGCTATCCAAGCTGATTTAATGATCATCGCTTCACCCTGGAGCCCGCCTCCCTGGATGAAAACGAATCTTCAAAGCAACGGGGGGAGTTTGTTGCCTGCATATTATGAGACTTATGCACTTTATCTCACTCACTACATATCATTGATGGCATCCAACGGTATCACTATTGACGCTATTACTATTCAGAACGAACCACAAAATGACAAAAACAATCCAAGCCTCCTGATGTCATCACGCGAACAAGCAAATTTTATTAAAAATCATCTGGGGCCTTTGTTTAGATCTAAAAATTTAAAAACCAAAATACTGATCTGGGATCATAATTGTGATCAACCAGAATTTCCACTTGAGATCCTGAGCGACACTTCGGCTTATCCTTTTGTCAGTGGCAGCGCTTTTCATTTATATGGGGGTGATATCCATGCGCTGAGTAGGGTGCATGACTCCTTTCCTGCCAAGGATCTATATTTTACAGAACAATGGACTGGAGCCAAAAGCGATTTTGAAGGCGACCTCAACTGGCATATCAAAAATGTGATCATCGGGTCTATGCGGCATTGGAGTCGGACAGCACTCGAATGGAACCTGGCCAATGATATTCAATATGGACCTCATACGGATGGAGGTTGCACAGAATGCCTGGGGTCTCTGACCATTGATGGAGAGCACATCCAAAAAAATGTAGCTTATTATATCATTGCTCATGCTTCAAAATATGTGGTACCTGGATCTATCCGAATTGATTCGAATATGCCTGATGAGCTCGCTAACGTGGCTTTTATCACGCCTGGAGGAAAAACAGTTTTGATCGTTTTGAATGAAAGCATCGAGGCTAAAAAATTTAATATCGAGGCAGGTGGAAAAATAATTCAAACCAGCTTGATCGGCAAAGCAGTGGCCACGTACGAATGGTGAGAAGTCATATTGCAAAACAATAATTTATCATCCGGCCCATCCCTCGCGATCGAGATTCCTGTAGTTGATCGCTTCGGCAAGATGATGATTTTGTATTGATGGGCTGCCTTCGAGGTCAGCTGCTGTGCGCGCTACTTTGAGGATTCGGTCATGCGCTCTGGCAGACAGCTGCAGGCGCTCCATGGCGTTGCGCAACAGGGCTACACCCTCGGGTTGCAGCTCACAGATTTCACGGAGCATCTTACCACCCACCTGTGCATTGCAATATACATCCGCTATGTTCTGATATCGTTGTTCCTGAATTTTTCTTGCACGGATCACGCGTTCGACGATGTTTTTGCTGGGCTCTGTATTGGATGTATAATTGGATAGTTCGTGGACAGAGACCGGAGTGACCTCTACATGCAGATCGATTCGATCGAGCAGTGGACCACTGATCCGATTAAGGTATCTTTTGACGACCCCGGGACCACAGACGCATTCTTTATCAGGATGATTGTAATAACCACAGGGGCATGGGTTCATCGAGGCGATCAGCATAAAACTCGCAGGGTAGTCTACACTTATTTTGGCGCGGGATATAGTGACTCTTCTTTCTTCCATGGGTTGGCGCAGCACTTCGAGGACTGCTCTTTTAAATTCGGGCAATTCATCCAGAAACAGTACTCCGTGGTGAGCGAGGGAGATTTCTCCTGGTGAAGGATTGGAACCACCACCTACCAGGGCGACATCGCTGATCGTATGGTGGGGTGATCTAAACGGACGCGTGGTGACCAGGCTGGCACCGATGGGTAACATGCCGGACACACTATGGATCTTGGTAGTCTCCAGCGCTTCATCCAGGCTGAGTGGAGGAAGGATGGTCGGCAGTCTTTTAGCCAGCATGGTTTTGCCGGCCCCTGGCGGCCCTATGAGAATTACATTGTGTCCACCAGCAGCAGCGAGTTCTAAGGCGCGCTTGATATTTTCCTGCCCTTTGACATCAGAAAAGTCCACATCATAAATATTGACGGCAGCATTAAATTCGGCATTGATATCCACCATGATTGGAGCTCTGACTTTGCCTTCAATCAAGTCGATGGCTTCCTGGAGATTATCGATACCATACACAGGCAATCCGGATACTATCGCTGCTTCGCGGGCATTGGCTATGGGTAGGATGAGTCCTTTGTATTTGTTTTTTTGCGCCATCACGGCGATAGGAAGGGCTCCTTTGATTGGACGCAAGGTGCCATCGAGGGAGAGCTCGCCGATGATGAGAAAATCTTCCAGATGGGTGGATTGTATTTGTCTCGAGCCCGCTAGTATACCCATTGCGATAGGGAGATCATAAGCAGAGCCTTCTTTGCGGATATCAGCCGGGGCGAGATTAACTACGATCTTCATGCGAGGCATATTGTAGCCCATGTTTTTCAGGGCAGATTCTATACGCTGCTGTCCTTCTTTGACAGCATTGTCCGGCAAGCCAACCAAAAAATAATATTGTTTGCCGGCAGCCACTATACCACCTGCATTGACTTCTACCGTGATAGGGAAGGCATCTACTCCATGGACGGCGCTCGCGTGTGCTTTTACCAACATGATTTAGTATTGCTAATTAAAGCTTTAAAATAATAAGAAAATTACTATTGTCCATCAAGAGCATACATCATTAGAATAAACTAAATTATTTCCATGTCAAAATGTGTGCTCATCTAAATTATATTCTTCTAAAGTATATTTTTCTTAAGTATATTCTTTAAATTCAGCCCCCCTTCCTGAGTCGATAAAACCGGTTGGTATTGCTAATGAATAAATACTTAATTCTTGCTTCCCTTTTTCTTTTTTGCAAAAGTCCATTTATACTCGCTCAACAGCAGCCCAAACCTTGTTATTTTACAGGAAGAGTAGTAGACGATCAAACCGGCGATCCTTTAGCAGGTGCCGTATTAAGGATTGATGGCAATGAGACTTTCAGAATTACAGATAGTGCAGGTATGGTCAGGGTAGGTGTCAAGTGCGGGGTACATGATTTTGCTTTTCAGGTATACGGATACAAACCATATGCTCGACCTTTTGACATTCAAGCACGGACCAAACCCATAGAGATCCGAATGGAAAATATATCGACCATGCTGGAGGAGATTGTGATCAGCAGCCAGAGTGATTCGCGTAATCTGGAAAGTCCTTCTTTAGGTGTAAGTATGATGAATCTTAAAGCAGTACAAAAACTGCCTCCTGCTGCCGGCGAAATAGATATACTACGGAGCTTGCAAAACTTGCCCGGAGTCTCCGCAGTGGGCGAAGGAGCTAACGGTATTAATATCAGGGGAGGATCAGTAGATCAAAATCTGATTTATATCGACAATATGCCCATCTTCAATCCTACTCATTTATTGGGACTGTTCTCCTTATTTCCGACTGATGGTATCCGGGAGTTGCAGTTGTATAAAGGATCTATCCCTGCCAAATACGGAGGTCGCACGGCCGGGGTATTAGATATCAAAATGGCAGAACCTGATATGGAGCAGTTTAGCATAAAAGGGGGTATAGGCCTTATCTCCAACAGACTTCATGCTGAAATACCGCTAATCCAGGAAAAAATGGGGTTTATGACTTCAGCGAGAGTATCTTTTAACGAATATCTGATCAAATTTTATAATAACAATCTGGTTAAATCGATTGGCGATAGGAGGTTGCCAGACAATAAACCTGAATTTTTCGACTTGGCAAATAAAATAAGTTGGAGGCTGAGTGGGAAGGACAATCTCTCTCTGATTAGTTATATCAGCCACGATGCTTATCGAATAGATTCACTCTTTAGCATAGCAGGGATAGTACCCACACAGGCCAATATGCGTTATGGTCATATCAACTGGGCTATGAGATGGAATCATTATTTTTCTCCAAAATTAAACCTCAATATCCTGGGAGTGAGATCTGATTATCAAACATCTACTACCTCAGATGAATTAAAAAGTGGATTTAAGTTTAAAACCAATCTGCTTTATCAAAACCTAAAGGCAGAAGTCGCCTATGCACCTAACTCATTAAACCGTATCAATGCTGGAATATCCATAGTGCATTGGGGAATAAAACCCGGTGAATTACAATCAATAGAAGGATCTTCGATCCAACCCATAGTATTGGCCCGGGAAAGTGGACTAGAGTCTGCCTTTTATTTCTCTGACGAGATCGAGCTTGATAGAAATACCTTATTTGAAGGAGGTATTAGAATAGTAAATTTTAGCAATTTTGGCAATAAAGATATTGCCGAATACGAACCTGGCACTCCAAAATCAAAAGGTACTATCATCAATCGACTGGCTGTTGGGGGAGTGGAATCAAATCATTTCAGGATCGAACCCCGGCTGGGTATCCGATACAAGATCAATGATATTACTTCAATAAAAGCTGGTTATAACAGAATGAATCAATTCATTCATATGGTGTCGAGTAATTCTACCCCGCTTCCAACCGTAAGATGGAAAACCGCTGATAGATATACACCACCTCAGCAAAGTGACCTTGTCACCATGGGACTGTTTAAGGATACCCGATCTCATCGATGGGAGTGGTCACTGGAAGGGTATTATCGATGGCAAAAATCGATATTTGACTATGTCAACGGAGCCGAACTCAGCATCAATCAGGATGTGGAGAACCAATTGATCTCCGGCAAAGGAAAGGCTTATGGTGCTGAGCTTATGATCAATAAAAAGAAAGGCATTATGACTGGCTGGACCAGCTACACTTATGCACGCAGCTTCCAACAAATAAGAGGTGACTACCCAGCTATACAACAACTTAATGGTGGACAGTGGTACAACAGCATTATAGATAAACCACATACGGTAAATACCCTCCTCAATTTTCAAACAGAAAAACACAATGCGGTATCGCTTACTTTTACCTACAGTACCGGACGACCCTTTACTGCCCCCGTAAGTTTTTATCGAAATGGATTTAAGTATGTACCCATATATACTGAGCGTAATAATGGTAGAATATCCGATTATCATCGACTTGATTTTTCCTGGATCATTACCAATCCATCTATGAAAGATCATGATTGGGAAGGGTCCTGGGTGATCACTGTCTATAATCTTTATGGGAGAAAAAATGCATTTTCCTATTATTTCAATCCTGATCAGTCATCCTTCAAGCCTTTTAAGATCAGCGTATTTCCAACCCCTATATTTTCTCTCACCTATAATTTTAAATTTCAGAAAAAATGAAATACCTTATTCAATGGATGATGCTCTCCTTTGTATTTGTCCAATGCCAGTACCCGGTGAGTATCTCTTCACTTCCTGAGACCGAAAAATTCTTAATCATTGATGCCCAGGTGACTCAGGATTATGCAGCTATTAATGTATACTATAGCCTTGACGAAGTGACCTCTAAAGGTGCCTACACCCTACCTCAACCACCAAAGTCTGTCGCTTATTTATTGGATGATAAAGGCGAAAGGTTTGATTTTAAAAATACACTTGGCATTGCGGATACCACTTTCAAAGGGAAAGTAGGCAATTCTTATCAATTATTTATAGAGGCGAATGGACAGGTCTACACATCGTCCAAAGAAACTATGCGGCCAAGTCCTAAACTGGATAGTGTGGTCGTTTTATACACCCGTGAACAATTTCGTTCGCCATCAGATCTACCCTATGATGGCTTTGATGTCTATGCACAAGCAAATGATATACCCGGGGTTGAAAATTATTATCAATGGAGTTGGGTTCATTATGAAAAGGCAAGTTCTTGCAATAAAATATTCAGCAGGGCAGAGGGTAGAGAAGTGTTGCAGCCTTGTGTTCCACCCGAGTGTTGGAATATAGTGTATAACCAGAAAGTCATTATACAACAGGACAAGCAGCGTGATGGACAGCCATTGACTCAAAAAGTAGTACGTGTCCCATATGCCAATCCTCCAAAACAATATTATATCCAGGTAGAACAGAGGGCTATTACGCCACTTGTTTTTGAATATCTTCGATCTTTAGAATCCACTACAGAAAACCTGGGTACCTTATTTGACATTCCTCCACAGACCAGGTTCAATCCCAATGTATTTAATCAATCGGATCCTTCCGAAAAACTACTTGGAGTATTTAGCGTATTCTCCTATGAGAAAAAAATAATTTATATAGATCTGGATTCTCCGATAGCGGGTGCCACTCAAAAAGTAATCTCTGACCCTACTCCATTTGTTGGCGATCCATTTTCAGTAGCTCCATGCATTGAGGGACAATTTAGGACTAAAATAAAACCAAAAGGGTGGATTTTTTAGTATCAAAAGCAGAGTTCTAGTCTTTCGCCGGAGCGGATACAGTTCCATTGCCGGATTAAATCTGAAAAAAGTGATCGTATCTCCTTGAGCTTATCTTCATCCAGCACTGATGGATAATCTATAGACCTCTGCTGCAAAGTCGACTTAAACATTTCTATAAAATGATCGATGGGTCCTGAGTTTAATTCTGTCATCAACTGATTGACCAGGTATTCCGTTTGAATAGATTGTACTGGTATATTAGCTGGTAGAAGCGCTTCGACTCTTTTATCCCTCGGTGCCTCAAAGTCAGCGATTTGATATCCTGCCCGAAGCAAACCAAAAAAACTCTGATCAAAACTCAATATGGTCTCTACTGCATAATGTGCCAGGTCATGTACTTCAATGCCTGGATGCAGATAAGAATAAGTAGATGATCCGTCTTCCCTTATGCAGAAGATCGTGCTTCGCCTGGCAGTGTCTCCTTTGGTAAATTGAATAGTCATACCAGGAAATTGGGCTAATGCCCCTCATCGATATTCATTTTGGAATTACTATTGGGAAGGCAATGCGTGTAACAATTCAAGTCCTGTTGACGCACGTGGTTTAAATCCAGTCCATGTTTTTTCATTAGCATTCTCCTGCAATTCCAAATATTTTCCAAAATCTCTATGCTTCAAATGAATACCTAAAAAAGCAGTTACAAAATGTTGATTGATATTATTGATGCGTGCTTCATTCCAGACAGGATCAGCATATCGGTAGTATTCGTCAAAGTGGAGCCCAGGCTGTAAAGATTCTGGTGGAGGTGGATTGGTAGCCACATTGTGTCTGGCATTTTGATAAGTCAATAAATATCGGTCGGCATGGATGGCACCCAGGTAAATCGCTTTGGTGCCTTTTTCATAACCGGATATATCATCCTGGCTGCCAGCTACAAAAAAAGTAGGCACTTTTAATCCTTGCAGACCCTCTGCATCCCATACATTTCGCTCCATACCCCAGGGAGCAAAAGCGACGACTGCTTTGATGCGTGTATCATATGAAGCTACATATTGAGGATGTCCTGTAGTTCTTGAATCAAACGATTTGTTTCCTCCGGAAAAACCAGCTACCAGCGCTGCAGCAGTTTTACTATACCCTGCCCCTGCTGCGTTCAATGCTCCATATCCACCCATAGAATATCCGATCAATGCGGTATGGTCAGCATCGACCAATCCTGTCAAAAAACTATTGCTTCCCGGTTTGCCCAGTTCCGCCATTTTATTGAGTACAAATAAATCATCTTTGGCGCGATTAAGTAAAGTGCTAGTGAAAGCAGCTGCGTCCAGAAAAGTAGATTCGGTATGATCAATAGAGACTACGACATATCCTTTGGAAGCTAAGTTTTCGGTGAGATAAGTGAATATCAGTCGCGATCCGGTATATCCATGCGATACTATAATCAACGGATATCCACCTGCAACTAAATCAGGGGCAGCATCGCGGGCAGCCCGGCCTTGAAAAGTAAATGGTATGATCGGGCGGGCTGGATTATTAAACTGGCCCATCACCTCGTCATAAACGACCAACTCCTGCGCATTGGTGGCCAGGACTGCCGGATACCAGATCTCTACTTTGAGCTTACGGTCGTATAGGGTATCCTGGACGCCCCTTGAATGTAATATATCGACCTGATTTTTATTGATTAATTCCAGGGTGCGTACACCCACTTTAAATTCTCCTCTTGTCGCTAGCTCAGGTGCATCCGGTAATGCGTCTCCATAGAGAAAGGGCAGAGAACCTGATTGTGCATGGATTTCAATAATCCAAATTGGAAATAATAAGGCAAGCCCTATGATAAAAATTTTGATTTTATTTAATAACCGGGACATAGATATAATTGAAATAATTAAATAAAGAATGAACTCAATCAGCATAACTATTACGAGCACCGATCGGCACACAACCAATATAATCACCAGGTACCGGCGCATATACCAATACCTCTTTACTTATTTTTTCTGAAGTGTAATATCCCATCAACACCATACTTTTGAGTCGCCTGTAAAAAGTGATTGGTTGAGGGTGCGGATCGAGATTGATACCCCACATCGAGATGGGAAATTTTGGAGCGTTTTTATCCTGGTCGATTAAGTACTGCTCTTTTTGTGCTTTATCCAGCGATTGAAAGCCCCTACCATATTTTTTGATACAATCTTCTTCAAAAGTGGACATTCCTTCCAGGAAACTTTTTTTGTCGTCCGCTGATAACAACTCTGCAAACAATCGATCCACCAATTGTGGAATACCCAAAGAAATCGCTCCCGGTGTCTGGGTCTCAGGCAGGATAGTGCCAGCCACTTCTGTGATCAGCGAGGCTTGTGCTAGACTAAAAAAAACCGGTTTCCACTCAAGCCCCGGTTGGTTATTGCAGGATGCCATTAATTGAAGTACTGCTGTAGAGGATACAGCATAACCCAAAAGTCCCGTCGTGTATTTGATATATTCTCTGCGATTCATTGATCCCTATTAGAAAATTTTTATAAGTTACCCTTTTTGATCTCCTTTACAACATGATCCACTGCGCGCGCAGTAAAGGCCATATATGTTAAGGAAGGATTGACACAGTTAGACGACACCATAAATGATCCGTCTGTGACATACAGGTTTTTGACAGCATGCACCTGGTTCCATTTATTCAATACCGAGGACTTAGGATCATGTCCCATCCTGGCCGTGCCCATCTCATGCACTCCATTGCCCAGGCCCCCAATGTGATCAAAACCGATAATATTTTTAAATCCGGATATCTCTAACATTTCCATGGCATCGGTTTTGATTTTACCACGCATCTTCATTTCGTTTTCTCCATGGGAAGCATCAAAGACGATTTGAGGGATGCCCCATTTATCCACTCTGTCCTTACTCAGATACATACGATTTTTATGATCTGGCAATACTTCGCCAAAGCCCATCAGGCTCATTTTCCAGCCTCCTGGTTTAAATAAACTTTCCTTAAAATCAGCACCGACTTCCGGCAAGTCATTTCCGCGACCCCATCCAGCTCTGCCAGAATCACCCTGGTAGCCAAAGCCACGCAAAAAATCCGAATGGTTGGATTTTGGGTCTAAGTTGACATATTTAGGGATATAGATGCCGGTTGGTCTTTTGCCTGTATAGTATTGATCTTCCAGTCCTTCATACTCACCCATCGCTCCAACATGATAATGGTGATCCATGATATTATGGCCCAGCTCACCACTGTCATTGCCCAGTCCATCGGGAAATCGATCGGATACGGAGTGAAGCATGATCTGGGCCGAAGCAGGCGCAGAGGCACACATAAATACAATTTTGGCAAAATATTCGTGTTCGGTATGATCAGTGCTGTCTATGACTCTTACGCCGGTGACCTGCTGTGTTTTTTGATCAAATAGGAGGGAATGAACGATCGAGTCAGGACGGACTGAAAGATTGCCGGTCAGGTTGGCGGCAGGTAGGGTAGCGGCATTACTGCTAAAATATGCTCCAAAAGGACAACCCCTTGAACACTTATTGCGTGTCTGACATTTACCTCTACCCAATGCCAGGTGCCAGGGTTGCGGCTCAGTCAGATGAGCTACCCGGCCTATCGTGACGATCCTTCCATCCAATTTTTGAGCTACTTTTTTCTTAAACTCCTGCTCTAAACAGTTGAGATCAAAAGGTTTTAAAAACTCACCATCGGGCACATGGGCCAAACCAAGCTTTTCTCCACAAATGCCTATGAATTTTTCAACATAACTGTACCAAGGAGCTAGCTCCTGGTATCGCACCGGCCAGTCTATGGCTATTCCTTCCCTGGCATTGGCACTAAAGTCAAGATCACTCCATCGATAGGTATGTCTGCCCCAGGTGAGCGATCTACCCCCTGTCTGATTGCCTCGTATCCAATCAAACCGACGGTCTTCCTGGTAGGGATTATCGATATCATCGGTGAAAAAATGGTGACCACTTTCTCCTACAAAACCACTTCGGATCTGAATATGCTGACGGCTAACCTGGTCCGGAGTCAGGCCCCCACGATGGTCCATTTGCCAGGGTTCCTGATTCATCGTAGGGTAATCTCTTACGTGATTGACGAGCCGGCCTTTTTCGAGTACCAGGGTCTTGAACCCTTGTTCGCACAATTCTTTTGCGGCCCAACCACCACTCATGCCTGATCCGATGACGATAGCGTCAAAGCGATTGGCTGTCTTGTCTATGATTTGTAATCCCTGCATACTTATATATATATGTAGGCGCTGCAATGGAAATATAGTATTCTAACGCCACTAAGAATGAAAGTAGACAATTCCTGGTAAAACCAGCCAGTCCCGGGATTAAAAAACTATTCCGAATTAAGAAATACCTGGTTTCAACCAATAGACTTAGCTCAAAGCAGATTTCTATCTCGCAATGGAAGTAGCCCTTTTCTCCCGGATCACAGTGACTCTCACCTGACCGGGATATTGCATCTCCTTTTCTATACGCTGAGAAATCATAAATGCCAGCTCATCTGCAAAACCGTCAGAGACTTTATCACTTTCTACGATTACGCGTAGTTCTCGACCGGCTTGCAGTGCATAGGCTTTTTGAACCCCATCGTAAGACATCGCCAGATCTTCCAGCTCGCCGATACGCTTAAGGTAAGACTCGAGAATTTCACGACGGGCACCTGGTCTGGCACCTGATATAGCATCACACGCCTGGGTGATGGGAGATATGATGCTATTCATCTCTATCTCGTCATGGTGAGCACCTACTGCATTGATGATCGCCGGATGTTCATTGTATTTTTCGCAGAGCTTCATGCCGATGATGGCATGAGACAGCTCACTTTCTTCTTCAGTGACCTTTCCTATATCATGTAGCAGACCTGCCCGTTTGGCGAGTTTGATCAGTTTGGTATTGAGACCAAGTTCAGCACACATAGTAGCGCAGAGATTGGCAGTTTCGATAGAGTGCTTGAGCAGGTTCTGACCGTAAGAAGATCTGAATCGCATCCTACCGACCATCCAGATAAGGTAAGGGTCCAGTCCATGGATATCCAGCTCTATCACCGCCCGTTCGCCGATCTCCCTGATTTGCTCTTCGAGCTGTTTCTTGACTTTGGCTACGACTTCTTCTATACGGGCCGGGTGTATACGACCATCGGCCACCAATCTTTGCAAAGCCAATCGGCATATCTCTCTGCGTATAGGGTCAAAACTGGAGATTACGATGGCTTCAGGTGTATCATCAACCACGATTTCTGCCCCAGTGGCTGCTTCAAGAGCACGGATATTACGACCTTCTCTACCGATGATCTGGCCTTTGATATCATCATTGTCCAGGTGGAATACCGATACGGTGTTTTCAATCGTAATCTCAGAAGCCATCCGCTGAATCGACTGGATGACTATTTTTTTAGCTTCTTTGCTGGCAGTGACTTTGGCTTGTTCTGCTGCATCTTTTACATAAGACATGGCATCAGATTCTGCTTTGGCCTTGATCGCATCGATCAGTTGCTCTTTGGCCTCAGATTCAGAGAGCTTGGCGATATTCTCCAATGCTTTGATTTGTTTTTCTGTAGAGGCATCGAGCTCTTCTTTGCGTTTGCTGACGATTTTAAGTTGTTTTTCGAGATTATCCCGGACGGCAGTGAGCTCACTTTCTTTTAATTCGATAGCGTCCATCTTGGCTTTAAAGTCGGATTGTTTGCGTTTAAAGTCATTTTCCATGGAGACTACGGTCAGCTCACGTTCCTTCATCTCTACTACATGGGATGATTTTTCTTTTTCAAATTCAGATCGTTTGCTATTAAAATGATCCTTGGCTTCCTGGATCTTTTTTTGTTTTATTTGTTCATTTCTTACTTCCGCTTTTGAAAGCAATTTTTCTGAATTTACCTCCGCTTCATCCGTGATGCGTTTGGCCGCGATTTTGGCCTGCTCTAAGATCAGATCAGATTTTTGATTTGACTGTTCTATAAGTTTTTGTTGTGATTTTTTATTGATATTCGTCAGCAACACATAACAGGCACCTCCTCCTCCGAGTAGACCTGCGATCAATCCTACTATCCATTCCATAGTACTCTATAGTTTTTAAAATAAGTTAAATAAAAAAATGAATAAAGGGGAAGGAATCAATGAGTCAGGACCTCATCCAGCATGTGCTCCATGGTATCCAGTTTATCCTGGACTTCGGGCGAGATACTTTCTGCCCTGGATTCATACAGTTTTACCGCTACGGTCAGTAAGGCCATGGCCATACAATCCTGGCGATCTTTATTGGGAAATGAAATATGCAGCGATTTAAGGGTCTCATTGACTTCATCTACAATCTTTTGCATCGACGGGGCATCTTGCTCACTGACTTGTAGTGAGTAGTTACGACCTTCGATCATGACTTGTAGTGTTTTCATTCTACTTGACTATCCTATATTTTTGACCATTTCGACACATTGATCTACCTGACGAATATATTGATCCAGGGCATGCTCTACTTTACGATGACTTACTTTGGGTGAGTCGGCATACTCTGAAAAAAGATTGCGTTGGTCTTCCAATTCCCTGATGAGCTTTTCTCTTAATTTCAACTCTTTATTCAACTTGACATTTTCGTCATGAAGCAATTTATTCTCCTGTCTGAGCAACTCAACTTTTTGAGCAGCTGTTTTGATCTTCTCTTCCAATCGATCTAATATAACAGGAACAGCTTTCACGAACAAATATATAATATTTTTTAATAATGTATAAAACTCAATTTTTCGCTGGTCTATCTCAAAGTAGCTCCGGTTTTTTCCCTCAGCTTATCCTGGATCAAGGCCATTGATTTTTCCAATTCATTCTCCGTAAGGGTCTGATTTGGATTTTCAAATATAAGGCTTATTGCCAAAGATTTTTTGTCTTTTCCTAACCGCTCCTCCTGCTCAAACACATCAAAAAGGTCGAAGGTCTTCAGGTGATTAGATTTAATTGACTTTAGTACGGTGGAAATATCCGCCCATCTGACCGTTTTATCTACGATGACAGCCAGGTCCCTTCGGACGCTTGGAAATTTGCCGGGGGCAACTACTTTTTCAGTTTGGAGATTTTTCAGGTGTTGCCACAAGGTGAGCATATCGACCTGTGCATAATATACCTCTCCCCTGAGGTCAAATTTTTTGGCCAGTTCGGGGGAAAGACGCCCAAAGTGCAGCAAGGCCTTTGGACCAATTTTGACCTCCTGGCTCTGATTCAAATCAGGATGAGGTACTTCTTCAAATTGGGCTTTGGTCACTCCCCATAATCGTAACAATTGGTCTACCAGTCCCTTGAGGTAGAAAAAGGCTTCTTTATTTTCTTTTAATTGCCAATGAGGTGGGCTGACCGCACCTGAAACAAAAATGGACAAATAATCCTGCTCCGCAAATGGCCAGGAATCATTGGGTCTGGGTAGATAAGTTTTGCCAAACTCGAATAGTTTCAGGTCGGATTGCTGCCGGTTTTGATTGTATTGCAAAGCACTCAGGCCGCTGCGCAGCATATCTGGCCGCATGACATCAAGGTGCACATTGCTGGTATTATTGATAGATACCAGGTCTTTGGTGTCAAAGCCTGAGCCGGTGACCACTCTCGATTCCATCAAGGACAGCCCCATCATCTCATGAAATCCCTGATGACACAGCAAGGATGCCGTGGTTTCCACCAATTGTTGCTTTTTGCTGGCTTCAGACGATATCGCAAAGGATACCTCCATCTTGGCGGGCATAGGTACATTATTAAATCCATGGATCCTCAGGATCTCTTCGATCACATCGATGTCCCTCTTTACATCTGCTTTATTGGTAGGCACTTTGACTCTAATCTGATCATTAGCGATCATTTCTGGTTGCATCTCGAGAGCGTGGAGTATTTGGAGAATGCGCTCATCCGAGATGGATTGGCCTATGACTGCCCTCACTTTGTCAGGAGATACATTGATCACAGCCGGCTCCACCACCCGGGGGTACTGATCGATCACCCGGGAGCCCAATTTGCCTCCAGCCAGCGTCATGATCAGGTGTGCAGCTTCATGGATAGCCCGTACAGTTAGATTAGGATCGGTCCCTTTTTCATACCGTGTAGCAGCATCTGTCCGCAGTACTTGTCGCATACTGGTGCGCCGTATGGAGGAAGCATTGAAGTGAGCGCTTTCTAAAAATATGTTTTTGGTTTTTCCCGTGATACCCGAATGAAGGCCACCAAATACACCAGCGATACATAAAGGTTGAGCCTGGCTATTACAAATCATGAGGTCATCCTGGTGCAAGGTTCGATCAATGCCATCCAGGGTCACAAACCTGGTACCGGCAGGTAGACGCCTGACCCGGATGACCGGAGCCAGGTCCTGACCGGCTTCTACCTGGTCCAGATCAAAAGCATGCAGTGGTTGTCCATAGCCGTGCAGTATATAATTGGTGATATCGACTACATTGTTGATGGCTCTTACACCTATCGCTTTGAGTTTGTCCTTGAGCCATGATGGTGACTCAGCGATGGTCACATCGGTAAGCGTGATGCCGGTGTATCGGGGGCAGGCTTTTTCATCTTCCAGCACAATGGTGGCAGCCCGTGTATCCGATGGAGCATCCAAGGTGATGTCAGGCCGCGCGATCCATCCTCCCTGATCAGGATGATGAATGGCATAATAAGCGGCCAGATCTTTGGCTACGCCCATATGACTGGTGGCATCAGATCGATTGGGTGTGAGGTCTACTTCAAAAATAGTGTCCGTGTATACCTTATATATATCACTAGCCGGTGTGCCGGCGGAATAGTGGTCTTCTAATACCATGATACCGCTGTGATCCTCTCCCAGTCCGAGCTCATCTGATGCACAAATCATGCCTTCTGATACCTCTCCCCTGATTTTCCCCTTTTTGATCTCTATTTTGTCCCCTTTGATGGTATACAAAGTGCAGCCGATCGTGGCGACGAGCACCGTCTGGCCGGCAGCGACATTTGGGGCACCACAGACGATGTGTAGCAAGTCACCTGCTCCGATGTCGACTTTGGTCAAGGAAAGACGGTCTGCATTGGGATGCTTATGACATTCGATTATTTTACCGACTACTACTCCCTTCAAGCCTCCTGGTATACTCTCGTAGTCAGCATACCCATCCACGGCGAGGCCAAGATTGGTCAAGGTCTCTGCCAGCTCGGCAGGTGATTGATGTATAGTCAAAAATTCTTTGAGCCAATTAAGTGATATATTCATAATAAAGGACGCAAAGATACGATGACATGCCAGAGTGACGAAATCAAGTATATAAGATCATTAAATCGGATAAAAATGAAAATTTATTTCAAAAAATCCGCTCATAAAAATTGGTTAATCTAATTTGTGCCTTCAAACAGAATTATGCGCTTAATTACGATTCTAGTTACCCTTTTTATCCTGTTCAGTTGTCGTGAAGACCAGCCCATCAGCTCCAGGCCTACGGGAGATATGAAAGACGATCCTATCGACCCATCTTTGACACCTGCTTCAAAAATCCTGAGCCCTGAGGAGGCACTGAAGGAATTTGACCTCGAACCCGGATTTAAAATTGAACTGGTAGCCGCCGAGCCTTTAATCGAAACACCCATCGTGGCGCATTTTGATTATGATGGACACCTATGGTTATTGACGATGCCCTCCTACATGACTGACACCCTTGGTTCCAACGAAAACAACCCTTCCGGGCAGCTCCTGAAACTGAGTGATAAAGACCATGACGGATATTATGAAACCAAAGAAGTCAAAATAGATGGCCTGATTTTGGCTCGTGCATTTAAGGTACTCGACAAAGGAATCTTATTGGCGGAGCCTCCAAACCTTTGGTGGTATCCTCTGGCTGATGGTACCATGTCAGCGCGTACGCTCATCGACTCTATGTATGCGACCGAAGGAGATATTGAACACAAACCCAATGCCCTGTACTGGAACCTTGATAATTGGATTTATAGCGCAAAATCTGCCAAAAGATTTAAACAGGATAGCACCGGCGAATGGATCAGTTCTAACACCGAGTTTCGTGGTCAGTGGGGTATCTCCTCAGATGATTTTGGGCGTTTATATTACAACAATAATAGTACAGCCCTGCAGTGTGATGACGGACTGGCAGATTGGTTGACTGAAAATCCATACTATGAAGCCAGCAGCAGAGGCATCATCGGTCTGCCCCGGACGGACAACCTGGTGCATCCCTCAGGCATCAATCCCGGTGTCAACAGAGCATACTCCAAAGGAGTGCTTGACTCCACCGGTAAACTCACCGAAGTGACAGCTGCCTGCGGGGCATTGGTATATCGCAATCATCAGTTTCCTCCGGCATATGATCAAAATTATTTTGTCTGCGAACCAGCGGCTAACCTGGTTCAGAGGATCAAGATCTCTACTGATGAGGAGGGATTTATTCATGCTACTCCAGCAGACCTGAACCGTGAATTTTTAAGGTCCAGGGATGAACGATTCAGACCGGTAGATTTGTTTGATGGCCCTGACGGATGTATTTACCTGGTAGACATGCATCGGGGGGTCATCCAACATAAAAATTACCTTACCTCCTACCTCAAAAGACAGATTGGGTACAGGGATCTACAATCTCGGCAGGAACTGGGCAGAATATTTAGAATTTGTTACCAGGGAGATCGGTTGCCTATAGAGACCTTATCAGACAAATCCGACGAAGCCTTGTCTATGATGCTTATAAACCCCGCAGCTTATTACCGGGACAGGGCCCGTGAATTATTGATACAGCGAAAAGCAGGTACTGCTGTCATGAATGCAATGCAGACCCTGGTGACCGTCGTTACTGAAAACAACCTTCTGCCTTTCATATGGACTTTGGATGGATTGGGACTGTTCAACCTTCAGATGATTCATGGCCTTGCAGAAATGAAATTGGCCGGAGTGAACCTGACCTTACTCAAATTGATTCAAAACAGGCCAGTTGCTGTAAATACCATACCCACCATCGATTCTTTATGTAGTAAAAAAATAGACTATCTCTCCGCATTGCCTATCATAAAAAAACTTTTAGTCAGTCATGAGCAACCAGGGCTGGCCTGGCTGGCTCGTCTGGAGAAAAAATATCCCGGGGACACCCTGGTACAAGATGCCATTATAAAAACCATTAGCGGACACGAAACAGCTTATTTAAAACATACCCTGGGTTATCAAAAGATCCTGGAGGAGATGGTCGAAAAAAAGAAAAACTTGCCGGATCAACTTCTGAAAATGGATCCGCTGGCTATGCAGTCTTTTAAACGAGGATATGAATTGTTTTCGCATCACTGTGCTATCTGCCATGGCAAAAACGGGACAGGTACCCCTGGCCTTGCACCAAGCCTGGTCAATTCTGACTGGGTCATGGGGGACAAAGATCGACTCATCAGGGTGGTCCTGGATGGACTGAAAGGACCGATATTGATCAATGGTAAACCCTATGGCACGAATACCTCCATCATGCCTGGGCACCGCAGCGTCCCTGATCTGACAAATCCAAATATTGGGGATATACTCACCTATGTAAGAGGAGCATTTGGCCATCAGACCGACCAGGTAGGCGGTGGACAAGTCAGGAATATCAAGAATAGTACGGTCGGCAGAGGCATGGCATATGAAATGAAAGATTTTGAACAGAAAAATTGATTTGAAGGAAGCTCCCGTTACTTAATAATTAATGTAGTTCGCCTGGAAGTTGATTAAAAAAGTCAGAAGGCGCTCAATGATTATTGGTATTCAAGAATGTGAAGAACTAAGTTAAATCTAGAAAAAAACGCCTACTCCTATTGCAAATGCATTCTCTTTACTTTTATTAATAATGCCGGATGGGCCATTTTTGACAAAAACCGGTGTAAGCCCGTACTCATAGGAGGCATGGGCAGTCAAAAAAAGTATCCTTGCAGACACCCCTATGATGGCGCCACCTCTGATTTCGTTGAGATCTTCTTCGATGACTTTGTCATTCTCATCCATACCCAGCAGAAAATGGGCCACCAGGCCGCCATGTAGCAAAATATGAGCATACTTATTGGTCAAGGCATAGAGTCCTAACTGCAGGGGCATTTTTATAGTTTTGAAATCAGTGTACTCCTGATATGGTTTTTTCCAATCTACTGTCACTGGAAACAAGCTGGTCTTTTGGAAATGCAAGCCCGGCATGATGACTGAACTCCCATCTTTAATAATCACATCAAAACCAACGCTATAACCCTGGCGACGCGTGCTGGTACCCGGCCACTGTTCGTCTGTAAAAATGGAGCTTGATACCGAGGTTTTCAAATTGACTTCCTGAGCGAGGATGGTCTGTATCCCAAATATCAATGTCACCCATAGTACAGTTATCTTAGTCATATCCTTTTAATAAATGCAATTATAGTACAAATAGTATACCCATACCCTATTTTTATCTAATCGAATCCATACGCTGATCGATAAGTCTTATGGAGTATCTATCAAATTGGGTTATTTTTACCTTTACAATAATCTCTGCTGCATGTTTCCAGATCTGTCTTATATTTTGCAATTCCTATTTGGCTCAGCTCCTGATGGTGCCTCCTCAATAGTCAAAACCTTTGGATTATTTCTTACGCTGGCTTTTTTGACCAGTGCCTACATACTTTATCTTGAGTTTAAGCGCAAAGAACAAGAAGGTATCCTGACTCCCCATAAAATCTGGATTGACCCTGCTGCTGCTGCCAGACCTGTGGATATATTGATCAATGCCCTGTTTGGGTTTGTGATCGGATTCAAAGCTGTGTATGCTTATCAGCACCTCGATGCGATGAAAGGCGATGCTGTAGCAGTGCTTTTGTCTACTAAAGGTAATTTGATCGGCGGCATCATCGGCGCTTTGGTCTTTGGTGCAATAAAATATTGGGATTATCTCAAAGTAAAAAAAACCAATGCTGCTCCTCAGGAGGTGTTGTTTCACCCCTATCAATTGGTGCCTGACATTACCGTCGTATCTGCCATCTCAGGGATACTGGGCGCAAAGATTTTCGCATTGTTTGAAGGAGAGCAGACCTGGAGTTCATTTATGCGTGATCCGGTGAAAGCATTTTTCTCCGGTAGTGGACTAGCTATCTATGGAGGCCTGATCGTTGCTTTCATCACCGTTTATATTTATGTCAGGAAAAAGGGGCTCAAACCAATACATGTTATGGATATTGTGGCGCCTGCTTTGATCCTGGGCTATGCGGTGGGCCGTATTGGATGTCAATTGTCTGGTGATGGTGATTGGGGTGTTGTCAACCACCTGCCCAAACCAGGCTGGTTCTTTCTACCTGATAGTTGGTGGGCCTATACTTATCCTCACAATATCCTCAATGATGGGGTGCAGATCGCAGATTGTACTTATCGACATTGTATGCAACTTCCCGAGCCGGTATACCCTACTCCATTGTGGGAGGCCCTGATGGGATTAGCGATATTTGGCATCCTTTGGGCTATTCGCAAAAGGGTCAAAATCGCCGGTATGCTGTTCTTCATCTATTGTATATTTAATGGAGTCGAGCGGTTTTTTATTGAAAAAATACGTGTCAATGAAAAGATCCATATAGGTAGTCTTTCTATGACCCAGGCAGAAATCATCAGTTTACTGGTGTTCCTGACCGGAGTAGTCGGTTGTTATATCCTCTGGAAAAAAAATAAAACCTCTATCGCTTAACAGGCAATAATCCAATTGGCTTATCAAGATGCTTATCGATCGTGGAGTGCTGATAAAGAAGACTCACTGCCTATATTTCTAAGGCCATGGTGGCTTGATGCGGTCTGTATGCCAGACCACTGGGATGCCTGCCTGGCTTATAATAAAGAACAGAAGATCATCGGTGCCTTACCGCACTATCAGTTTGTCAAGCGTGGTATTCGCGTCACAGGGATGCCCTTTCTGACACCTTATATGGGTATCCATCTGCAATACCCCTACGGGCAAAAACTCAACTCGAGGTATGATTTTGAAAAGTCGGTCCTGGATCAATTGATCAGCCAATTGCCCCATACCCCCTATTTGCAACAAAAATTTTTCCCGGACCTTACTTATGGGCTTCCATTTTTTTGGAAGGGCTATCGCCTGGACTGGAGATACACCTATCATCTATCGCTGCGCCAGACAGAGCAAGCCCTTTGGGAGCAGATGGAAGGCTCGGCCAGGACCCAACTTCTCAAAACGCTGAAGTTAGTGACCGTCACCAAAAGTGATGATACCCGGATAGCCTATGATTTAGTCAGCAAGACTTTTAATAAACAGGGGCTGCAGACTCCGTATAGCCTTGTCCAGTTTCAAAGATTGTATGCAGCAGTCAAAGCACATCATGCCGGTGATATCTACCTTGCCAGGCTGACCAACGATGATACACCGGTGGCCTGTATGTTTATGGTCAAAGATGAGGACAAGGTCTACAACCTGGTACTTGGTCGTGATCACCATCTGGATCCTGGAGGAAGTATCCATGGTATCCTGTGGACTTGTATCCTGGAGCACATCGATCAACATGAGACTTTTGATTTTGAAGGAAGTATGTTAGAAGGGCCGGAGCGTATGTTTAGATCGTTTGGCAGTGTCAGGGTGCCGGTGCTACAAGTGACGAGATATGGAAATAGAGTTTGGAAGGCGTTGTTTGCATTGGCGGGATATTGAGGTGGGGAAAGCGGTCACAAATACTTAAATAATAGGTGGGATTATTATAAATTTTAAATCATAAATGAATGAATTACCTAATAATAGAACTGGAAGCTACTTGTTGAAAAGACAGGAAACCAACGACATCGATAAAAGATCCGAACCACTCACAGCATATCCCAATAAAACCATGAAATTGAGTTTAACCACGCCTATTATTTCCATCCTGCTTTTAGGAATTCTAAGTTGTAAGACTCAGAAATATATCTCCATGCACGAAAGCAGTAACCTGAAAGTAGAAAAACTTACGAACCGCACGTATAGGCATATATCCTATCTCTCCACAGAAGATTTTGGTAAAGTAAATTGTAATGGAATGATCGTAATGGATGGCAGCGAAGCATTAATTTTTGACACGCCTACAAATGATACCGATTCCAAAGAATTAATCGATTGGGTAGAAAATACTTTAAAATCTAAAGTAATTGGTATTGTTGTTACACATTTTCATGCTGACTGTTTAGGTGGTCTACATGAATTTCATGCAAGGCAAATTCCCTCCTATGCTTCATTTAAAACAATTGAACTGGCACGTGCAGATAGTGTACAGATTCCACAAATAGGATTTGAAAAATCTTTAGAGCTCATTGTTGGAGATAAAAAAGTAGTCAATGAATACTTTGGAGAAGGACATACCATTGATAACATTGTATCCTATTTTCCAGATGAAAAAGTTCTATTTGGTGGATGTTTAATTAAGGAATTAGGTGCAAGTAAAGGATATCTAGGAGATGCTAATGTAATGGACTGGTCAAATACAGTACAGGCTGTTAAATCCAAATACGAAAAAGCTAAAGTAATTATACCTGGACATGGTAAGCCGGGAAATATTGATTTATTGGATTACACTATTAAATTATTTAAAGTTGAATAAAAGCCCATACCTGGTAAGGCATGCTGCATATCGTCCTGAGGTGAATCATACTACCTATCTGGACTACAACACTCCAGTCAACTCTTACAGCGTAACTGCTCCAAAATTATTTTTTATGACCCCTGCACACTTGGTTGGAAATATCACTTCTATCTATCGGAATGGATCAAGGGCTATACATTTTGTGACAAATTTCACTTAAATAATTTGTAATTTTCAACCCTCAACCCATCACCAGCCATCCATTATAAAAACAAATCAAACATGAAAAAATTAACTCCTTTCCATGTAGCGGTACCCGTATATGACCTGGAAGAATCCAGAAAATTTTATCGTGAAGTACTGGGCTGTGGTGAAGGAAGGAGTGATACGAACTGGACAGATTTTGACTTATATGGGCATCAGTTTGTGATCCATCTGAAGCCAAGGCCGGAGGCAGAAGCAAAACATCATTTTAATCCGGTAGATGGTCACGATGTGCCCGTTCCACATTTTGGAGTAGTTTTGGACTGGGATGACTGGCATGTATTAGAAAAAAGACTGAGGGACCATCAGATAAAATTTATCATCGAGCCCTATATTCGATTCAAAGGGATGCCCGGTGAGCAAGCTACTATGTTTTTTTTAGATCCTTCGGGCAATGCCCTTGAGTTCAAATCTTTTCAGGACATCAGTCAGTTATTTGCCACCTAAGACAATCCTTTACAACCTGATTCATTTGAACAATTCAAACAGGCATAGTCAATGATAGCCACAGTACACATTTTTCCTAAAGATCATATTTATTGATTGCAAAAAGGATCGTAACTACGGTCTTCCGTCCAGGTGTACTCTATCTGAAAAGCAACCTTTCTGGCAAACTCTATTCCATGCCGATCACTTAAGAACCCCAGAGTCATATCCATGCCGGCACTCACTCCTGATGAGGTATAATATTTATCATCCACGACCCATCTCGCTTGTTTGACCCACTCGACTTCTTTATTAAGAGATATTACCCAATCATAAGCTCTTTTGTTGGTAGTCGCTTTCTTATGATCCAATAGCCCGGTCATAGCGAGTAAGGCGCTTCCGGTGCATACAGTCAGCACATACTTTGATATCTGAGATTGGCGTTGGATGGCTGATATCAACTCACGATTATGTACTTCTACCCTGGTGCCCGGCCCTCCGGGAAGGAGAAAAATATCAAGCGCCGAGGCTCCATCTAACAAACGCTCTGACATGATTTTGATCCCATGCTGATTGGTGACCAGCCCACCAACCAGCGAGTAATAATATATCTGATACTCTTCTGTAAGCCGTCCGAGTATTTCCACAGGGCCAAAAACATCCAGCGTTTCAAAATTTTCAAAAAGCAAAACACCCACTTTCATCATAAGATAATGAATTAATTTTTATAAGCGTACTCAGCCTGATCTTAAACTTTGACTGAAAATAATGTCCGAAAATCTGAGCATTTACTTTGTAATTATACTTAAAAAATACATTCTCAACGAATTCAGCTAAATTTCCCGCCGATAAATATGACTAGCTCTCCCCACCGATATTTTATCCTACACAAGCCCTTTGATATGGTCTCTCAATTCATAGTATCTCATGAGGTAAGATGCCTGGCGGACCTGGATATTGATTTTCCGCAAGACATACATGCGATCGGCAGGCTGGACAAAGACTCAGAAGGTTTGCTGATCCTGACTACCAACAAAAAAGTAACCCGCTTATTGTTTCAAAGTCAGACTCCACACCAAAGGACCTATCTAGTACAGGTCAATCATCAGCTTTCGATAGAAAACCTGGAGGCTTTGAGAACAGGAGTAGCCATTAAAATAAAAGCCGGGCAATTTTATACAACACCACCTTGCCAGGTCAATATCGTAGATAACCCGGAGAAGTTATATACCTTAGAAGACAGGCTGACTGCCTACCCACCGTATACCTGGATCTTGATCACCCTTACGGAAGGCAAGTATCACCAGGTACGCAAAATGATTACAGCGATCAGGCATAAATGCAAGCGATTGATCCGGGTGAGTATAGAAGATCTGGCACTCGGCCAGCTGCCACCAGGCGCACTTCTTGAAATAAAAGAAAGAGATTTTTTTGAAAAACTTAAACTTGTCAAAGCAGAGGATACCCACATAATAGTGGAGACAGGTTTTGAATTAAAAGAAGAACCCGAATACACCACCTTAGACTAAAATCACCGGCTTATTACCCTTCCACACAATTCATCTTCTATAAACCCTTTGATGATATCCTGTATAGATTCATCTTTGATAAATCCCAAATGATCAGCCCAGGCCGTTTTAAAAAAAGGTGGCCAGGTGAGGACTATACTTTGTATAAATGCATCAGGAGTCCAATCGATCCATTGACTCACCGGCGATCCGGCGATGTCATCCAGGGCAGTGACCATATCTTTTATTTGTATCGTATTGCCGGGGAGGTTGATGATTCTTTTAGTGCCCAGTTGTGCGTTGGTCAGTCCGGCTGCGTGAATAAAATTATAAGTGACTGCGCGGGGCGAAAGTATCCAGACATTTACATCTTCGGATACAGGGCAGTTAGCGGCTAGTCCCTGGAGCGGTTCCCGGATGATGGAGCTGACAAAGGAGGAAGTGGCTGCGTTGGCTTTGCCGGGACGCACGACTATAGTAGGCAGGCGTAGAACCCTTCCATGAAAAAAACCTTTACGACTGTAATCATTAATCAAGAGTTCGGTCATGACTTTTTGTGTTCCATACGAGCTTTGCGGGGCAGGAGCCGTAAAATCATCGATCACCCTGGATACCTCTCCACCAAATGCCGCACAGGTACTCGCAAAGACCACGACCGGTCGTGTTCCCATGGTACGGATCATCTCTAATAGTCGCAGATTGGCGAGCAGATTGACCTGCATACCGAGATCGAAGTTTTTTTCGGCTTCGCCGCTGACGATGGCAGCCAGTTGAAAGATGACATGAGGCTTTGCATTTAAAGCGTACTGTACCACAGCTTCGTCCGTGATATCACCCTGAGTATAGATGAGAATCGGATCTTCTACTTTATGCTGCGGCCAAAATCTATCGAGTAATTCGATTTTTGTGATCTGGCCCGGCACTCCATTTACGGTGATGGACTGATTGGTAATAAGTTGTTTGGCAAGTTTTTGCCCCAGGAATCCACCACCACCAAGTATTAAAATGTGCATAAATTTTTATTAGGAGAGTAATATATAAACTTTTCTGTTTTGTAGAGGAGTGGATGCTCATTGTGCTGTGTTGATGGGAACTTCTTTAACCTAATGAAGCCTATGCACAAAGAAGTCAAAAGCTAACAAATCATGCTGCGCTCGAAATTTGACTTCTGCTACAACCCAAATGAAACCGTAGTTTCTTTTTACATTGCAAGGATGAAATTATTTCCGACTATCCTATATGTGTTCTTTTCCTATATCGTCTCTGCTCAAACTGCCAGTTTGAAAATAGATTTACATAAAGTCACCGGCGATATGACCCCCATTTGGGCCTGGTTTGGATACGATGAGCCCAACTATACTTATATGAAAGATGGAAAAAAATTATTATCAGAGCTCGCAGCCCTCAGTCCGGTACCGGTATATGTACGCGCGCACAATCTATTGACTTCCGGCAATGGCATCGCTGCGTTAAAATGGGGCTCTACCAATGCCTATACGGAGGACGAGCAAGGCAAGCCTGTATACAACTGGACCATCGTAGACAGTATTTTTGATACCTATATTGATCGGGGCATGAAACCATTGGCACAGATCGGGTTTATGCCTGAGGCACTTTCTTCCAAGCCGGAGCCTTATCGTCATTATTGGAAGCCGGGTATATCTTACAAAGAGGTTTTTACCGGTTGGGCTTATCCTCCAAATGATTATAACAAATGGCGGGAGCTCATCTTCCAATGGGTCCACCATTGTGTAGAACGATATGGAAAAAAAGAAGTTGAAAGCTGGTATTGGGAAGTGTGGAACGAACCCAACATTGGTTACTGGCAAGGAACCCAGGAAGAATTTTTAAAAACATATGACTATGCAGCCGATGGTTTGAAAAAAGCATTGCCGACCGCACGAATCGGTGGCTGTGATATCACCGGAGGTGGGTCAAAATTTCTCCATGCGTTTATAGAGCATTGTCTTCAGGGTATCAATTATGCTACTGGCCAAAAAGGTTCACCCCTCGATATGGTGTTGTTTCATGCCAAAGGTCAGCCAAAAGTAATTGATGGAACTGTCGTCATGAATGTTGGGGCGCAGATGCGCAACATCAGGGATGCGATGAATACAGTCAATGAATTTCCATCTTTAAAAAACATCCCGCTGGTCATCGGAGAATCAGATCCGGAAGGATGCGCCGCCTGTGGGATGAGCACCAATCCTGAAAATGCCTATCGCAACGGGACGATGTACTCCAGTTATACAGCAGCCTCCTTCGCACGAAAATTTTTATTGGCAGATCAATACAAAGTCAACCTGATCGGAGCTGTCTCCTGGTCTTTTGAATTTGAAAACCAACCCTGGTTTGCAGGATTCCGCGATCTGGCTACCAATGGAGTCGATAAGCCGGTGCTCAATGTATTCAGGATGTTTGGCATGATGAAAGGAAAACGGGTACAGGTAGTCGGCAATCGTATGTTAGATCTCAAAACATTTGTTGATTCCAGTGCACGAGCTCTACCGGATATAGGAGGGCTCGCTGCGAAATATAAAAAATCTACTACCATCATGGTCTGGAACTATCACGATGCAGACAAATTGCAAGCTCCGGAAGAAATAATGATCAATGTAGATGGACTGCGAAGAAGATCTGTGACCCTGACAGAATATCGAATAGATCAGGAGCATTGCAACTCGTATGAAGTGTGGAAGAAAATGGGTTCGCCACAAAATCCGAGTCCCGACCAGATCGCTTTGCTGGAAAAAGCAGGCATGCTGAGCGCTATAGGAAATCCATATAAACTTAAGACCCCTAAAGGCAAGGTGCAAATAAAAATTACTTTACCAAGACAAGGAGTTTCCTTATTGAAATTGAATTAACTTAAAGGTACTAAGCATTGATTTTATGTGGAATAAAAAATACGTTTTATATCATCTAATAGTTTTTCTTTCGACAGGAAGGATTGCCGCCCAGCCAATCCTGGAGACAGGTGGCCATAACATGCCAAACGAATGGATAGACCAGGAAACGCACCACAAAATAATCAGGCTGACCGGGCAGCCCGGTGACAATATGGGTTTTTATTTTCACAACAATCCATTTGTAGATAATAAAATGGTTTTTTACAATATGGCCCCACAACCTGAGGCTGACAAAGCAGCCAAACAGGAGACTTCTAATATCAATGGTAAGGACAAACAATTGTATCTCGTGGATCTATCGACCCTTCAGATCGAACAACTCACGCATCATGCGGCTGCGATGAATGGAGAGATTGTTTCGACGGTGAGAAAAGAGGTTTTTTATCAGGTGATGGATTCTGTGTTTAGTGTCAATATATATACAAAAAAAGAAACACTGATCTATGTTTTCCCGGATGATTTTAAAGCAAATATCACTTGTATCAACACTGATGGGACCTTGCTGGCTGGAGCCAAATCCAGTGACCAGGAAAAAGAATTGTTTAAATCTAATGCCTGCTAAAGCTTATTATTTATGAAACACCATCGGTACAGTTTAGAACCTAAAGTGCATTTTAGTCCTGATGAAAAACAGGTAATCTTCAGAGCCAATTTTGAAGGTACGACCAATGTATATGCAGTAGAAATAGAAAAAAGCAATTAATAATCTCTATTGTACAGTTGCAGGCATCAGCTGGGCTAGGGTGAACAAAATAGAAATGGATAATAAACGATACTTTTATCTTTTACCCAATAATACACCTAATTGAAATGAATCGATACATTTATTTTTTATTACTAGGCATGGTTAGTAATGCCATTTATTCTCCAACCTCTGCACAGACCTTCACCAAACAAAAAATAGAACAACTTTCCAGAGTACAATTTCACAAGATCATTCCTGAATACAGAGAATTTTTGAGCCTGCACAATGATGGTCACTATCCGGATCAGATCCAGACTAATCTCCAGTGGTGTGTCAAGGCATTCAATAAAAGAAAATTTAGCACCGAAGTCATTGAAAGTGGTGGAGTTCCATTTGTCCTGGCTCAGCGCAACTTTGCCGGCAATAAGAAGACAGTATTATTTTATTTACAGATCGATGGTCAGCCTGTCGATCCTGCCAAGTGGTCACAGCCGGATCCATTCCAGGCAGTATTAAAAGAATCGAATGCAGATGGCCTGTGGCATATCATCGATTGGAATTTATTGGCCAAAGAGATCAATCCCACCTGGAAAATATTTGCCAGATCATCCTCAGATTCCAAGGGACCTGCAATGGCTTTTATGGCAGCCCTGGATATCATGAACGAACAAACGATCAAACCTGATTTTAATATCAAGGTGATCATGGACTTTCAGGAAGAGATGAGTTCACCTCAGTTGCCAAAGGTAGTCATGCAATTCAAAGAAAAACTTGCTGCCGATATGCTGGTAGTCATGGATGGCACCCGGCATTTGTCCAATGAGCCTACTCTCATGTTTGGTGCCCGGGGTATAGCTACTGTTTCTTTAAAAGTATTTGGCGGATTCGTCCCCCTGCACAGTGGTCAATACGGCAATTATGCTCCTAACCCGGTATTTGGATTGTCGAGGATACTGGCAGGCATGAAAGATGAAGATGGTCGGGTCACCATACCCGGATATTATGATGGTATCACCCTGAGTGAATCTGATAAAACGATCATGAATGATGTCCCGGAAGATCAACATGAAATCGTGGCAGAACTGGGCATATCCAGTCCTGAGAAAATAGGGGGCACCTACCAGGAGGCACTGGCATATCCCACTTTAAATGTCAGAGGTCTTCAGGCAGCCTGGGTAGGCGATGAGTCCCGCACGATCATACCTTCGGAAGCATTAGCTGAGCTCGATATCAGGTTGGTACCTGAGTCTGATGGTGATCATATGATAGAGTTGATCAGAAAATATATTGCAGACCTGGGATATCACTTTGTCGATGGAGCTCCTACGGTAGACGAGAGAGCTAAATATGACAAACTCATTTCCTTCAAATCTAAAGTTGGATACAAAGCATATCGAACCCCATATAATTCCCCCATTGATATATGGCTCACCGGTGCCCTGACCAGGACCTTTGGAAAAAAACCAGTGAGAATGCGTACCACCGGAGGTTCGCAACCGATCTCCCCGTTTATCACCACCCTTGATCTGCCGGCTGTGTCAGTACGCATACCCAACCCCGACAATAATATCCATAGTCCGGATGAAAACATTCGTGTGGGCAATTTTCTGGAAGGCATACAAACCTGCGTGGGCATACTGACCGAATCGATTCAAAACTAAGCCTTGACTGAAAATAAATGAGGGTGAAAAACTTTACGATAACCATTTTATGTATACTGGGTGGAGTCAGCAGCCAGGCTCAGCAGCCAATATATATGTTCTCTTATTTTAAAGACAATGGGCAGGATGGACTGCATCTGGCATATAGTCATGATGGATATACGTACACTGCACTAAAACAGGACAGTTCATTTTTGACCCCGGTCATCAGCAAAGACCAACTCATGCGGGACCCCTGCATCATCCGCGGAGCAGACCTTAAGTTTCATATGGTGTGGACAGTGAGCTGGAATGCTAAAGGCATCGGGTATGCATCTTCTCCGGATCTTATCCACTGGAGTGAGCAACAATATATACCGGTGATGGAACAGGAAGTGGCAGCCAGAAACTGTTGGGCTCCCGAGATCACTTATGATGAGCGCAAAAAACAATATATGATCTACTGGTCGACTACTATTCCCGGTCGGTTTAGCCAGGGAGATATATCCGGAGACAGTAAATACAATCATCGGCTCTACTACGTAGTCACAAAAGATTTTAAGAAGTTCAGCAAAACCAGATTATTGTATGACAGAGGCTTCAATGTGATAGATGCTACCATTCATAAAATCGGCAAACAGTACACCATGTTTTTAAAAGACGAGACCAGGACACCGCCGCAAAAAAATATTCGTACAGCCACAAGTAATAAGCTTTCAAAAAATTACAGCTTCGCATCATCACCTATCACTGGTCATTATTGGGCGGAAGGACCCTCCGCGATCAAAGTTGGGGATGATTGGGTAGTGTATTTTGATAAGTATACTGAGCACAAATATGGCGCTGTCACTTCGAATGACTTGATCCACTGGACCGATATATCAGAAAAAGTGAGTTTCCCCGGAGGGACCCGGCATGGTACCGTATTCATGATCACCCAGGAAGAGTTTAAACGGTTGCCTAAATGATTTTTAATATTCTTACTGCTTAAATATCATATATGCTGACACGAATAATTTTAATACTTTCTATATTTATTATGATCCAGGCATGTGATCAAACAAAGGAATTGGATTGGGCAATAAAAGTAGGTGCTCAACGATTTCCCAAAACTGAAAAAACATTTTTAGTCAAAGCATCTGGTGATTCCTCCAAAACAGTGACTAAAGATATACAGGATGCCATCGATGCATGCGCGCTCGCAGGAGGAGGCATAGTGACATTTTCACCCGGAGTATATGTCACCGGCTCGATATTTATAAAGTCAAATGTGCATCTCAGGATAGACAGAGAGGTGCTCCTACTGGGGTCTCAGGATTTTGATGACTATCCGGAGATAAAAACCAGAATAGCAGGGATAGAAACTACCTGGCCTGCAGCCTTGATCAATGTAATAGACGCTCAGAATGTCGCAGTCACCGGCGAAGGAATTGTCAATGCCAGAGGCAAATTTTGCTGGAACAAGTACTGGAAGATGCGTGAAGAGTACGTAGCAAAGGGACTAAGATGGATTGTGGATTATGATGCCAAACGGGTGAGAACACTGTTGGTACAAAACGCTTCGGATGTGACGCTCAAAGGACTGACCTTTAAAAATGCAGGATTCTGGACAGTCCAGTTATTGTATTCCCATCACCTGACTGTCGATGGTTTGGTGATCAAAAACAATGAAGATGGTAGTGGACCTTCGACAGACGGCATTGATGTGGATTCATCCAGTTGGGTATTGATCCAAAACTGTGATATTGACTGCAATGATGACAATTTTTGTTTAAAAGCTGGAAGAGATTGGGACGGCTTGCGGGTCAACAGACCCACAGAGTATGTGGTGATCCGTAAATGCATAGCCAGAAGAGGAGCAGGTCTGGTGACCCTGGGTAGTGAAACCGCAGGTGGTATCAGAAATATCCTCGCTACAGATTTGTCGGCCAGACATACGGACAATGGTCTTCGTATCAAATCAGCGACTACCCGGGGAGGTACTTTGGAGAATATATATTTTCAAAACTCAGAACTCGATTCCACTATCAATGTGTTTCAGTTTAATCTCAACTGGTATCCGGCTTTCAGTTATTCTCTGCTTCCTGATGGATATATTTATGATTCTATCCCTGAGCTGTGGAAAGTCATGCTGCATAAAGTAGAACCGGAATCAAAAGGAATTCCTGCAGCAAAAAATATATTCGTATCTAATCTCCAGGCTACCAACTCTAAAAAAGTATTTGAAGTGACAGGATTACAACAGTCTACTTTATCCAATTTTAATTTTACAAACAGTATGATCAGTGCAGCCTCAATCGGTGATCTGGAATATATAGATGAATGGAAATTTAATAATTTTAATATTTCTCTTTCTGCCAAACCTCCAGTACAAAAGGCTAGTTCACTAGCAGAGCAAGAGCGATTGAATTAAAATTATATTCATCACCTTAAAAAGTTTATTAGTCTCAATTTCTCTACGTATGAGAAACAGAAAGATTAAACAAAATCTCATAACTTATGAGTAGCAATATTATCGACTCTGTGAAAGGAGTCTAAGCAAAAGGCAAAACCGTGGATAAGATCAGTATCTCTACCAATCCCATCACAGCCAAACTGCCCACTGTCACACTAAAGTTTTTCAATGCTTCATCTGGAGTCATACCAGACATCCTGGATACCACCCAAAATCCACTGTCATTCATCCACGGCACGAACAAACTACCAAATCCTATCGCCATCAAGATGTATACAGGATGGTAGGCCAAAGCATCGCCACTTTGGATCAATGCGTACATGATACTCGAGGTAGTGATCATCGCTACTGTGCTGGATCCCTGCGCTACCTTCATGATCGCTGCGATGAGCCAGGCTAATAATACGTAGTGGATGCTGAAATGGCTGGTGAGCTCTTTGATAGCTGCTCCGATGCCACTGTGTCCCAGCATGGCTCCGAAAGCACCACCAGCAGAAGTGATGAGGATGATGATACCGGCGATCTCCAGCGGTTTGGCGCAGGCGTCCCAAAGTTGAGATCCTGAATAATTTTTTTGTTTGGCCCAGACCCATAGCGCCATTGCTGTACCGATCGTCATAGCAACATTTTTATTCCCCAAAAAGGAAATCCAGTTTGGCTTGGTTCCCTGCATCAGGATATCGGCAACAGAGGACATACTGATCAATACCAAGGGCAGCATGACTGGGATGATTGAATAAAACAAGCTGGGCACAGCAGTAGTGACGGAACTTTGATCACCGGCTACCCGCAGCGGTAAGACAAACTTTTTATTTCTATACTGTGCTACCTTATACACTCCCCATGCCGGGATCAAACCCAAGGCCAAACCTGCCATAATCGTGACTCCCAGGTCGATCTTCATGTTTTCTGCCATGATCAGCGGTCCTGGAGTAGGTGGTACGAGGCAGTGGGTGACCAGGGCTCCGCCACTGATCGCCAGGATATATAAGAGGTAGTCTTTGCCGGTCTTTTTGACCAAAGCGATAGCCAGTGGAATCATTAGAAAAAATACCGTGTCAAAAAAAATGGGAATTGAAAGAATAAATCCACTGATCAATAAAGCGATAGGAGCTCTTTTTTCTCCTAGCAGAGAGATGATCGCATTGACCATTCTTTCAGCAGCTCCGGACTCCAACATAGCTGTACCGATCACTGACGCAAGTGCGATCACCCAGGCGATCTTACCGGCTGTATTGCCAAATTCGACCATGGGCAACTCGATGGATTTGATGAGATGATTGACTCCATCCATAGCAGCAATATGATATGAAAATAAACCCACGATCATGGCAGCTACCATCAGCGCGATAAAGGCATGGATCTTCAGTTTTGAAATCATGTAGATCACCGCGGCCATGCTAATGAACAATACCACAAAAGGCCAGTAAGGAGAGGATTGCATAAGAAGGAATTTTAAATAAGGGTTTTAATCAAGGGTAATATAGAAAATATTTAGAGGTCTCTATTCAGTTGAATCAATTTTTTATGTTCTAACCTTACCAGCTCATTTTGAAATCAATGTATTCCAGTTTGATAGTTCGTATAGGATTACACACAGATGCCCGGTGGGAATACAATCCTTATCTTTGAGGCCCATTTAAAAAGTTCAATATTTTCCTAATGAAAAAAATTCTTATTCTTCTCTTTCTGCCCATCCTGTTGGGTGCACAGCAAGATCAAAAATCCTTACTCAGCCAGTTTTTTAAAGGTCAGCACGATTATTACCATTTTAACGGAAATGTATTGATCGCCAAAGGTGGAGTCCCGATCTATCAGGCGTCTTTTGGCTATGCCGACTTTAATACCCAGCGGACCTTAAATGAGAATACAGTTTTCGAACTGGCCTCCGTGTCAAAGCAATTTACAGCCTTGGGTATCCTGATCTGCCGGGACCGGAGTCTGCTGGACCTGGTCGACGACATAAAAATGTTCCTCCCGGATTTTCCCTATGATGGAATCACGATCCGGCATTTATTGACCCACACTTCGGGATTGCCTGCTTATGAAGACCAATTTGAGAAGTTCTGGGATCACCATCAAATAGCTTATAATAAGGATGTCCTGACCATGCTGGCTGCACATCGGGATACGTTATTTTTTGAGCCAGGCAGTCAATGGAGATACAGCAATACCGGTTACGCCTTATTGGCCCTCATCATTGAAAAAGTATCCGGTATGCGTTACAATGATTTTATGAGCCAAAATATTTTTAAGCCGCTGGGCATGAACCATACCTTCGTGTATAATTCGAGGCGATCTGCCCGCGTGATTCCAGACAATTATGCCCTGGGTTATGTCTATTCAGATAGTTTGCATCGGTATACGCTGCCGGATAGTCTGGCAGCATATGATGAAGTATACTATCTGGATGGTATAGTTGGCGACGGGTGTGTCAATTCCACCACCGGTGATTTATTGATCTGGGATCGTGCGCTGGATTCCAATACCCTGGTCAAAAGTAAATCGATTAATGAGATGATGGCACCCCTCGTGCGTATTACACCTGGCGACTCCACCACCTTCTACGGTTTCGGGGTACGGGTGCAACCTTTCACAACGGTTGGCAAGGTAGTGTCCCATACGGGGGGGTGGCCCGGCTATGCTACGATGCTGGTGCGCAGAAGTGACATGAAGGAGACGATTATCGTATTATCCAATAATCAAACCAGCAATGGAAATATAAGAGCAGCCATTGAATCCATCCTGGCCGCAGAAGAACTGGTCATGCCCTATGAGCACCAGTCAGTGACCTTACCACCGGGCTTGATCGATCGGTATGCCGGCAAGTATTTTGCTTTTATGACCCTGGAGTTTATCGTCGAAAATGGTAAACTCTTCCGGACTCGTCCAGGCACGGGTAATATCGAACTTATCCCCGAATCTGAAACAAAATTCTTTTATGGTGATGGTACTGACAGGCAGATAGAGTTTGAAGTGGATACCGAAGGCAAAGTGACCAAGGCGTGGTTTTTAAATACCGGTCAGAAAGGTGAATTGAAAAAAATTGAATGAAAGCAAGTGGGGAGCAAGTGAAGGGGGGGGGGGGGGGGGGTTTGCTAGGAACCTGTGGTGAATGTCCCAAATTAGAGTGTAGTTTAGCGGTGGGGGGGGGACGCAACTTAATATTAGGTAGAAAAAATAATTTTCTAATTTGGATCAAAATCAAGACACCTTCATTTATCCAAATCTTAACTTATAGCTTGACGACGATCGCTTTAGCTATAGCCTCTGCAAATAATCGCAGGGAACCGAGATCACCAATATTATGACTTAGTGGATCGGCTATCAAATCATAATATGTATTGCCTTGTTTAAAAAATTGTAATACATCTACATCCAGGGTGATGGACGCCGGTTTACTTTCCTTGATGGTAATGTCTTTTTCTATGGTCACCTTGACGCTGCATTCATCAGTGCCTGTCTGGATAGCAAAGCCATTAGTAAAATGACCACTCCCTTCCGGATCTACTAATCCGAGAATCTGGGTGAAAATGTATGATCCCCAATCCTCCCAAAAGCCACCGGACAATGAAAGCGGATTAGACGGCGGAAAATCCCTGGGTGATTTTTTGTTCAAAGCTGGGGTCACCCCCAAAGTAAATTCGATTCCGGTATAATGGCCGCTGGCCAGGCCCGTCAGGGATATATTTTTGGATGCTTCAGTGGAACCGGTGAGATTTATCAGACCTGCCTGATCACTAGCAGCCTTGTTAGTACCCACTAATTGGATATCTGTGATGTAAAACTCTACCTTTGAAAACATCACTTTTTGCTTTCCCTGATAGGCGTAGCCTTTAGCTGCTGCAAATGGTTCCGTTCCAAAACGAGCTGAGAATTGTACGGTCAAATCCCCTTTCACTCCCAGAATTTCATCCGGGGACACCTGAGTTCCACCTTCATCTTTAGAGCATCCTGAAACAACAAAAATCAACAGGCATACCAGAAGTACCGAAAACCATCGGTTATATAGATTTGATTTCATATAAAGACTAAAACGAATTTTTTTTACTATTGGTAGCCTTTAAAAATTATTCCGTTCGCTAAATCTTCAAGTAGCAGATTGGTTAAATCATTGCTAAGATTTAAAAAAATCAACCACTTACTTTCAAAGAAGTCCGCATGCCTTCAAATGTCTCACTCATTCCGCACGCATTTTCACTACCTTTATGGGCTCAAATCACTACAATCAGGTTTACTTGAATACCACTGTTTTTGCTATCACCCCTCCATTTACCCAGCTCAATACCCCCTATCCTGCTACGGCCTACCTCAAAGGATTTCTCAACACCAAAGCCATAGCTTGTCGTCAGGCAGACCTGGGCATCGAAGTGATCCTGGAATTGTATTCTAAAAAAGGGTTTGAAGATCTATTTGCTTATATCGAAAAAAATCCCGTAGACTTTTCAGACAATGCACTGCGCATCATCGGCATGCGGCACCAATATATTCATACCATTGACTCGGTGATATCATTCCTTCAAGGTCACAATGCCACCCTGGTACACCAGATCTGCCAGAAAGGGTATTTGCCTGAGGCTTCGCGGTTTGAGCAGTTGGAGACTTATCACGGTAAAACCTTTGGATCCATGCGATCACAAGATGAAGCCAAACACCTGGCTACGCTCTATATCGAAGACATCTCAGATTTGATCAAAGAGTGCGTAGATCCTCATTTTGGATTTAGCCGCTATGCGGAGCGATTGGGGAGGTCAGCCAATAGTTTTGACGAAATCTATCAGCTTCTACAACACGAGTATTCCTATATCGATCTACTTTTGGTGAAGATATTGGAAATTAAAATGACTTTAGTTTCGCCCAAATTGGTCGCCATATCTGTGCCTTTTCCCGGAAATTTATTTAGTGCTTTTCGATGTGCTCAATGGATTAAAAAATATCATCCCGAAGTAAAAATTGCTATGGGTGGTGGGTTTGCCAATACAGAATTAAGATCCTTGTCCGATGCACGTGTCTTTGAATTTTTTGATTTTATCACCCTCGATGATGGTGAACGACCTCTCGAATGCCTGGTAAATTATGTATCGACACTGCCGTCACAAAGTGATCCTGGAAAAAATATCATTCTAGAATCGGATTTTTTTAAACGCACTTTTATGCTGGTGGATGGACAGGTAGAGTATTTGAACAATTCACCCCTTCCGGATTACCCCCAAGCCCAAACAGGCACTCCAGACTACAGTGATCTCTTATTAGATTCTTATATCTCGGTCATCGAAATCGTCAATCCTATGCATCGGCTCTGGAGTGATGGGCGGTGGAATAAACTTACCCTTGCTCATGGTTGCTATTGGGGCAAATGTACTTTTTGCGATACCTCTCTTGACTATATCAAGGTATTCGAACCTCTGGCTGCGCAACTAATCTGTGACAGAATGGAGGAGATGATCAGTCAGACAGGTCAGTCTGGCTTTCATTTCGTAGACGAAGCGGCTCCTCCCGCACGCATGCGCGACCTTGCGCTGGAGATACTCAAACGAAAATTAAATGTCACCTGGTGGACCAATATCCGATTTGAAAAAAGCTTTAACCGCGATCTTTGTAAACTGCTCAAGGCATCCGGATGCATCGCCGTGTCCGGAGGGTTAGAAGTAGCTTCAGACAGATTGCTGGAGCTGATACAAAAAGGGGTGACTGTCGCACAGGTAGCACAGGTATGTCGCAATTTTACTGAGTGTGGTATCATGGTCCATGCCTACCTGATGTATGGCTTTCCAACGCAGACCACCCAGGAGACGATCGATTCACTGGAGATGGTTCGACAAATGTTTGAAGCAGGTATCATTCAATCAGGATTTTGGCATCAATTTGCCATGACAGTGCACAGCCCGGTTGGTTTATATCCTGATTTATTTAAAGTGCAAAAATCGGATCGACCTTTGGGTACTTTCGCCAACAATGATCTGGAATTTAAAGACCCCACCGGCACCGATCATGATGCATTCAGTTATGGCCTTAAAAAATCCATCCTCAACTACATGCACGGCCTTTGCTTCGATTATAGATTGCAGGATTGGTTTGAATTTAAAGTACCTAAGGACAAAATAGAGAAAACCTATATTAAAAATGTATTGCTGGAAAAAGAACGGGATACACTCACCTCTTCCAGCAAGATTGTATGGATCGGCAATACTCCTGAGATCAAGGTCTCTTCAGATGATCAAAATAATCTTGTCACAGTGACCGTGCATGAAAACCAAAAAACGACCCGGTTTGATGTAGAAAAAAAACAAGCTGACTGGTTGGTGGAGATTTTGAAGCTGACTTCACCCCAAAATTCAGGATCAATGACATATAAAAATTTAAAGGAAATGTACGATGAGCAGAATAACAGATCGTATTCGTTTGAAAAATATTGGGAAAGCGAATCATTAAAGAAGCTTAGGGCAGCTGGCTTGTTGGTATTATAGAAAATTTATGATTGGTAATCAACCGTTAATTTTCGGAATGGACAATCCTTGAGATCTGTCAAGTCGGCTGAAATAATCAGCAGTTATTAATGCTGCACCAGATAAGAAATTATAAATCCCGCAACAAATAGAACGCTTGATACCATAATGCCAATCAGGAAAAACGAATAACACATCCGCAAAAGATGAAATTTTCGCCCAAGAGATTTCCCAAGAAAATAAAGATCCAGGATCGCACTGTCATCGAGTCCTTCTTCTTTGGCAAGGACCGTTTTCATTCCTTCGGTATATTCTTTAAGCGAACTATTATAAAAATTGCCGAAAAAAAACAAACTGCCCTTGCCTGCTTGTATATCATCCAGGTTAAACTTGCCTTTGAATTTGCCTGGTTGAGTAGCCAGGGCCGCATAGATCATGGAGATCACACAAGCGACTCCAAGCACCACCCCGGTAATAATCATGCTATAAATGGTATAGTCAGAAGAAGAGGACGATTTAAATAAGATGGGCAAGGCAAACGTGAGTATCAGTGCATTAAGTGTGAGCATGATATTGGCCTTATTATCTGCGATCTGGGTCAGACTGATGTGATTTCTGAGTGCAGTTTTAAAAAGCATATCCGCAGTCCGATTGCCGCTGATGAGTGACTTTATTTGCTCTTTTTTCAATGACTTATTCTTTTCTTTGAGTTCATCCCTGTTGCGGTCTTTGATAGCATCATATTTAGACTTGCCCTCCATGGTTTGATAGACCGTCTGTTTGAAAAAATCCATATTGTACCTTACCCACTCGGCATCGGTATATTCTTTTTGATGGACGGCAAAGAGTTCTTTTCTCAGCAGATCCGACCTGGTCTCCCAGGTAGTACTACCCAATGAAGCAAGATCAGCATCTTGTAAAAGTGCCCCAACTTTATCAGTAGGCTGCTGTGGCATCCTGGTTGCCTCAATCACCTCTTGAATCATTCTGATCTGAACCGGAGGATAATCAATGCTCTGCAGATATTCGGCGGCTATTGCTTTACTATTGGTCTCATGGTCCTCGTACGACTTGACGAATCCGGTATCGTGAAACAAGGCAGCTAATTGAAGTTGTTCCATCTGATCTTCAGATAGTTTGGCCATTACCCCCAAATGGGAAGCTTCATCATACACCTCCTGTGTATGCTTCCAATCATGGTAATAATGAGACTCAGGGAGTTGCGTTAATAATTGTTGGACATATGATTTAGCAAGAGGTATTATTTCTGACATGGTTTGTAAGTGGTGCTTATCCCACAAATATCTTTAAATCATACCACTTTGACTAATTTTAGTCTTATCCCAGCCACTCAAAACTGGAAAAATATTCAGTGCTTAGACAGTTTGATCTTTGACGGAAGCTTCTGCGGCGTTCTTTTTGACGGATTCTATACCGTTGTCCCTGCCTGATTCAGATTCATACATTTCACTGACACCAATCACTTGTCCATTAGTAGCTTTTAGGTTAAAATATAATTTGCCATTTGTAGAAGTCTTCTTTTCATATCTCGCATCGTCTTGAGAATTCTTTTTGACAGATTCAATACCATTCAGGCAACCGCTTTTAGCAGAATATCCTTCGGAGCTTAGAATGTTTTGACCATTTCCTGCCTGAAGGTTAAACTGGAATTCTCCGTTAGTTCTTGTTTTGATGACAAAAGTACCCATGTTGTTGTTTTTTTAAGTAAGATTAATACATTTAATTATTGGAGATCCGATCGAAGTATTCGAGATACTTTATCCGTGACCCCACTGCCTACAAAGATGGAATATCTAAAGGAATTGTCCAACTATTCCATTCTTCAATCATAAAATATTTTAGTTTTTGTACTCAGACCAGTACAAAAGCTATTTCATTTATTTACACCCAGAGTATCCTCCCTATCTTTGACTTGAAGAGTCTTATTAATTGTATTCAGGATAATTTGAATAAATTCAATCCTCAAATTTTTAAAAATGAAAAAACTTATTCTATTAAGCTTGTGCCAAATGATGATTTTGGTTTCAGCCTCTGGCCAGGACCGTATATCAGGTAAGACCTGGGCTGGGCGCAGTGAAGTCATCGCACAAAACGGAATGGTCTGTACTTCCCATCCATTGAGTACCCAAGCCGGCATAGAGATCTTGCGTGCCGGTGGGAATGCCATCGATGCAGCGATCGCTGCCAATGCAATGGAAGGAGTCGTAGAGCCCCATGTCAACGGTATAGGCGGAGACATCTTTGCCATCGTCTGGGACAATAAAACTAAAAAACTATATGGACTCAATGGATCAGGTCGGTCCCCGTATTCGCTGACATTGGCCGAATTCAAAAAAAGAGGACTCACCCATATCCCATCGACCGGACCATTGCCGGTGAGTGTACCCGGATGTGTCGATGGCTGGTTTGAGCTACATAAAAAATTTGGAAGCATGCCAATGGAGCGGATTTTGAGTCACGCCATTCAATATGCCCGGAATGGTTTTCCGGTGCATGATGAGCTCGCAGGATCATTGCGGGCCATACCCCGTATCTATGGTCAGTATCCCAATGTCAAAGAACATTATTACCCCAATGGTGAAGTGCCTAAAAAAGGAGATATCTTTAAAAATCCCAACCTGGCCAATACACTTGAGAAAATCGCTAAAGGTGGTCGGGATGTTTTTTATAAAGGAGAGATCGCAAGAACCATCGATGCTTTCTTTAAAAAAGTAGGGGGCTATCTCAGTTATAAAGACCTGGCGGATCATACCAGTACCTGGGTAGAACCAGTCTCTACCAACTATCGCGGTTACGATGTCTGGGAATTGCCTCCAAATGGTCAGGGCATCGCTGCGCTCCAAATGCTCAATATCCTGGAAGGCTATGATTTTTCTAAAATTCCCTGGGGTAGTCCGGAGCATATTCATCTATTTGTAGAGGCCAAAAAAATTGTATTTGAAGATCGGGCCAAATTTTATTCAGACATGGACTTCGTAAAGATCCCGGTGCGATCCCTTATCTCAAAAGAATATGCTGATGAAAGACGAAAACTGATCAATCCTGATCGCGCTTTGAGTCGCATCGACGCCGGCAATCCTGCGCTCAAAGATGGGGATACCATTTATCTGACGGTAGCCGACAAGGATGGTAATATGGTATCGCTGATTCAAAGTAATTACAGGGGCTTTGGCTCAGGTATGATGGCAGACGGGCTTGGTTTTATGTTTCAGGATCGTGGAGAGCTATATAGCCTCACAGATGGTCAAAACAATACCTATGCTCCTCATAAAAGGCCATTTCACACGATTATTCCTGCTTTCATGACTAAAGATGGGCAGCCCATCATGAGTTTTGGAGTCATGGGCGGAGGGTATCAGCCACTGGGTCATGTAGAGATCGTGATGGATGTCGTCGATTTCGGCATGAACATACAGGAAGCAGGCGATGCCCCGCGTATAGACCATGACGGGTCTTCAGAGCCTACGGGAGAAAAAATGGAAGGGTCCGGTACTGTGATGCTGGAGTCCGGATTTCCGTATGAAACGATTCGGGAGCTTATGCGTAAGGGACACAAAGTGGGCTATGGACTGGGAGGTTACGGAGGCTACCAGTGCATTCGGTTTGATCCGATCAGAAAGGTTTATTTTGGGGCTAGTGAGTCCAGGAAAGATGGCCAGGCTGCGGGCTATTAAGTGGAGGGTTACATTTTTTGACACATAAATTTGCCGTTTTTTACATTTTTTGACACCTTATTTTAGTTAAATAAAACATTTTTTGACACATAAATTTGTCTTACTTATACACTTTTTGACACAAAAATGTTAAATTTGTTCAAATCAAAGGTATAAGTGAAGCGAAATAGCTATTTAAAATTACTGGAATGGAAACAAAGCAAGAGCCGCAAACCTTTGCTCTTGGAGGGTGCAAGGCAGGTTGGTAAGACATGGCTCATCAGAGAATTTGCAACGCATGAATATAAAGAATTTTATTACTTCAATTTTGAAGATGATCCTGAATTAAATAATATTTTCAGCGGAAACAAAGATCCCGCACAATTAATCGAAAAACTTAGTCTCAAGCTAAATAAGAAAATTGTATCCGAGGATACTTTGATTTGTTTTGATGAAATACAACTATGTACTGAAGCGTTGACCAGCCTCAAATACTTCCAAGAGAAAGCGCCTGAATATCATATCATTTCCGCTGGTTCGCTACTGGGTGTAAGTATTGGGAAACAAAGTAGTTTTCCGGTTGGAAAGGTAAATTTTTTAACGCTGTATCCACTGAGCTTTTCTGAGTTTTTAGAGGCTATTGGAGAAAAAATGGCTTTAGACTTTGTAATAAAAAATACTTCCTTAGAGGCCATTCCTGACTTTTTACACGAAAAACTCCTCGAGCTGCTCAAAAGATATATGTTTTTAGGAGGTATGCCAGAGGTGATTCAAGACTATATCACGAATAAAGATATACGCCAGGTGAGACAGATTCAAATGGAGATCCTTAAATCGTATCAAAGAGACTTTTCGAAATATGCAGACAAGTCGCAATCTCTAAAAATTTCTGAAATCTGGAACTCTATTCCTTATCAGCTAGCTAAAGAAAATAAAAAATTTAAGTACAAAGATGTCAATAGTAATGCGAGAGCAAGTACCTATGAGATGTCTTTTGAATGGCTGAGAAGTGCAGGTCTAATTTAT